>JACQVV010000352.1 GCA_016209595.1 Planctomycetota bacterium
CACGAATCACGATCACGGTCACGGTCACGGTCACGGTCACGGTCACGGTCACGGTCACGGAACACGATCACGATCACGGTCACGGTCACGGTCACGGTCACGGAACACGATCACGATCACGATCACGGATCACGATCACGGAACACGATCACGGTCACGATCACGGAACACGCTCACAGGCTCGGGCCATTCGGACGGCTATGATAGCGCCGTGCGTCTCCTTTGGTTCAACCTGGCGACCGACCTCGACGACCCCGTCCTCTCCTTCACGACCTCCTGGATCCGGGAGATGGCCCGGCGCGTCGACTCGATCCGGGTCATCACGATGCGCGCCGGACGAGTGGAGGTCCCCGCAAACGTCCGCGTGGTCTCGGTGGGCAAAGAGCGCGGCTTCTCCGAGCCGCGCCGGGCGGCCGTCTTCTACCGGGAGCTCCTGCGGATCCTCGGCGAGGGGAAGGTCGATGCCTGCTTCTCCCACATGATCCCGGTCTTCACGGTCCTCGGGGCACCCGTGCTCCGCGCCCTTCGGGTCCCGATCGTCACCTGGTACGCCCACCGGCAGGTGAACGCGCTCCTCCGGGTCGCGCACCACCTCTCCGACCGGGTGGCGTCCGCGAGCGAGAGCTCGTACCGGTATCGGCGAGACCGGCTCGTCGTCCTGGGGCACGGGATCGACACCGAGTTCTTCTCCCCCGACAGCACTCCACCGGAGAGTTCCCCTCTCATCGTCCACGTCGGCCGGATCTCGCCCATCAAGGATCTTCACACCCTTATCGCGGCACTCGCCCTCCTCAGGAGCCGCGGGCGCACCCTCCGGCTCGCGCTCGTTGGCGAGGCGCCCGACCGCGACCGCGAGTACGCGGCGTCGGTGCGCCGTCGGGCGGAGGAGCTGGGACTCGCGGGCGCCGTGGAGTTCGCGGGCTCCGTCGCAAGTCCCCTCGTCCTCCCCTGGTACGCCCGAGCGGCGGCTCACGTCAACCTGTGCCAGACCGGCGCGCTCGACAAGGCGGTCCTCGAGGCTTTTGCCTGCGCGCGCCCCTCGCTCGCCGCGAACGAAGGGTTCCGCGAGACCATGGGCCGCTGGGCGGACGACCTCCTCTTCCGGCACGGCGATCACCAGGACCTCGCCGCCAAGATCGAAGGGCTCCTTGACGCCGGGGTCTCCGGGCGCCGTGAAATGGGAGACGAGCTCCGCGCCCGAGTCCTCGAACGTCACGCCCTTTCGGGCCTCGCCGACCGTCTGGCCGGAGTCCTCGCCGGCCTCGCGCGGGGGCGGGGTCGGACCTCCTAGCATGGCCTCTTCCTTCAGCCCTCCAGTCTCCAGCCTCCGGTCTCCAGCCTGACGTGTGCGGCATCGCCGGGTTTCTCGCAAAAGGCCTGGATCCGGCCCGGGCGAGGGCGATCCTGGACAGGATGCTCTCGGTCCTCATCCACAGGGGGCCGGACGACCGGGGAATCGAGTTCTTGCCGGGGCCGGGGCTGGGACTCGTCCACGCACGCCTGTCGGTAATCGACCTTTCCCCCGGCGGCCGCCAGCCGATGTGGAGCGAGGACGGCACGCTCGGGATCGTCTTCAACGGCGAGATCTACAACTTCCGCGACCTCCGGGCGCGCATCGAGAAAGAAGGGGCGCGTTTCCGGTCGGCGAGCGACACGGAGGCGATTCTGGCGGGATACGCGGCCTGGGGGGATGGCGTCCTCGGCAAATTGAACGGGATGTTCGCGCTGGCGATCTGGGACGCCCGGCGAGAGAGGCTCTTCCTCGCCCGAGACCGCGCCGGGAAGAAGCCCCTCTACTACCGGCACGACCCGGCGCGCGGGGAGTTCGTTTTCGCCTCGGAGGCCAAGGCAATCCTGGAGTGGCCGGGCGCCGAAAGGGAGGTCGACCCGGAGGCGCTCCAGTCCTATCTCGCGCTGGGCTACGTGCCCTTCCCCCACTCGATGTTCCGGGGCGTCCGGAAGCTCCCGCCCGCCCACTGGCTCGCCTTCGACGGGAGAGGGGTCGAGACGGGTCGCTACTGGTCAGCGCCGGCGCTCGGCTCCTGGCGCGCGCCCGCGAGCGAATACCGGCGTGCGATCCGCCGCTCCGTCGAGGAGGCGGTCGAGCGCCGCCTCGTCTCCGACGTCCCGCTCGGAGCCTTCCTGTCCGGGGGCGTCGATTCGAGCATCGTCGTGGGTGTGATGAGCCGGCTCCTGAGCGAGCCGGTACGGACGTTCTCCGCGGCCTTCGACGTCGGCCCCCGGAGCTTCAAATACAACGTGGACGCCGATGCGGCGGAGGTCGTCTCCCGCGCCTTCGGCACCCGCCACACGCGCCTGGTGGTGCGGCCGGAGGAGGGGCTCCTCGACCACATCGAGCGCGCGGTCTGGCACATGGACGAGCCGCACGGGAACCCGACCGCCGTGACGACCTACCTCCTCGCGCGTCTCGTCAAGAAAGAAGGGGTCACCGTCGCGCTCTCCGGGGACGGCTCGGACGAGCTCTTCGGCGGTTACCATCGCTACCTCGCCGACCGGTGGGTCTCGCGCGCCGCGCGCATCCCGCGCGCCCTCCGCCGGCCGCTCGCCGCTCTCGCGAGGCGAGCTCCGGGACTCGGCCGCGCGGCCAAGGCGTTCGCCAAGGCCGAGCTCCCGCCGCGGTCGCCGGAGAGGTACTTCTCGTGGTGGCAGGTCTTCACCGCGGCCGAGCGGAGCGCGATGCTCGCGCCGGAGCTCGCGGCGGCGGAGGACGCCCCCCGGCGCACGGTCGAGACCTGGGCCGGCCCCGACTCCTGCGCCGGGGACCAGGACTGGCTCGCCCACTCCGACTTCGTCCTTTGGATCCCCGAGGAGAGCAACATGCGCGTGGACAAGATGAGCATGGCCCACGCCCTCGAGGTGCGGGCCCCGTTCCTCGACTACAGGACGGCGGAGCTCGCACTTTCCATCCCGTACGGCGCGAAGGTCGGTCCTCGCGAGGGGAAGACGCTCCTCAAGGAGGCCTTCCGCGATCTCCTCCCCGAGGTCGTCCGCAAACGCCCCAAGTGGGGCTGGTTCTCGCCCGTCCACTACTGGGTGAAGGACCTCGTCTGGGACGAGGCGCGGCGGCTCGTCGCCGGGCTCCCGGAGACGGGACTCTTCTCGCCCGGCGTCCGGGCCTGGGTCGAGACGCCTCCGCCCGGCGAGCCCCTCAAGGTCTGGAACCTCCTCGTCTTCGCGCTCTGGCACAAGACTTTCATGAGGTAGTTGCGCGCGCCGGGCCCCTGGGCTACCATTCCGCCCCCTTTCGGAGGACGAATGGGAGTTCCCGGGTCGGCGGCAAGCGGCGGAACGAGGGCCGCTCGTGGGGCGAGGATCACAACGATCTCGCTCGGGGCCTCGCTCGCGCTCGCCGCGGCCGCGGTCTTCCTTTGGGACGCGCTCGAGCCTCCCGCCGACGAGGCGAGGTGCGCCTGCCCCTTCCGCTTCGCGGGCGCGGGGGCGCTCGCTCTCGCGACCCTCGCGGTCGCGGGCATCGCGGTCCTCCGAGCCTCGCGGGGTACGCTCCCCGCGGGCCACCGGTGGGGGCGGGTGGCGCGTCTCATCCTGGTGCTCCCGCTCGCCGCGCTCGTGGTCGGGATCTGGGCCCCGGTCGACGTCGAGCGGCCGGTGCTCCGCCTGGGGCTCCTCGCCGCGGCCCTCGGGATCGCGCTCCCTCTCCCGGGCTGGGCGGCGCTCGCGAGGATCGGCGGGACGCGCGCCGCCCGGACCCTCGACTTCCTCCTCACGAACCTCGCGGTCGTCCTCGTCCTTCTGGAGGGTGGTCTCTCGGTCGCGGCGCGGTTCACGCGCTCCCCCTACTTCGTCCAGGTGGCCGGCGAACGCCAGGCGGACGTTCTGACGCGGGAGCGCCCGGAGCCTGGGACGATGCGCCGGGGGTTCCCCTTCAATTCCGAAGGGTTTTATGACAAGGAGTTCCGGCTGGAGAAGGACCCGGACGTCTTCCGGATCGTGGCGCTCGGCGACTCCTTCTGCGTGGGGATCGTCCACTACGAGCTCAACTTCCTCACGCTTCTGGAGAAGGAACTCGACGGCTGGAGGCGGGCGCGGGGCGAGGGAGGAGTGGAGATCCTCAACATGGGGATCGGCGGCGCCGAGCCGCAGGAGTACCACTACCTTTATGTCACGGAAGGCCGCCGGTACGAGCCCGACCTCGTTCTGGTGAACTTCTTCGTGGGGAACGATGTCGAGGACTACCAGGAGATCTCGCTCCTCGATCCCGAGGGCTGGTACGCCTTCACCGTGCCCTCGCGGATGTGGAGGGTCTGGCAGGAGGCGCGCCGGCAAGGCGTCGCGCCAGACCGGGTCGCGGAGGCGGGCGGGGAGCCGGCGCTCGACCCCGGCATGGGAGAGGGAGCCTACCACGACAATCCGAGGCTCGAGAAGCCGTCAATCTCGGAGGAGCTCTTCTACCAGATCGAGCTCAGCCGCCTCTTCATCTGCCACGTCAAGCGCGAGAGGGAGTACCGGGACACGTTCGACATCCTGTCGCGGCTCGCGGCCGCCGCGGGGACCGAGATGGCAATCGTCGCGATCCCCGATGAGTACCAGGTGAACGAAGAGCTCTGGGACGAGCTTTTCCGCAGGAACCCTGGCGTGGAGCGAAGGAAGTTCGACCGCGAGAGGCCCCAGAAGGAGCTCGCGCGTTTCTGCGGAGAGGAGAAGCTTCCCTACCTCGACCTCCTGCCGGCCTTACGCGAGGCCCAGGCCCGACCGGATCTCGTGCGGGTCTACCACCTCCGGAATACGCACTGGAACGCAAACGGGAACCGGGTCGCCGCGCGGGAGATGGCCGCTTTCCTGAAGGAGCGGATCGTGTCTCGCTCCGCGGGCAAGGAACCTTGACCGCCCGCGACGTCCGCACGCTCGCTGCCCTCCGCCTGCGGGCGTTCGCCTCCGGCATCTCGGCGCGCTTCGGCGCGGTCGCCCTCTTTCTCGATCTTGCCGCGCTCCTCTCGCTTCTGCTCGCCGTCCACTGCCTTCTCTTCGACCCCGGGGGGCTCCGCGTACACCTCGGAGCGAAGGAGATCTTCGCGGCCACGAACTACAAGCGCCCGTACTTCGTTTTCCTTGGGATCGCCTTCTTCCGGATCGTCCTCACGATGCGCCTCGCGCCGCCCGCGTTCGTCGCGCGCTACCGGACCCGGTTCGGGCGCCTGAAGCCCCGACTCGCCCTGCTCCTCGGCACGATCCTGCTTCTCGCCACGGCGGCCGAGGTCGGCTTCCGGATGATCTACGAACCACGACAGCCGCCATCGGCGATCTTCGACCCGAACGTCCTCGACCAGGAAAACAAGGGCTTCAAACCAAACATCGAAGGAGTCTATTGCGGCGTCCGAATCGAGACCGACCAGCACACCTTCCGCTGCCGCGAGGGGCGCCCCGCCCCGCCCGCAGGCGCCCGGCGAGTCCTGGTCCTCGGCGACTCGATCGCCTTCGGGGTCGGGCTGCCGGCAGGGAAGACTTTTCCTTTCGTCGCGGAGGAGCGCCTTCGCGAGCGAGGAATCCCGGCCCAGTTCTACAACGCCGCGGTCCCGGGCCACCGGACCTCCACCGAGTACGAATGGCTCGTCGATCGCGGCGTCGCGGTCGAACCGGACCTCGTGGTCGTCGTCTGGTGCTTCAACGACCCGCTGCCCGATCCGGAGAAGTGGCCCCCGCTCCTCATGAATGTCACCGCGCGCCTTCACCTCGTCGGGTACATCCTCAACCGCTACACCGCGCACGTCGCCCGCTACAGCCCCGACAGGATCGAGGAGTCCATGCGGGACGGCCGGGAGGTCTGGGAGGGCTGCAAGCGACACTTCGCGCTCATCCGGGACGTCTGCCGGAGTCGCGGGGTCCCGTTCGTGGTCGCGATCTTCCCGGTGCTGGAGTACCTCGACGACTACCCCTTCGGCCCGGCCCACGAGGCGCTCCACGAGTGCCTGAAGGAGCTCGGAATCCCGTACCGCGACTGGCTCACCCTCTACGAGGGGAAGGACGAAAGGACGCTCTGGCTCGAGCCGGGGGAGGGGCTCTACCCGGGCGACCACCACCCGAACGAGGAGGGCTGCCGGATCGCGGGAGAGGACATGGCCCAGTGGCTCGCGCCGTACCTCTCCGCAAACGAGTAGTCCCGTGCAAACGAGTAGCCCCGTGCGGAGCCCATCCCAACAACTCGGACCGAGCCAGGCGCAGAGCCGGGGACCCGGAAGCAACGCCGCAGACGGGGCACCGCCGCAAGCCTGGCGATGGGAGAGTGTTGGGATGGGCTCTAACTTGCAAAGCGGGACCCTCCCGGATAGAGTCCTCGCTCCCCCCGTGAAAACCCAACGATGAAAGCCACCCGCTGGGCCCGGTTCGCCCTCCTGTACGACCTCGTCACGGTGGCAACCTTTGTCTTCTTCCTCCACGCGCTCTTCTTCGGGGGTGTGAAGCTCGTTTATCTGTCCGAGCCGGGGGGGCATTCGAGCGCGGTGACGCTCGTCCTGGCCGAGGACGAACAGGACGCGCTCACGGCGGAGTGGAAGGAGAAGGGAACGCGGATCGCCCGGGTCACGGGATTCGAGCGGCCCTTCTTCGCGCTTATCGGCCTCGTTCTCGTGCGATTCCTTCTCACGCTTCGGGTCGCGCCGCCCGAGTACCGGGCGCGCTACCGGACCCGGTGGGGGCGGCTGAAACCCCGTCTGGCGGCCGTCTTTCTGGTGCTCCTGCTCGCGCTCCTGGGGGCTGAGCTCTGGGCGCGACGAGTCTCGCCCGAGCAGGGGAGCGTGACGGTGGACCTCATCGCCCAGGGGCCCGGGAACGAGGGAGCACCTGTTCTTCGGCCGGGGGCGAAGGTGGAGACCGCCGGCAAGGAGTACAAGATCAACTCCCTGGGGTTCCGCGGCGAGGAGATCCCGCCCGCGGGCGAGGGTGGCAGGGCGCGCCGGCGCGTGTTCTTCCTTGGCGATTCCTTCACCTACGGCCACGAGGTGAACGACCCGGACACGTTCGTGCGGCGCACGGAAGCCTACCTTCGCGGGCGCGGGCTGGCGGTGGACGCGATCAACGGAGGGATGTGGGGCTACGACACGAAGGATGAGGTGAACCTCCTCACGAGCCGCGTCGCCGACGTCCGTCCCGACGCGGTCGTGATCGTCTTCTTCATAAACGACGGTTTGCCGAAGGTCGAGCTCTCGCGCATGGAGCAGAAGCTCTACCGGGATCTTGCACTCGCCCGGATCTTCCTCGATGCCTACGAGGCCTTCGCCGACGAGGAGAAGTTCAGCCCCGAGTTCGTGAACGAGGCCTATGGCGAGGGGCGGCCCGAGTGGGAGGAGTGCCGGGAGGCCCTGGTGCGATTCCTCGCCCTCTCCCGGGAGCACCGCTTTCTCCCTCTCGTCGTGGTCTTCCCGCTCCTGGAACGGCTGGGCACGAACGACTACGAGCCGGCCCACGAGTTCCTCGCGGAGAGCTTCCGTTCCCTCGGGATCGAGTTCCTGGACCTGGCCCCCTCGTTCCAGGAAAAGGACGAGGAGGATCTCTGGGTCCATCCGAGGGACCATCACCCGAACCCGGACGCACACGGGCTCGCGGCGGAGGCGATCGGCCCGTGGCTCGACGCAAAGCTCGCGACGCTGGCCGCCGCGCCAGGGGACTCCGGCGCCCGCACGAGCCCGACACACTAGAGGTTCAGGAATCCTATGAGCAAACGAACGGGCGCCGTTCTGGGGTTCCTCGCGGTCGCGCTGCTCGGCGTCCAGTCGGTCGAGCTTGCCTACCTGATTCGGGTCGACCACGCCGCGCGCCGCCACGAACAGCAGTCGGAACTCCGGCACCAGGGCCTGGCGCAGTACCTCGAGAAGCACCGCTTCTTCCAGGACCGCGAGCTCTTCTACGAGGAGCTCACGATGGGGCGGGCCCAGGCGCTGGCGAGCGAGTCGGGAAAAGCGCTCCGGACGCCGATCCTCCAGCGGCTCTCCCAGAACCGGGTCACTATCGTCTGGGAAACGGGAACTCCCCAGGAGAGTCGGCTGCTCTACAGAACCCAGGGAAGCGAAGGGCAGCCGGTCGTGGTCCCCGGCGCGCGATACGTCCACGAGGTCGAGCTCGCGGGGCTCTCCGCCGGGACGCGCTACGAGGTCCTGGTGGAAGGGTCATCCCCCCTCACGTTCCAGACCTACCCCGATCCGATGCCTGGGCTCTCCCTGGCCGTTCTCGGGGACACGCAGGGCGGTCCCTGTATCGAGACCCATGCGGTCCATATCGCCGCGCGCTCCCCCGACGCGATCCTCCTCTGCGGGGACCTCGTTTCCAACGGCATGCAGTACTCCCACTGGCGCGACCAGTTCTTCAAGCCCAACTGGCTCGACCTCCTCGGGCGGGTGCCGCTCTACCCGGTGCTGGGGAACCACGAGTTTGACTCGCCGCTCTACTACAAGTTCTTCTCGCTCCCCGGGAACGAACGCTGGTACTCGTTCGACCTCGGCCCCGCCCGCTTCGTCGCGCTCGACTCGAACGCCGACTGCTCGCCGGGGGGCGTCCAGTACCGCTGGGCCGAGAAGGAACTCTCCGGGCCGCGGACGAAACCCTGGCTCGTCGTCTTCTTCCACCACCCTCCCTACCCGGCGAAGCTCGATCCCGAGCACGGCAGGATGGGAGCCGAGGTCCGCCGGCACCTCTCTCCCCTCTTCGAGCGGTGTCAGGTGGATCTCGTCCTCACGGGCCACGAGCACAACTACTACCGCTCCGTCCCGATCGGCGGCGTGACCTACGTCATCACGGCCGGGGGCGGCGGGGGCCTCCGCGAACACGCGCCCGAGGAAGATCTCGTCGCGGCCTTCAAGCACACCTTCCACTACACGATGCTGGAGTTCGGGCCGGCGAAGGTCGAGGGAAAGGCCTACGACCTCTCGGACGAGGAGATCGACTCCTTCGTCTTGGAGAAAGGCACGGAGTAGCGGGAGGCCGCTCGCGGCGAGCGGCTCGTGCTATTTCTCCTCGATGAAGACCTCGAGCTGCAGCCCGACGTAGAGCGTGACGGGCGAGGACTTCACCCGGTAGACGACCTGGAGGACCCGGGTGTCCACGAGCTCACTCTGGGCGTTGGTGAGGGCTTTCTTGGGAACGACGTAGGGCTCGACGTGGGCGAACTCGAGCTCGATCGGTTTGTCCTTGTCGGTCCGCAGGTACGCCACCGCCTTCGCGTCGGGCCTCACGAACTTCGCGTCGAACTCGTCGATCTCGACGCGCACGTGGAAGGGGTCGATGTCCCCCAGGACGAGCGAGGCGTGGTCGGCGTCGGAGCCGCCCGCCGCCGCGTATTCCCCCTCCTTGAGATTGCAGCGAAGGACCGTGGCGTCGAGAGGGGCGAGGACCGTGAGGCGCTCGATCTCCTTCTGGAGCCGGGCCGCGGAGGCCTCGGCTTCCGCGAGGGCGGCTTCCGCCTTTCGGACATCGACGTCCCAGGCCCCTGCCCGGAACGAGGCGAGATCGGCATCTGCCTGCGCCTGGCGAGCCTTGGCGGCCTCCAGGGCGGCCTTCGCCTGTTCCGTCTGCGCGTTCACGACCGCCACCTTCGACTTCGTGAGCTCGACCTTGTGCTCAGCGACGGCCTTCCTCGCCTCGGTGATCTTCTGCGCGGTCATCGCGCGGTCGAGCTCCTCCTGAGAGGTGGCGAGGGCACGACCCGTCGCCTGGAGGCGCGCGACCTCTTTCTTATCCTCATCGAGCTGCCAGACGAACTCCTGCACCTCCTCCAAGGCCTCTGTGACATCGAGATCCGCCTCGACGTCGGACGCGTCCTCCTCGCCGAGCTTCTGCTCTGCCTGGGCGACGTTCGCGACCGCCTCGGCGAGCTTCGCCAGAAGCAGCGGCTCGTCGGTGGGCCGCCGGTACGCCACGACCTGGGCGAGCGTCGCCTCCGCGGTCGCCACGGACGCCCGGGCCGTCTCGAGCTGGGCCGCGAGGCTCCGGGAGTCCACCTCGAAGAGGGGATCCCCCTTCTTCACGAGCTCGCCGACCCGGATGTGTAGCCTCGCGACGAGCCCCGGGTCGGGGACGCCGATCACGACCGCCCGGCTCTCTGGCTCGACCATCCCGACCCCGGCGACCGACCGTGGGAACGGATTCGAGACCGGTTCCGTGGCGAGCGCCCGCGCGGCGGGCTCCTTGCCGGAGGAGAGAACGGCCAGGACGGCGAGGCCGATCCCGACGAACGAGAGGCCGACGAGCATCCACTTCCACATGGCGTGGTTCCTCTATTCCTTGTGAACGGGAGGGGAACTCCCCCCGTCCCCCGATTGCTTGTCCGGTGTGGCGCTTGCGCGCTCCGGCTTCTTCTCCTCGATCCCGGCGATCCGCCCGTCGAGGATGCGGGCGATCCGGTCGCCGTACGAGAAGATCCGGTTGTCGTGGGTGACGACGATGACGCAACGCTCCCGGCTCATCGCGCGAGAGCGCAGGAGTTCCATGATCTGCTTCCCCGTCTCCCCGTCGAGCGACGCGGTCGGCTCGTCGCAGATCAGGAGCTTCGGGTCGGCGAGAAGGGCCCGGGCGATGGCGACGCGCTGCTGCTGGCCGCCCGAGAGGCGGGTCGGGTGCATCGTGAGTTGCTTCCCCAGGCCGATCGTGTCCAGGAGCTCGGATGCCTGCCCGAGGGCCTTCTTCCGCCGCTCCCCCTTGATGAGGAGAGGCACGGCCGCGTTTTCGACGACGGAGAGCGTGGGGATCAGGTTGAACTGCTGGAAGACGAAACCGAGGTTGTTCCTCCGGAACTCGGTCTTCTGCCACTCCTTCATCCGTTCGATGGGCGAGCCGAAGATGGCGAGCTGGCCCTCGTCCGCGTCGAGCATCCCGCCCAGGATCGTCATGAGCGTGGTCTTGCCCGAGCCCGACGGACCGACGAGGAGCAGGAGCTCCCCGTAGTAGACGTCGAGGTCCACGCCCCGCAGGACGAGGTTCCTGGCGGAACCCTCGCCGAATCCCTTCGTCACGCCGCGGAGGCTGACCGCGAGTTCACGTCCGTCTTCCATGCGTTTTCCCGTCGGAGAATCCCCGCCTGACCGGTACGGGTGGCGGCAGGGTACGTGCCCGCGCTCCGTCCGTCAAGGGAGTCTCGTCAAGGCGCCGGCGCGAGCCCGCGGGCCGAGGCGAGGGCCGCTTCGAGGAGGCCGCCGGGGAGGATCCCCAGGACGACGACTGCCGCGCTCGTCACGAGGAGCGCCGCGCGAACGCCCCAGGGGTCGAAGTCGGCGGCGAAGTCGTCCTTCGGTTCGTCCATGTAGAGCGCTACCGCGACGCGGAGGTAATAGTAGAGCGAGACGACGCTCGCGGCGACGCCCACGAGCGCGAGCCAGGAGAACCTCGCGTCCACCGCCGCCGCGAAGAGCTGGAATTTTCCGAAGAACCCGGCCGTGGGCGGGAGCCCCGCCAGAGAGACGAGGCATATCGCGAGTGCGAGAGCGACGCCCGGCCGGCGGGTCGCGAGCCCGCGATACTCCGCGACCCCCTCTCTCTCCCGGCCGCCGGTCTCCAGGGCTGCCACCGCGGCGAAGGCGCCGAGGGTCATCACCGCGTAGACCGCGAGGTAGAGGGGGACGCTCGCGAAGGCGGTCGCGGCGGCGGCGGGGTCCGTGATCGCCCCCGTGGCGACGAGGCCCACGAGCGCGTAGCCCGTGTGGACGATCGACGAGTAGGCGAGCATCCGCTTGAGGTTGGTCTGCACGAGGGCGAGGAAGCTCCCCAGGACCATGGTGACGACCGCGAGCGCGGCGAGGACCGGGACCCCGAACTCCCGTCCCTCGGGGATCTCGAAAGCGGCGAGGGCAACCCGCCCGAGGAACCCGAAACCGGCGACCTTGATGGCCGAGGCCAGGAACGCCGTGACGGGGCTCGCCGCCCCCTCGTACGCGTCGCCGACCCACCAGTGGAAGGGAACGGCGCCCACCTTGAAGGCGATCCCGACCAGGGTGAGCGCAAGGCCGGCGACGAAGAGCCCGACGCTCCCCCGTCCCGACGCGAGCACGGCGCCGATTCCCTGGAGCGTCAGCGACCCGGTCGCCCCGTAGAGGAGCGCGACACCGTAGAGGAGGAACGCCGCCGCGAAGGAGCCCTGGATGAAGTACTTCATCGCCCCCTCGCTCGAGCGCGTCTCCGAGAGCGTGATCCCCACGAGCGCGTAAGCTGCGATCGAGAGCGTCTCCAGAGCCACGAAGAGGGTGACGAGATGGGTGCTCGCGACGAGGAGCATCCCGCCGGCCGCCGCGAAGAGGACGAGCGCATAGTACTCGCCACATTCGAACCCTCGCCGGGCGGCGTACCCCATCGAGACAAGGACCGTGCCCGCGGTGCATCCGGCGAGAAGTCCCCAGAGGAAGAGGCCGAACCGGTCCACGCGCGCCGCGCCGGAGAAGACTTCCGCGGCGCCGGCGAGGTCCCGGTGCGGGCCGATCTGCCCCTGCCAGAGGCCGCCTGCGAGAAACAGGGCGAGCGCACAGCCGGCGAGCGAGACGAGCGCGAGGGCGGGCCTGTGTTCGCCCTTGGGGAGAAAGAGGTCGAGCACCAGGACCGTGAGCCCCGTCCCGGCGACGGCGAGCACCGGCGAGAGGAGGGCGAGCGAGTCCGCGGCGCTCACTTTCGGGTCTCCGATGGGATTGCCTCGTCGGAGTCCCCGGAGCTCCGGGCTTCGGTCCGGTGGGGCAGGTCGGAGTCCCTCTCGACCCGCTCGACGATCGCCTTCACCGAGGGCTCGATCCGCGAGAGGAGGGGCTGCGGGAAGATCCCGAGGATCGCCACGGCGAGGACGATCGGGGCGAGGATCGCGGTCTCCAGGGCGCCCAAGTCCCGGGTGCCCGGCACGCGCTCGCCCTCGGGTCCGAACATCATCCGCCGGTAGGCCCGCAGCATGTAGTAGGCGCCGAGCACGACGCCCGAGACCGCGATCGCGGCGTAGAACCACTCGGCGCGGAAGGCGCCCGAGAGGATCAGGAACTCGCCCACGAACCCCACGAGGCCCGGGAGCCCGATCGAGGCGAGGAGGATCACGAGGAACACGCCCGCGTAGCGGGGCGTCGCCGTGAAGAGCCCCCCGTACGCCGAAAGGTCGCGCGTGTGGTGCCGGCCGTAGATCACGCCCACAAGAAGGAAGAGCGCCCCAGTGGAGAGCCCGTGCGCGACCATCTGGTAGACGCCTCCCACGATCCCGATCGTGTTCAGGGAGAAGATCCCGAGCACCACGAACCCGAGGTGGCTGATCGACGAGTAGGCGATTAACTTCTTGAGGTCGGTCTGCGCGAGCGCGAGCAGCGCCCCGTAGACGATCCCGACGAGCGCGAGCGCGCACATCGCCGGCGCGTACTCGACCGCGGCCCAGGGGAAGAACGGCAGGCAGAACCGCAGGAACCCGTAGGCCCCCATCTTGAGGAGGACCGCCGCGAGAAGGACGCTCCCCGCGGTCGGCGCCTCCACATGGGCGTCGGGAAGCCACGTATGGAACGGGAACATCGGCACCTTGATCGCGAACCCGAAGGCGAAGCCGAAGAAGAGGACCGTCTGGAGGGTCGCGGGGAGCCCCGGCAGGCGCCGGGCGAGCTCCGGGATGTCGAAGGTCCAGCCCGCGTGGTAGTAGGCGATGAGGATGGCGAGCAGCATGACGAGACTCCCCGCCATCGTGTAGAGGAAGAACTTCACCGCCGCGTAGATCCGCCGCTCCCCTCCCCAGACCCCGATGAGGAGGACCATCGGCACGAGCATCGCCTCCCAGAAGACGTAGAAGAGGAAGAGATCGAGGGAGACGAAGACCCCGATCATCGCTGTTTCCAGAAACAGCAGGCTCGCGGCTAGCTCCTTCACCCGGCGCGAGATCTCGCCGAACGTCTGGAGAAAGGCAAGCGGCGAGAGGAACGCCGTCAGGAGCACGAGGTAGAGGGAGACGCCGTCCACGCCGACGTGGTACTCGGTATGGAAGCGGCCGACCTCGATCCAGGAGGCCCGCTCGACGAACTGGTAGCCCGCGCGCGGCACGAACTGGGTCGCGAGCGGGATGCTCGCGGCGAGCGTGGCGAGGGTGAAAAGCAGCGCCACCACGCGGATCGCCCGGGTGTCGTCGCGGCGAAGCGTGAGGACGAGAAGCGCTCCCGCGGCCGGGAGGAAGGTGATCCAGGTGAGGAGGTGTCCCGTGATCACGGGCTATCCTCCCCGGTTCGCGAAGAAGTAGATGAGGAACCCCATGATCGCGAGGACTCCGACCAGCATCCCGGTCGCGTAGGACCGGACCCGGCCTCCGTGAAGCCGCCGGGCGGCGTCGCCGACGCCGGTGGCGGACTGGGCGAGGATCGCGAGAGTCCCCTCGATCGCGCCCAGATCGATCCAGCGAAGGCAGGCGTCGGCCAACCGGCGGACCGGCGCCACGACGAGCCAGGCGTAGAGCCCGTCGATGCCGTAGCCATCGCGGCTCGCGCTCGCGAGCGACCGGGCGAGGGGACGGGAAAGCGCGGCCTCGAGCCGCGGCCTCCCGCGCGTGAAGAGGTAGAGCCCCGCCGCGGCGCCCAGGACGGCGGCGAGGACGGCGAGCGCCATGTTCGCCGTCTCCGCGCCGTGCGCCGGAGGACCTCCCAGATCCACGACCGGCGCGAGCGCGGCCCGGATCGCCCCGCCCCAGGAGGGCACGAGCGCGGGGACCCCGAGGACTCCGCCCGCCGCCGCGAGACCCGCGAGGATCGCCAGCGCGAAGGCCATCGTCCCCTTCGACTCGTGCGCGGAGGTTCCGGGACGCGGCTCGGAGAGGAAGACCAGGGCGACGGCGCGGAAGATGTAGACGGCGGTGAGAAAGGCGGCGAGCAGTGCCGCGATGTAGGTCAGAACCGCCACCCAGCTCCCGCCCTCCAGGGCGAGGGAGAGGTTCGCGGCGAGGATCGCGTCCTTGGAGAAGAAGCCGGAGAACACCGGAATGCCTGCGAGCGCGAGGGCTCCCACGACGAAGGCGATGAAGGTGAGCGGCATCTTCCTCCGGAGGCCCCCCATCCGGAAAATGTCCTGTTCCCCTCCGAGGCCGTGGATCACGCTGCCCGCGGCGAGGAAGAGGAGCGCCTTGAAGAAGGCGTGCGTCACCAGATGGAAGACCGCTGAAGCGTACGCCCCCATCCCGACGCCGAGGAACATGTAGCCGAGCTGGCTGATCGTGGAGTAGGCGAGGATCTTCTTGAGATCCCGCTGGGAAAGCGCGATCGTCGCCGCGTAGAGCGCGGTCGCGGCCCCGACGAGCGCGATCGCCTCCCCCGCGATGGGCGCGGCCGCATAGAGGCCGCCCAGCCGCGCGACGAGGTAGATTCCGGAGGTCACCATCGTCGCGGCGTGGATCAAGGCCGAGACGGGCGTCGGACCCGCCATCGCGTCGGGGAGCCAGACGTAGAGGGGGATCTGCGCGCTCTTCCCGGTCGCGCCCACGAAAAGAAGAGCCGTGATCGCCAGGACGACCCAGCGGTCGCCGCGCGCCGCCAGATCCGACAGGTCGACGAGGTCGAGCGTCCCGAACGTCTTCGCGGCGAGGAAGACGCCGACCAGGAACGCGGCGTCCCCGATCCGGTTCACGAGGAACGCCTTCTGGGCCGCCCGCGCGTTCTCGTCCTTGGTGTACCAGAACCCGATGAGAAGGTAGGAGCAGAGGCCGACGCCCTCCCACCCGACGAAAAGCAGCGCGAGGTTGTCGGCCAGGACGAGCAGGAGCATCGTCCCGGTGAAGAGGTTGAGGTAGGCGAAGTAGCGGTGCGGGTTGGGATCGTGGGCCATGTAGCCCACCGAGTAGACGTGGATCAGGGACCCCACGCCGGTGACCACAAGCGCCATCACGGCGGAGAGGCCGTCGAGCCGCAGCCCGAACGGGACCACCAGGTCCCCCACGCCGATCCAGGTGTAGAGGACGCTCTCGATCGAGCGCTCCGAGTCCCCTGGCATGCCCCAGAGGACCGAGGCCATCCGGACCGCGAGGGCGAACGAGAGGATCGGCCCCACGCATCCCCAGAACGCGATCCCCCCCCGCCCCATCCGCCGCCCGAGGCCGACGAGGACGAGGAACGCGAGAATCGGGAGTCCGGGCACGAAGACGAGGAAGGGGGAGAGCTCGGAGAGCATGACGCGCTAGCTGCCTAGAACCGTGCGGATGCTGACAGTTGAGTCAAGTTCGCGAGGCGAAAACAACAACGAATGTGGAACACGGAACCCTTCGCTTCGCTCAGGGCAAGCTTGCCCCGAGGGAGCGAAGCGACCGAGGGGTGGAACGTACACGCGACCGATCCGCCTCTCATTCCACATTCCGGTTCCACATTCCCTATTCCACGTTGTTTTTCCCGCTCCCGCTCCCGCTCTCGGCCTTCCGCGCACGCGCACGGAACACGTCTCGTCGGGCCGGGGCGCCACCCCCACTATCCTTTCATCGTCGTGGCCCGGTCTCCATCGACCGAGCGGAAGTGGCGGTGGAAAGCGACGACGAGCGCGAGCCCGATTGCCGCCTCCGCGGCGGCGACCGCCATGTTGAAGACGACGAGGACGTGGCCGTCGGTCCCCGCGGTCCCCTGGAAGCCGCGCGCGAACGCGAGCACCGTGAGGGAGACCGACGAGAGCATGATCTCGACCGACATGAGGACGAGGAGGATGTTCCTCCTCGAGATCACACCGTAGGCGCCGATCGAGAAGAGCAGAGCGGAGAGAAGGAGGACGTTCGGTATCGTGTACATTCTTGGGGATTCAGGTTCATCTCATCTACGTGGATCCACCCCCGGACCCGTGTGTCGCTTCCTCTTGTCCTTTGTCCGGGGTCGCGCTGCCGCGCTCCGGCCCAGGGCGGCGGGTGAGGACGACCGCGCCGACGAGCGCGGCCATGAGGAGGAGCGTCACGAGTTCGAGGGCGAGTGGGTACTCGATGTAAAGGTGCTTCGCGACCGTTCGCGTGGAGCCGAACGAGGCGTCCGTGAGCGGCGCCGGAGGGCGGGTGTCCCCGCCCGCATTCCGGTAGACCGCCGCGCCCAGCCCGGCGAGGAGAAGGAAGGCGAGGAGGGCCGCGGGGAGGGTTCCGGCGAACGAGCGACCCGCCTCTCCGCCGAGACCCGCGTAGTCGAGGAGCATGATGACGAAAAGGAACAGGACCAGGATCGCCCCGACGTAGACGATGACCTGGACGGCGGCGACGAACGGAGCGGCGAGGAGGACGAAGAGCCCGGCGAGCCCCAGGAAGAACCCCAGCAAGTAGAAGGCCCCGTAGATCGGGTTCTTCCGGGTCACGCAGAGCGCGGCGGCCGCGGTCGTCAGCGCGGCACAGATAAGGAAGGCAGCGTCGTTCATCGGTGCATCGCCGGCCCCGGTTCCGGTCCGGCAGGCGCCGGCCCGGCCGGAGGCCGGGAGGGGGAGTCCGGGGGGGAGGCACTCCCCCCCGGGCGCCAGGATGGCCCGGGGGAGGCCGAGGGGGCGAAGCCCCCGCGGGGAGGCGCGGAGGCCAGGGATGGCCGAAGCGCCGACCGCTGGGGACCCTTCGTGTAGAAGCGGTTGTTCGCGATGAGCCGCTCCTTGTCGTAGATCTTCTCCGCCCGGCTCTCGGCAACCTCGTAATAGTGGCTCGTGAGCGCGATCGCGTCGACCGGGCAGGCCTCCTCGCACATTCCGCAGTAGATGCAACGGAGCATGTCGATGTTGAAGACCTTCGCCCGCTTGTCGCGCCCCCAGTCGGGAGGCGCGGGCTCCGCCACGATCTCGATGCAGCGGGACGGGCAGGCCGTGGCGCAGAGGAAGCACGCCACGCAGTTCGCGTTCCCCTTCTCGTCCACCGTGAGAACATGCTCGCCCCGGAAGTCGCGGAGCGGCACCGTCGGGACCTCGGGGTACTGCTGCGTCACCTTCCGGGAGAAGAAGTACTTCCCGACGAGGGCGAGGCCCTTGAGGACCGCCGGGAACCCGAGGCGGCCCCAGAAGTCGAGCGCATGGTCCCGTTCGGGGGCCCTCACCGGAGCACCCCCACCGTCGCCGTCACCGCGAGGTTCGCCAGGCCGACCGGAACGAGTACCTTCCAGCCCATCTGCATGACCTGGTCGTAGCGGAAGCGAGGGAGCGCCCAGCGGACGAAGATGTAGAGGAAGAGGAAGAACCAGACCTTCGTCACGAAGACGGCAGAGGTGAGGAGCCCCGCCCCGAGAGAGGTCGAGTCGGTCGGGATCCCGGGGAAGTGCCAGCCGCCGAAGAAGAGGGTCACGGCGAGCGCGCTCATCGTGATCATCGCCATGTACTCGCCCATGAAGAACAGGGCGAACTTCGCGCTCGAGTATTCGGTGTGGAAGCCCGCGACGAGCTCCGGCTCCGCTTCCGGCAGGTCGAAGGGGAGGCGCTGGTTCTCGGCGAACATCGCCACGAGGAAGACGAGGAACGCCACCGGCTGACGGAAGACATTCCACTGGGGAAGCCAGCCCCACCAGGCCCCCGTCTGGGAGAGGACGATCTCGCTCATCTTGGTCGTGCCCGAGACCATGAGGACCCCGATCACGGCGAGCGAGAGCCCGACCTCGTAGCTCACGAGCTGGGCCGACGATCGCACGCCGCCCAGGAGCGCGTACTTCGAGGCGGAGGCCCAGCCGCCGAAGCTCACGCCGTACACCGAGAGTCCGAGCGCCGCCAGCGCGAAGAGGATTCCGACCTCGAAGTCGGCGATCTGGAGCCGGACGATCTCGCCGCCCACCTCGACCTGGCTCCCGAAGGGGACGATCGCGAACGCGAGCGCCCCGGGGAGCATCGCCAGGACCGGCGCGATGTAATAGAGGCCCTTGTCGGCGTCCCGGGGGGTGATGTCCTCCTTGAAGAACAGCTTCACCACGTCGGCGACGGGCTGGAAGAGCCCGAACGGGCCGACGCGATTGGGGCCGATCCGCCCCTGGCAATAGGCGGCGATCTTCCGCTCCAGGTAGACGAGGAGCGGGAGGCACGTCATCAGGACCGCCAGGGCGAGGAGCACCTTGACCGCGAGGAGGATCATGCGGGGAACACTCCCCCCGCGCGCGGGCCGCCGGGGAAGGGGTTCGGCAGGAAGTTGGGTCCGCGCCCCGGGCGATCGAGCGCGGCCGGGTCGAGCCCGGCGAACCCCTCCACCTGGCTCGCGAGCCTCCTCTGAATCGCCCGGTCGGAAAGGGGTTCGAACGCGGCTACCGCGGGACCCCCGATCGCCGCCACCAGCCTCTGGAGCGCGGCGAGATCCGCCTCGACCTCGCCGGGCGGTGCCACGGCCTTCCGGATCCGCTGGGTGAGCCCCTTTGCGTTCGTGAAGGTCCCGCTCTTCTCGAAGCTCGTGGCTCCGGGGATCCCGATGTGCGCGAGATCCGTGAGCACCGAGCGATGGGTCGCGTGGACGACGAGGAACTCGCTCGTCGCGAGAAGTCGGGCGAAACCCTCCGGCGGGTCGAACCGAGGGATGCCGCAGTGGAGGTAAAGCCCCTTCACCTTCCCGGACGCGATCCCGGAGACGACCCGCGCGAGTCCACCGTCCACGGCGGCAGCACCGAGGATCCGCCGCGCGCCTTCCCGGTTCGGGTTCTTGTCCCCGAGGATGGTGAAGCCGGGGAAAACCTCGTCCTCCTTCAGGGGGCCGGCGAGGACGCCGACTTCCTTCGCCCCCAGACGGGCCGCGAGATCCCTGAAAACGAGAAGCTCCTCGTTCGTCATCCAGAGGTCCGCCAGGGCCGCGAGCGCGCCGTCCCCGAACTCGCGTCCCACCTCCGCGAGTCCGCGCGCCGCCTTCTCGAGAGCCTCCGCGTAGCCCGGGTAGTTCACTCGGTCCCCGTCGCGGGCCCAGGCCCGGTCGAGGCGTCCCTCCTCCGCGACGTACTTGAAGTCGAACCGGCCGTGGTCGCACATCCAGTATCCGTTGACGTCGAGATTCGTCCGCGGGCGGAGCCGCTTCACGGCGCCCTGGTGGCTCTCGACCCGGATGTTGCACCCCTTGGAGCAGGCCGGGCAGATCGAGTCGGCGAAGTCCATGAACCAGACGCGCGCCCCGTAGAGGAAGTCTTTCGAGACGAGCGCCCCGACGGGGCAGACGTCCACGACGTTTCCGGCGAGCGGGTTCGTGAGCGGGCGCGAGGGGTGGACATCCACGACCACGCGATCTCCGCGCCCGACGAGCGAGATCTCGCCCGTCCCTGTGATTTCCTCGCAGAAGCGCACGCATCGGCTGCAAGCGATGCAGCGTTCGCCCCAGAGCAGGACGTCCGAGAGATCGCCCATCTGCTTCTTGTGTTTGTGGACCTTCTCCTCCCGGAATCGTCCGACGTCGCGGCCGTGCCGGTAGGCGGAGTCCTGGAGCCAGCACTCGCCCGCCTGATCGCAGACCGGGCAGTCGAGGGGATGATTGATAAGGAGGAACTCCATCACGGCGCGGCGCGCTCGGGCGACCTCTTCGTCGCCCGAAACGACCTCCATCCCTTCCTTGGGGAAGGTGTTGCAGGAGACCTGGAGCTTCGGGAGACCCTTCACCTTGACCAGGCACATCCGGCAGTTGCCGGCGATCGAGAGTCCCGGGTGGTAGCAGAAGTGCGGCACCTCGACACCCGCCTCGAGCATCCCGTGGAGGATTGGCCGATCGGCCGCGACCTGGACCTCCTTCCCGTCGACCGTGATCCGCACCCTCTTCGCGGCCTGCGCCGCCGTTTGCGCCGCGCTCATGCCAGGGCCCCGGCCATCGCCGACTCCTTCTTGAACGGACAGCCCTTCCGCCGGATGTGCTCCTCGAACTCGTCCCGGAACTTGAGCGTGTAGCTCTCGGCCGGCCAGGCCGCCGCGTCGGAGAGGACGCAGACCGTCGTCCCTTGCATGTTCGCGGCGACGTCGAGGAGCGTGTCGAGATCGCCCTGCTTCCCGCCCCCTCGCTCGATCCTCCCGACAAGCTTCTCGATCCAGCCCGTCCCCTCCCGGCAGGGAGTGCACTGGCCGCACGACTCGTGATGGAAGAAGCGGAGCACGTTCCAGAGCGCGTTCACCATGCAGGTCGTCTCGTCGAGCACGATCACCCCCGCCGAGCCGAGCATCGTACCTGCCTTCTGGAGGCTCGCGAAGTCCATCGCCACATCCGTCTCATCGGCGCGGAGGATCTTCGCGCTCGACCCGCCCGGGATCACGGCCTTCAGGCGGCGCCCTTTCCAGACCCCGCCCGCGGCGCCCAAGAGCGCGCGCAGGTTCACCCCGCAGGGGAACTCGAAGAGGCCCGGCCGCTCGACGTGGCCCGAGACGCAGTAGAGCTTGGGCCCCGTCCCGCCCGGCGTGCCGATCGACTTGAACCACTCCGCGCCCCGATCGAGGATGAGCGGGACGCAGGCGAGTGTCTCGACGTTGTTCACGATCGTCGGCTGGCCGAAGAGGCCCTTCACGGCAGGGAAAGGCGGCTTGATCTTCGGATACCCGCGCCCCCCTTCGAGCGATGAGAGGAGCCCCGTCTCCTCGCCGCAGATGTAGGCCCCCGCGCCGCGGTGGACGGTCATCTCGATCCGGCGCCCCGTCCCGAAGACGTTCCGCCCGAAGTAGCCCTTCGCGTACGCCTCGCGGACGGCCTCCCCGACGCGGACCGCCTCGCGGGCAAACTCGCCGCGGATGTAGACGTAGCAGCTCTCCGCGCCGATCGCGTGCGCGGCGATGATCGCCCCCTCGAGCATGGCGTGGGGCGTGTACCAGAGGAGCGCCCGGTCCTTGAAGGTGCCCGGCTCGCTCTCGTCGGCGTTGACCACGAGGTATCGCGGGCCCGGAACGTCTTTGGGGGCGGGCACGAAGCCCCACTTCTGCCCGCAGGGGAAGCCCGCTCCGCCTCGGCCTCGGAGCTCCGACTTCTTCACCTCGTCGATGACCTGCGCGGCGGTCATCCCGAGGGCCTTCCTCGCCGCCTGGTAGCCCCGGTCCTCGCGTTCGTAGAAGTCGATCGTGTGGGAGCCGGGAGTCCCGAAGCGCCGGGAGAGGATCGGGTCGAAGCTCATGCTCCCCTCGCGCGGTTGACGAGGGCGTCGACCTGGTCGATCGTCAGGTTCTCGTGGTACTCGTCGTTCCAGGCAACGACCGGCGCCGTCCCGCAGGCGCCCAGGCATTCGACCTTCTCCAGCGTGAAGAGACCGTCGGGAGTCGTCTCGCCGCTTGCGACGCCGAGCCGGCGGCACAGGTGATCGTAGACGCCCTCGCTCCCGCGAAGGGCGCAGGGGAGGGTCGAGCAGACCATGATCCGGTGCTTCCCCGTCCCCGCCCGGCGGTAGTGCGTGTAGAAGGTGAGGACGCCGTGGACGTGGGCGGGTGGGAGGTCGAGGAGCCCCGCCACATAGACCAGGGCCTCGTCGGAGAGCCCGCCGAACTCGCGTTCCGCGATCCTGAGCGCCGGGAGGAGCACCGCCTTGCTCGTCGGGTAGCGCGTCCGGAGCTCTTCGAGCTCTCTCTTGGCGGCCTCGGAGAATTCCGGCTTCACCGATCGAGCTCCCCGGCGACCACGTTCAGGCTGGACAGGATCGCCACGATGTCGCCCAGGAGCCTCCCCTCGACGAGCTTCTTGAAGATCTGGAAGTGGAGGAACGAGGGCGGCCGCACGCGGAGGCGATACGCCTTGTTGGTGCCGTTCGACATCAGATAGAAGCCCAGTTCCCCGTTCGGGCTCTCGGTCGCGGAGTACCACTCCGCGCCGGGCGCCGGCAGGAAGCCATGGCCTTCCATGATCATCTTGAAATGGTGGATCAGGGCCTCCATGTCGGAGTAGGTCTCGCGCTTCTCCGGGATCGTGAACTTGTGGTCCTGGAGAATGACCGGCCCGGGTTTCAGGCGTTCGAGGGCCTGGCGCGCGATCTTCGCGCTCTCTCTCATCTCCGCGAGGCGCTGGAGGAAGCGGGCGTAGCTGTCGCCCGCCGCATGGACGGGGACCTCGAAGTCGTAGGTCTCGTAGCCCTGGTAGGGGCGCACCCTGCGGATGTCGCGGTCCACCCCCGCCGCCCGGGCGATCGGGCCGGAGAGAGAGTAGTCGAAGACGTCCCGCTCGGCGATCACGCCGACGCCGTCGACCCGGTCGCGGAAGATCCTGTTCTGCTGGAGGAGCCCCTCGAAGTCGGCGAGGAAGGACGGGAAACCGTCGAGGAACTTCGTCACGAGCGCCGGGAAGTCCTCCGGGACGTCGCGGAAGAGGCCGCCGATCCGCGTGTAGGAGGTCGTGAGGCGGCTCCCGCAGGCGACCTGGAGGATGTCGTAGACCTTCTCCCGCTCGGTGAACCCCCAGAGCATCGGCGTGAAGGCGCCGACGTCCATCGCCTGGAGCCCGACGCAGAGGACGTGATCCGCGATTCTCGTGAGCTCGGCGAGGAGCACCCGCAGGACCTGCGCCCGCGGGGGGGCCTCGATCCCGACCATCTCCTCCACGGCGAGGGCGAAGCCGACGTTATTGGCGAAGGCCGACAGGTAGTTCATGCGGTCCGACGCCGTGATCCACTGGTTGTACGTGCGGTGCTCGCCGAGCTTCTCGAACCCCGTGTGGAGGTAGCCGATCTCCGGGGTCGCCTTCACGATGCGCTCCCCGTCGAGCTCCAGGATCGCGCGGAGCGTCCCGTGCATCGCCGGGTGCTGCGGGCCGAAGTTGAGGACGAGGCGCTCGCCCTCGCCCAGGTCGTCCGGCTCGATCGTCGCGAGGGGCATCTTTCCAGCCTTGTCAGGGGGAGGGGAACTGCCCCCTCCCCCTTCGAACGGCCAGCACGGCGTTCGCGCGGCGAACGCCGCGCCAGCCGCCCCCTCCCCTTTCTTCACGGCGTCCCCCGCTTTTCATCTCCCGCCGCTGCGCCCGTCACCTTGCGGAACCGCTCCCGGTAGCCCATGCCCTTGAGCGGGTAGTCGCGGCGGAGCGGATGGCCGGGGAAGTCCTCTGGCATCAGGATCCGCCGGAGGTCAGGGTGGCCGCGGAAAGAGATCCCGAAGAGGTCGTAGACCTCGCGTTCGAGCCAGTTGGCCGCCGGCCAGAGCTCCACCGCCGAGTCGATCCACGGGTCCTCCTCCGGGACCATCGCTTTCACCCGCTGCCACCGGCGGTTCGGAAAACTGTAGAGGTGGTAGGCAACCGCGTACCTCTCGGGGGCATAGGGGAACTCCAGGTGGTCGGCCCCGGCGAGGTCGGCGAGGTAGCCGAACGAGAGATCTTTGTCTTCCTTGAGGAGGGAGAGGATCGCGAGGATGCGGTCCCGTTTGACGTAGACCGTCTCCTGGCCGCGGTGCACCGCGACGTGGAGCACGTCCTCGGCGAACTCCTCCTTTATCCTCTGGACCGGATTCATGGGGCGGTCTTCACGAACGGGCGATCTTCTCCTGGATCTTCATCAGCCCATCCAGGACGGCCTCCGGGGTCGGCGGACACCCGGGGATGTAGACGTCGACCGGGATGAACTGGTCGATCCCCTGGATCATCGTGTAGGTGTCGAAGACCCCTCCGCAGGAAGCGCACGCTCCCATCGAGATCACCCACTTCGGTTCCGGCATCTGCTCGTAGATCTTGAGCAGCACTGGCATCTGCTTCACGCAGACGCGTCCCCCGACGATGAGCAGGTCCGACTGGCGCGGGCTGAAACGGAGCACCTCCGCCCCGAACCGTGCCATGTCGTAGCGGGAGGCGAGCGTCGCCATGAACTCGATCGCGCAACAGGCAGTGCCGAACGGCATCGGCCAGAGCGAGTTCTTCCTCGCCCACTTGAGCATCCTGTCGAACGTGGTCGTGAGGACCACGTCCTTCAGGGTCTGGACGAGCCCCACTCGAGCACCCCTCGTTTCCACGCGTAGAAGAGCCCCAGGGCGAGCACCCCGACGAAGATGCCCACTTCGACCAGACCGAAGACCCCCAGGTCGCGATAGATCACCGCCCACGGCAGCAGGAACACGGCCTCAATGTCGAAGAGGACGAAGAGAATCGCGACGAGGTAGAAGTGGACCGAGAAGCGCGTGCGCGCCTTCCCCGTTGCCACCTCTCCGCACTCGTAGGCCTCTTCCTTCACCCGCCCGCCCCGGCGGGGCCCCAGGA
>JACQVV010000353.1 GCA_016209595.1 Planctomycetota bacterium
CACGGTCACGGTCACGGTCACGGAAGACGCTCACGGTCACGGAACACGAACGCGTGATCGTGGGCCGTGGTCGTGGACCGTGGCCGTCGACCGTGACCGTGACCGTGGTCGTCGACCGTGACCGTGACCGTGCGGCAAAAAACCGCGAAACCCCAGGCTACCCCCGCGCTCGCCTCGTGTAGAGCCGCCAGGTCTCTTCCACGAGGCCTCGACCGTCCTGGGCGACCCGGACGGTCGTCTCGAGGACCGCCTCCGCCTCGTGGCGCGAGGCCTGAGTGGTCGCCCGGACCGCGACCCGGAACCGTCCCTCGCCCAGGGCCTCGACACGATAGGTGTACCGCGCTGTCGCAAGCTCGCCTCGAATGTCCTCGCCCGTTCTCCCCGCGGCCAGGTCCTCGAGGGCGAGTTCGAGCGCCGAGCGGGCGGCCTGCTTCGCGGCAAGCTCGGCCTCGAGGTCTCGCGCGGCGAGGAGCGCGCTTTGCGTCGGGTGGAGGAGGACGGCCCCCATGGCGGTCATGAGGATCGAGAAGACGAGGACGAGGAGGAGCATGTAGCCCGAGTCGGGGCGGACCGCGGTCATTCCCTTTTCCTCCCGCCGCCGACCGTGGCGGCCCCGGCGTAGCGTTTCACGAACCGGTGCCCGGAGGGGAGAGAGTGCTCGACTTCCAGGACGTACCGCACGAGGAGCGCTCGCCCGTCCGCCGCGAACTCGACCTCGGGCACGAAGCCCGAGACGTGACGCGCGAGGACCGTCCGTCCCTCAGGGCCTCCCGCCTTGCGGACGAGCTCTCCCTTTTCGCTCCGAAGGTAGGCGACGTCGCCGGCGGACTGGGCATCCGCGTGGAGAACGAGCGTTCCGTCGCTCGTGACCTCGACCCCAGCCACCGCGTGCCCCTCCAGGTCCTCCTCCAGCCGGCGCAGGGTCCTCCGGGCCCCCTCGAGGGCGTCCAGCGCGGCGACCTGGTAGAAGGTCGCCCGGCGGGCGAGGATCTCGATCGTCCCCATCGTCGCGAGGAGTCCCGCGGCGATCCCGATGTAAGCCGAGAGCTCCAGGAGGGTGTATCCCGAGCGGCGGGATGCTGTCCTCATTCGTTCCCTCCCCGCGCCCGGACCAGGCCTGACAGCGAGACCTTCTGCTCGTCGCCGCGCCCCTCGGCGGGCCAGCGCACCGTGGCGACGACCTTGCGGAGCTCGGGATGACCCTCGACCGGGCCCACCTCGATCCGCCCCGCCTCTTCCCAGCGGCCGGGAAGACCGCGCACCGCGAAGGTCGAGCCGTCGAGTCCCGCGAGCTTCTCGGTGGAGCAGGCGCGCGCGCCGTCGATCTCGCGATCGCAGGCGATCGCCGCCATCGTCCGCTCCTCGGCGATCCGGATCGAGCGCATCTTCTGCTCGGAAAGGGTGAAGAAAATCTGCGTGACCAGAACGAAGATTGCGGTCGCCATGAGGATCTCGACCAGGAGCGCGCCGGTGCGCGGTGGTAACCGCCTCACGACACCGGCCTCCCGTTCGCCTTCCCCGTGCTCGTGCCGAGCACGCGGCGGATCTCCTCCAGCGTCGTCGTGCCGTCGGCGACGCGGTCCAGGGCGCAGTCGAGGAGGTTCTTCATCCCCAGCGCGCGCGCCTTCTCCACGACAGCCGAGGTCGTCGAGCGCTTGAGGACGAGGGAGCGGAGCTCCTCATTCATGACCAGGAGCTCGCAGATCGAGGTTCGGCCGAGATAGCCCGACTGGTGGCAGGCAGTGCAGCCTTTGCCCCGGGAGAACGCGACCCCGGAAAGGTCTCGGTAGGCCGAGAAGTACTCCAAGTGACGAGGGTCGGGCTGGTGGGGGGCCCGGCACTCCACGCAGATCTTTCGGATGAGCCGGACGGCCATGACCCCCTTCACGCTCGAGCTCACGACGAACGGTTCCATCCCCATGTCGAGAAGGCGCGTGATGACCTCGCAGGCGTGGCCCGAGTGGATCGTGGTGAGGATGAGGTGCCCCGTGAGGCTCGCCCGGAGCGCGATCTGGCAGGTCTCGAAGTCGCGGATCTCGCCCACCATGATGACCTCGGGGTCCTGGCGGAGCAGCGCGGATAGCGTCGCGGAGAAGTCCATCCCCACCCGGCGGTTCACCTCGATCTGGCTGAACATCCCGAGCTCGTACTCGACCGGGTCCTCGATCGTCACGATCGAGGCGTGGTCGCCCTTCTCCTGGTAGATATGCTGGAGCCCCGCGTACATGGTGGTCGTCTTCCCGGAGGACGACGGGCCGGTCAGGATGACGATCCCGTCGAGATCCATCAGGAGCTGGGTGAAACGGCTCTTGACGTCGGCGGGGAAGCCGAGGTCGTCGATCGAGAAGAGCGCCCGCATCGGGTCGAAGATGCGGATGACCGCGCGCTCTCCGCCCACGGTCGGTACGACGGAGACGCGGAAGTCTATGTCCTGGCCGCCGACCGACTGCGAGATGCGCCCCTCCTGGGCTATGTCGCGCTTGTGGGGGATGAGGTTCGCGAGGACCTTGATGCGCGCGATGATCTGCTCGTGGACGCGGTTCGGGAAGCGAACCACGTCCTGGAAGATCCCGTCGAGCCGGAAGCGCACGCGCAACCCGCCGTAGAACGGCTCGAAGTGGGCGTCGCTCACCTTGTTCCAGACCGACTGCCGGAGCAGGACGTCCACGAGCTGTCCGATCCCGTGGTCTCCCGCGCGCAGCAGACGCTGGATTTCGTTCTCGATCTCGGAGGGGAGGACCCGCTCCTTGGCGATGTCGGTCATCGCGCCGGTCACATGCCCGATACGTTGTGCATGGAGAAGAGCGGCAGGTAGAGCGACATCACGAGGAAGCCGATGAAGACGGAGAGGAAGAGAAGGATCACCGGCTCCAGGACGTTCGTGATCTTGGCGCAGGTGAGCCCGACCTCGCGGCGGTAGTAGGTCGAGAGCTCGTCGAGCGCGTCCTCGAGTTGCCCGCGTTCCTCGCCCATCGTGAGCTTCCAGACCAGTGTCTCGGGGAAGGCCTTGCTGCGCTTGCACTCGTCGCTCATTCGCTCCCCGTTTTCGACCGCCCGGCGCATCTGATCGAGGGCCACCCGGATCTTGTTCTTCCCCGCCGTGCCGGCGGTGAGCGAGAGGGCCTCGATGATCGACACCCCGCTTCGCAGGAGATCGCCCAGCGTCCTGCAGATCTTGAAGAGCGTCACGTCGCGGAAAAGGCCGCCGAAGACCGGCAGGTGGAAGACGAACTCGTTGAACTCCTTGATGGCGCTGCGGAGCTTCA
Organism: Planctomycetota bacterium; assembly: GCA_016209595.1. GTDB lineage: Bacteria > Planctomycetota > JACQVV01 > JACQVV01 > JACQVV01 > JACQVV01. The sequence continues at coordinate 3,267 of JACQVV010000353.1, forward strand.
GGATCCCGGCGACGATCGCCGCCAGGAGAACGCCCAGCACGGGCACCGACACCTGCCAGTTGCGCAGGAAGTCGCTCGCGGCGATCACCGCCTTCGTGAGGGGGAAGAGCTCCTCCCAGCGCCCCATGTCGGTGAAGATCGATTTGAACTGCGGGACCGCGAAGACCAGGATGTAGAAGATGAGGAGCCCGCTGATCCCGGACACGAAGGCCGGGTAGGCGATGGCGTGGATGAGCTTCGTTCGCGTGTCGGCCATCTCCTCGCTGTAGACGGCGAGCTCCTCGAGCACCTCGGCCAGGTTTCCCGTCGATTCGCCGGCCCGGAGGATTTCCAAGTACAGGGGGCTGAAGATCTTCGGGTACTTGGCGAGCGCCTCCTGCAACGGGACGCCCTGGTCCATCTCCTTCTGGATCTCCTCGATGACCTTCCGGAAGCTCGGGTTCTTGACCTCTTGCGAGAGCGACCGGAGGCCGACCGAAAGAGGAAGGTTGAGCCTCGCCATCGAGGCGATCTGGCGGTTGAAGAAGAGGAACTGATCGACCGAGATCTTCGTCGAGTCGACTTTCGGCCGGCGCTTGCCGAGCATGTCGTCGATCTGACGTTCCAGGGTGTCGCCCGCGAGCGCTTCGTCGGCCATAAACCGTTTCCTCTCGGAATCTTCCCGCCTCGGGCTGGATGACCTTCCGCCCGCCGGCAAGTCTAGCACACGAGGGGGCGTTTTCAAGATGGGGCCGGGAGGTGCCTCGGTCTCGGAAGGGCGATCGAGTTGCGGGACTTCCTGTCCGCCGAGCTCCTCTACGCGAAGTCGCTCGTCCTGCGGGAGAGTCGCGAGGCGCGCGAGGGGATCTTCTCGTCGTGGACCGGCGGCGTTCGAGTCGAGTGGGGGGAGGACAAGCTCGCGAGCATCATGGGCCTCGCCCTCAGCCCGGACGGGACTCTGGTCACGATCGGTGTGAGCGGCGGGCCGATCTGCCTCCTCGACTCCAAACGGAACGAGATCCGGACGCTCCCGGGGACCGAGGCCGGCACGCGGTCCCTCGCGTTCAGCCACAATGGCTAGCTTCTCGCCTCGGGAGGCTACGACAACACCGTGCGTCTCTGGGACGTCGAGAGCTGGGAGCCCCGGCCCCGCAAGAATGCCGGGGGCTTTCTGGCCAACGATCTCGCCTTTCGACCCGACGGAACGCAACTCGCCGCGGTGGGTGACGATGGGACCCTTCACCCGTGGGACGCCGCGCTGGGGTGGCTAGGCCTCAGCGACCGCGTTCACGGCGGCCAGGCGCTCTGCCTCGCGTACGATCGAGAAGGTCGATTCCTCGCAACGGGAGGGGAGGACCCTGCCCTTCGGGTCTATCCAGTCGATGGTGGGGAAAGCCGGGTTCTTCGGGGACACGAGGGGTGGGTCTACGGGGTTTGTTTCCTTGGAGCCGGGGGAACTCGCCTGGCGTCGGGCAGCGCCGACGAGACGATCCGCATATGGAACGTGGAATCGGAGGAGACGGAGTGGGTCTTGGCCCGGCGCGAAGGCGCCATCTTCGACATGGCGGCGACTCCCGACGGTTTGAGACTCGTCGTGGGCGGCGGGGAGGGAATGCTCCGGGTCTGGGACCTGGAAGGGAAGAAGCTCGCGCTCGAGCTGCGAGGCCACGCGAACACACTCAACTGTGTCGCCGTCTCGCCGGACGGGAGGCGCATCTACTCCGCGGGTGCGGACGGGACGCTTCTCGTCTGGGACATCGAAAAGATGGAGACCCTCTTCGTGATCCGAAGCGATGCGGACGACCTCGAACAACTGACCTTCAGTCCCGACGGAAGATGGCTCGCCGTCGGAAGCGAGGACTACGCGGTGTGGCTCTGGGATCTCGGGAAGCTGGACCCGCTGCTCTCCGCCTCCCCCGCGACCCTCTTCGAAGAAGCGATCGCCCGTACCGGGCTTCACCTCGATGGGATCGAGGTCGTGCCGGCCCGGTAGACTGGGCACGCGCTTCCCTTCACGGAAGCAAAGGAAGACGCCGCCCTACCCGGAGGGAGAGCGGCGTCCGATGGAGTGGACGAGGAAGGGCGGCCTACCGCCCGAAGTGGCGCAAGGACTACCTGGAACGGCCCGGCCCGCGCGGGGACTTGGTCCAGTTCGCGTGGTTCCAGAGGTCGACCGAGTCGCGGATGGCGGAGCACATCCGGTCGATTGCCTCCTGGAGGTGCTGCGGGTCGGAGCTGACGTTCTCGATGGGCATCATGAGCGCCAGGGAATGCTTGCCATCCTGCTCGCGGATGACGAACTTGGGGAGGCCGTTCGAGCCGTTGGCTTCCAGGAGCTTCCCGAGGCGCTCCGCGCTCATCGTCCCCTCCGGGAAATCGCCCATGGGGGCGTCGATCCAGATGTAGCTCTCGTCGCTGCTGACCGCGAAGTCGAGCACAAACTTGAAATCGTCCTTCTCGATCACGACCCGGGACCAGCCGTCCCCGAGGTCCTTCACCTCGTAGCCGAGTTCATCGAGAACCTCCAGAAGGGCCTTCTCGTCCAGGGCTGTCCCGCGCTCCTCGGCGGCGGGGGCGGGCTTCCGGCGATCGCGGCCCCCCCGGAAAGGAGGATCGTCCTCTGCGCCGGCGAAGGGCGCGAAGCCCGAGAGAAGGACGGTGCCGGCAAGCGCGAGCAGTGAACTCTTCTTGTAGATCGACATGACTTGAGTCTCCTTTCGGGCTCCGGACGAGCCCTCTCGTCTTGGGTGTTCTTCGGGGGCGCCCAACCGGACGACCCCTCTGCACCTCCAGACGGATTCCGGGCGCCGAGCGAACGAAAAATGAGGCAACATCCACCCGCGCGCAAGAGCCGTTCGCCGGTCCCTGCCCTTCCGTTCTTCTGCGTGAAGGCGGATCTCTTCCACGCCGGAACGATCCTCCACGCACACTCGATCGCTGCACGAGCAGCAAGGAGATAGCCATGGAACGGTCCATTTCGAAGCGAATGTTGGCCTCGGCGTGCTTCGCCGCCCTCGCGCTCTCGGCTTTCGCCGCCCCCATCCAGGCCAATCCCGACGTCTACCGGAAGATGCTCGACGCATCCTTCTTGGTTTTCACCGAGAGCGGGAGTGGTGGTACGGGTTCGCTCATCTACGTCGAACGGAATCTCGTCGTCACCGCCAACCACGTGGTAGAGGGGAACGAATGGGTCTGGCTCATCCCCGCGACCCGGGACGAGAACGGGAACTTCGAGAACGATCCGGAATACTACGCGGAGCACCCGGAGCTTCGCGTCCGCGCAAAGGTCGTTGCCACCGATCGGGCGACGGATCTCGCCCTGCTCGAGCCGGCGTCCATCCCGTCGGGGATGAAACCCCTCTCGCTCGCCCGGAAGAGCCCGAAGACTGGTGACGTGGTCTTTGTGGTGGGCAACTCCGATATCGATCAGGGAATGCTGTTCGGGTTCGAGGGAGGGAAGATCCTCAGCAACAAGTTCCAGCAGTGGACATACGATGACGGCCGGAAATGCGCCGCGAAGCGGATCGACTCGGCGGTGGACGTCGAGAGTGGCGACAGCGGAGGCCCGGTCTGCAACGCGGCGGGCGAGCTTGTCGGCGTCCACAGCGGCGCCACGACATCCGTGGATCGGGAAGGACACCGAGAGGTTCGCTCGTACGAGATCGAGGTCTCGGAGCTGCTCGCTCTCCTGGAGGGAGAGGACGATCGCGACGAGGAGGCCCCGGCCCGACCGGTGGCGCGCGTGGTGAAGGTCGAGGTCGAGCACGGCGTCGTCGTGGACGGCCAGGAGGGAATGCGGATCCGCGTCTGGCTGGAAATCGACGGAGGGCAGGGAAACGTCTACCAGGTCGTGGCGAGGTTCGTGGATGCCGAGGGGCGGCCGCTCCTTTGCGAGGACGAGGAGTTCAGCATGCCCGGGAACGGACAGCTCGCGGTGTTCCTCGAGATCGAGCCGGAGCACGAGGAGGCGGCCTACGATGAGATGGAACTCTTCATCCCCTACTCGGTCCTGGAAGGGGTCCTGGGCCGCACGGCGACGGAGTTCAGCTTCCTCCTCAACGTCTGGAGCGACGAGGACGGGGCGTGGATCGTCGAGAAGTCTCACTCCTGGGGCCTGAACTGGTGTCCCGCCCCGCAGCCGTAGCGGGGGCCGCATGACATGGATACGATGAGGCGGCGAGCCAGGCCGGAGGCTCGCGCGCTCGAGCCACCCCTGACAAGGGAGTGAGTCCCGTGACGGATGAGCCGACCAGACCTGAGGCGGATCCAGGCGCAGGACCCGACATGCGTCGGGTCCTGCGCCGGCTCGTCGGGCTATCGGGGGAAGACGACGCCCCGGTCGCCGGTTCGCCCGAGACTCTCCGGGAGACGTCCGCGGGCCCTCGCATCGAACGAGAGGGGCCCAGGAGCCTCGGGCGCTACCCAGTGATCGGCCGCCTGGGCAAGGGGGGGATGGGCGAGGTGCTGCTCGCTCGCGACGAGTCGCTGGACCGGGAGCTCGCGATCAAGATCCTCCTCCCGGGCCACGCCGACGTCCTCGCGCGATTCCTGCGCGAGGCGAGGATCACGGGCCAGCTCGAGCACCCGAACATCGTGCCCGTCCATGAGCTCGGCACGGCGAAGGACGGGACGCACTACATTGCCATGAAGCGAGTGCGCGGGGAGACTCTGCACCAGATCCTCTCCCGGCTGAAGGGAGAAGGTCAGGCGTCTCCGACGCTCATCGACCTGCTCCACATCTTGGCCAAGGTTGCCGATGCCGTGGCCTTCGCCCACAGCCGCGGGATCATCCACCGCGACCTCAAGCCCGCCAACGTCATGGTCGGCAAGTTCGGCGAGGTGCAGGTGATGGACTGGGGGCTGGCAAAGGTGCTCGAAGGCGATGACGACCCCACGGTCCTTGCAGCCACCGGGCTCGAGGCCCAGGCGCGAGAGGGCGGAGCGTCCGCCGGCGGGCCGTCCGACCTCACGGTACGGGGCATGGTGCTGGGCACCCCCGCCTACATGCCTCCGGAGCAGGCGAAGGGGCTCCTGGAGGAGATCGACGAGCGGGCCGATGTGTACGCGCTCGGAGCGATCCTCTACCAGATGCTGACTCTCGATGTCCCCTTCGGGGGCGAAACCGCCGAGGCGATTCTGTCCCACGTGAAAGCGGGCGAGCTCGTTCCCCCCAGCGTCCGCACCACGAGACGTTCGATCCCATGGGAACTCGAGTCCGTCGTCCTCAAGGCCATGGCCTACGAGAAGGAGGACCGTTACGCGAGCGTCCAGGAGCTCCGTGCCGACGTGACGCGGTTTCTGGAAGGCAAGACCTTGGCCTCGGTGCGCTACATGCCCTGGCAGCGCGCCTTCAAGTGGGCACGGAGGCATCGAGCTGCCGTCACGGTGGCCCTCGTGGCGATTGTCCTGGCTGCGCTTGCCGGTGTCTGGCAAGCCCGGGACGCGTTCGAGAAGATCCGGGAGGCGCTGGCGGACGCCGAGCGTGAGCGGGATGCCGCGAGGGCGGAACGCGCGGCAGCCACCCGGGCGCGCGAGGGCGAGGAGGGCGCGCGCATCGGCGCCCAGGAGCGCGAACGCGAGGCGAGGAAGAACCTCGCCCGGGCCCTCCGCGAGAAGGCCATGGGGGTTTCGAGGGAGAGGGTCCACGAGAGGAATCTCCTCCTGGCGAGGTCGCTGATCCTCGACGATCGACCGGAGACGCGTACCCTTCTCCTGGGCAGGGAGGACGGCGCCGGCCTCCTCTGGACGAGCCCGGCCGCAGGATCGGATCGCGCGGTGGCCGTCTCGCCCGACGGGCGGACGCTCGCCACCGGGGACAAGGAGGGGAATCTCCGGTTCTGGGATCTCTCACGGGGAGTCGTGGAGAGGGTCGTCTCCGCGCACATCCGGGGGATCTCCCGGCTCGCCTTCAGCCCCGATGGAGGGCGGGTGACGACTGTCGGCCTCGATGCGACGGTCGTGGTCTGGGAGGTCGCCACGGGAGAACGGATCCACAAGCTCTTCGGGCACGGCAAGCCGACGAGCGACGTCGTCTGGGGCCCCGATGGGAACTGGCTCGCGACCTCGAGCTGGGACGGGACGGTTCGACTGTGGGACGCGGCGACGGGTCGCGCGATGCGAACCCTTCCGGGGACCGGGAGGGAACTATGGTGCGTCGCGAGGAGTCCCGATGGGACTCGACTGGCGGCCGGCGATTCAGAAGGCACGGTGCGGGTTTTGGACGCCGTCACGGGGGAGCTCGTGTGGACGGTCTCTGGCCACGAGAAGGCCGTCTACCGGACCGCCTTCGCTCCCGGCGGGGAGCTCCTGGCATCGTGCGCGGCCGACCGGACGATCCGCCTGTGGGACGCTCGGACTGGAGGCGACCGGGGCATCCTCGAGGGTCACTCGAAGGAGGTGCTCTCCGTCGCCTTCGCCCCTTCGGGAGAGCGTCTCGCCTCGGCGAGCGGCGATGGGACCGTGCGAATCTGGGAGGTCCAGGCGCGCAAACCGATCCACGTCCTCGAGGGACATCGCGGCATAGTCTGGGACGTTGCCTTCGCTCCACCGGGGGACCGGATCGTGTCGGCGGGGATGGACGACCACTCGATCCGGGTCTGGGATGCAGCGAGCGGCCGGCCGATCCTCGCGTCGGGCGGTCATTTCGGCGCTGTTCTCTGCGTCGCGATCTCTCCCGAAGGCGGCCGGATCGCGTCCGGAGGAGAGGACCGCTCGGTCTGGATCTGGGAATCGGCGAACGGGGAGGCGGTTCGGGTCCTCGAGGGTCACGAGGGGGAGGTCACCTGCGTGGCCTGGAGCGCCGCGGGGCGGCTCGCCTCGGGTAGCCGCGACGGGGCGGTCCGAGTCTGGGACGTGGAGAGCGGGAAGATCCTGTGCCGGCTTTCGGCCGGCGCCGACGTTGCCGCCCTCGCGTGGAGCGCGAAGGAGGAGATCGTCGCTGCCGCGGGCGCGGACCGAAGGGTCCACCTCTGGGACTCTTCGACGGGCGCCGAGGTGTCGTCGTTCGAAGTCCCCGCGGTCGAGGGACGTGCGGGGCCTCTCACCTGCCTCGCCTTCTCGCCGGAGGGGCGCCTGCTTGCGGTCGGCGGGGCATCCGGAGAGATCCGGATCTGGGACGTGGATCGCGGCGAGACGACCCGCTCGCTCGAGAACCCTGGGAACAGCCCGGTGACGGGTCTTGCCTTCAGCGATACCGGGGACCGCCTGGTGTCGGGAGGGGAGGACGGAACCGTCGGGTTCTGGCAAGTGGGATCCGGCTGGACGGGAAAGCACGCGCGTGGCGCGGGTGGAGCGGTTCGCGGCGTCGCGTTCATCCGTGACGGGCGAATCGTCTTCTGGACGGACGAGACGGTCCGTTTCATCGACGGCGAGATGACGAGGATACTTCCCGGTCTCTGGCTCGTGCGAGGGCGGGAAGAGTGGTTCGCTTGCGCAGGCCCGAGCCCGGACGGGACACGGCTCGCGACCGGGGGAAAGGACCACGCCGTGCGCCTCTGGGACATCTCGCCGTCCCGGGAAGTCCAGTTCCTGCGGGGACACGAAGGGACCGCCCTCCACATCGCCTACGGCGCCGGGCCGGGGACGCTCGTCTCCGGAGACGAAGAGGGAACGATCCGGGTGTGGGACGTGGATTCGCAGGGCGAGATCACGAGGATCCGGGGCGAGGGGGAGCCTGTCATGTGCGTCGCCCGGAGTCCGGACGGGCGCTTGCTCGCCTGGTCCACAGGCGACGAGAAGGTCCGACTCCACGATCTCGCGAACGACGAGGCGCTCCCTCCGCTCCTCGGCCACGAGGACTGGGTGACAGGCGTTGCCTTCGACGCGACATCGCAGAGGATCGCCGCCGGGGCGGCGGACGGCGTCGTGCGCCTGTGGGATCTGGCGACCCGGAAGGCCCTGGCGAAGTTCCAGGCTGTGGAGCGTATGGCGGAATGTCTCGCCTTCCATCCTGATGGAGGGCTCCTCGCGGTCGGAGAGTTCCTGGGCGGGGCGGTCCGGATGTGGGACCTCGCCGGGAAGAAGGAGATCGGTGCCCTGGAGGGTCACGGGGGAAAGATCTGGAACATCGCGATAAGCCCCGACGGGCGGCTCCTGGCGACGGCCTGCCGGGACGAGAGGGTAAGGATATGGAACGTGACCGCCGGAGAGCTCGTACGGACCCTGGAAGGTCACGCCGGGGAGGTCCTGGATGTCGGCTTCAGCCCCGACGGACGCCGGCTGGCTACGACCGGCCGGGACGGCACCACCCGGCTCTGGGACGTGGACACGGGAGAGCCCGTCCTCGTGCTCGCGACGGGCGACGTCAGCCTTGTCGTCGCCTTCGGCCCCGACGGACGCCGGCTCGCCACCGCCGCGGGCCTGGGACGGGTCGAGGTCTGGGATCTCGACGCGGTCGAACGGTTCCTTGCCCGTCCTCCCGAAGAGGTTCTGGATCAGATGGAGAAGGAGGCGGGTCTCCGCGTTGAAGGAAACGGGGGCATCGTCCCGATCCCGCAAAACCGGCTGATTCCCGTCCGGGAGAAGTAGCGCCTTCTGTCGAGCGACTCGCCCTGGGGATCGTCGTAGCTTCCACCGCAGCTCGGGTCCATGCCGCGATCGGGCAGATCGACCGCGGTCTGGTGCCCCGTCGCTCAAGTCTTGCGCGGGCGGGGCGGCCCTCGTGGCGGCCGGCTTCGTTGCTCCTCCTCGGCGTAGCGCAAGGCTACGCCGTCGTCGTCGCGCCTCGCCGGCGGCACACGATCATCCGCCCGGTCCGCGCATTACTTTCGCGACGAGGCACTAGGACCCTGTTCTTCCTTGGGGATGGCGAGGTAGAGGTGGACGTCGACGCGGACGCCCGCCGCCGGCCTGCAGCATCTCGGCGACCAGGTTCGCGCGTTGCTCGTAGGCGCTGCCTCCCAGTTGGACCCGCGGTAGCCCCCTTTTCACCGTTAGCGTGCTGCCGGCGCAGTGCACGGCGACGACCTTGCCCGATTCCGAGAGGACAGGACTCCCGGCGACGGTGGGCACCGCCCGAGCGATCCCTGCCACGCGGAGTTTCACGCCGACCGGGGTGGATCATGGCACGACCAGGCGGACTGGGCGCGCTCGAGCTACCGTGGGTACGACGACCCCACGGCGCGCTACTTCAGCCTCGGAGTACGCCCTGCTCGGGCTCTCCGTGACTCTGGCCAGTCTCGCCTGACGCCGCGCGTCACTAGTCTGGTACCGGGGAAGGGACTCGAACCCCTGACACGCGGATTATGATTCCGCGCGGCCGAGAATCTAACCTTCGATCCAGCAAGGAAGTTACGCTCGACGGCCCGGCCACTCGTGCCCACCATCGTGCCCAAGAATCGCGTGAAGACACCCAGGACCTCGACCCCGCGACCCTCGCACGGGCCCTCCTCGACCGGGCCGCGACCGCCCCGGACCCCCGCCCTCTGATCGAGGCGGCCCGCACGCTACTCGCTCAGGCGGCCGAGGAGCCCAGGGCCACGGGAACCGAAGGGAAACCTTGAACGCGCTTCCCTCGACCCCCCAGGCGCGGCCAGCGTATACTGGAGTCGCCATGGCGGAGACCTCCACCTACCCCCACATCGAAGAGACCCCCGGCGTCTGCGGGGGACGCCCTCGGATCGAGGGGACGCGGATTCGCGTCCTGGATATCGCGGTCCTCCACCGGCGGGGAGACTCGCCCGCCGACATCCTCGAAGCGTACCCCCACTTGACCCTCGCGAAGATCTACGCCGCGCTCGCCTACTACTACG
>JACQVV010000338.1 GCA_016209595.1 Planctomycetota bacterium
CCCTACGGGATCGTTCTCGTCACCGGCCCGACCGGCAGCGGGAAGACGACGACGCTCTACGCCGTGCTGAAGGAGATCGCGACCCCCGACGAGAACGTCGTCACGCTGGAGGACCCGATCGAGTATCTCGTGGACGGGATCACCCAGGTCCACGTGCAGCCGAAGGCCGGACTGACCTTCGAGAAGGGGCTGGAGGCGATCATGCGCCAGGATCCCGACATCATCCTGGTGGGCGAGATCCGGGACGCGGAGACGGCGCGGATCGCCGCCAGGGCCGCCATGACGGGCCACCTCCTCCTCTCGACACTCCATACCAACGACTCCGCCGAGGCGGTGCAGCGCCTCGACGAGATGGGCGTCGAGCCCTACCTCCTGGCGAGCTCGCTTCTGGGGATCCTCGCGCAAAGGCTCCTGCGCCGGATCTGCCCGAAGTGCGAGGAAACCGATCCCGTCGAGTCGCCCCTCCTCCCGGGCGCCCAGCTCCGTCGCGGGAGGGGCTGCGCGAACTGCAACCAGACCGGCTACCGCGGCCGCGACGGCATCTACGAGCTCCTTCCCGCGAGCGAGGAGATCCGCCGCCTCGTCGCCGCGGGGGCGGACGCCGGACGGATCCGCTGGCAGGCTCGACAGCAGGGAATGCGCACCCTGCGCGAGGAGGCGATCGAGAAGGTGCGCCAGGGGCGGACGACGCTTTCGGAGGCCCTCTCGCTCACCCGGGCCGACGAGGACATCGGGCCGCCGTAGGGGCTGGAGAGCGTACCCGTCTTGCCGTCACGCGATCCGGATAGGCTTCCTCGACACGGACAGGCACAAGCTCCTCCATCCACTCGTCGGCGCCTTCGAGGAGCGCCTTGACGTAGTGATCGGTGTATCCAGTCAGGAGCCCCGTGCGGGGATCGCGCCGGCGCTCGACGAGGACGCGGGCCTCTCGCCCCACGAAGCCGCGGTGGAACTCGAGCGAGAGCTCGCGGGCGAGGCGGGCGATCCGGGCCTTGCGCGCCGCCACGGTTCTCGGATCGATCTTTCCCGGAAGCCGGGTCGCAGGCGTGCCCCGCCGGTCGGAGTAGGGGAAGACGTGGAGGCGAGAGAAGCCGACGACACGTAGGGCGGAAAGCGTCTCTTCGAAGTCCTCCTCGGTCTCGCCGGGGAAGCCGACGATGACATCCGTGTTCAAGGCGACGCGGGGGACGCGCTCCCGGATTCGCTCGATCGTCCCGAGGTAGTCGGCACGGGCGTACCGGCGGCCCATGCGGCGGAGCACGCGGTCCGACCCGCTCTGGAGGGGGATGTGGAAGTGCGGGCAAAACCTCGGATGCGACGCGGCAAGCGCGATCAGATCGTCCCTCACCTCCTGGACCTCGATCGACGAGAGCCGGAGGCGTTCGAGGCCCGGAAGTTCGAGCAGCTTCTCCAGCAGTTCTACAAGAAGCTCCGGCCTCGCAAGATCATGGCCGTACCCGCCGAGGTGGATCCCCGTGAGGACGATCTCCTTCTTTCCGGTCTCGCAGAGGGCGCGGCACTCCTCGATCACGTCGCCCGGCGCGCGGCTCGCGAGCCCCCCGCGAGTTTTGGGGATGATGCAGTAGGTGCATAGGAGGTCGCAGCCGTCCTGGATCTTGACGAACGGCCGGGTCTGATCGCCAAAGTCCACGACGCGGGCAGGGAGGGCGGGCTCGCGGCACGACTCGTGGGCCAGGAGGTCGAGGCGGGCGAGCTCGGGACCCCTGTGGAGCGCCTCGGCAACGTAGCGTCCGGCGAACCCCTTCTCGGCGTTCCGGAAGACGCGGTCCACTCCCTTCATCCGGAGGAGCGCTTCGCGGTCGGTGTCCGCGTAGCAACCGGTCGCCACGACGAGGGCGCGGGGGTTCTCCCGCGCGACCTGGGCCACGACCTGGCGCGACTTCCTGCCGGCAACGGAGGTCACGCTGCACGTGTTGACGACGTACGCGTCTGCGCCGGGGCCGAAGGGGACCTCCACGAGCCCGCGAGCGAGGAGGTCGGTCCGTATCGCGTGGCTGTCGTACTGGTTCGCCTTGCAGCCCAGTGTCTCCACGGCGAACGTCTTCGGCTGCTCCATTCAGCCTTCAGCCTACAGCCTTCGGCCTTCAGATTGAAGCCTGCAACCTGCCTTGTTTCTGAAGCCTGCCTTGTTTCTGAAACCTGAAGCCTGAAGCCTGAAGCCTGTAAAGAGGGCCGGCCGGTCGAGTCCGACTCGACCGGCCGGCCCCTGTGCCACTGGGGATTCTCTGGATGGGTGTTCAGCGTAGGCCTGAATCGCCTCGCCGGGAGCCTCTCACGCAATCGGCTTGCCAGTCACTACTCCCCGGTGACTTGCGACGGAGTTTCTTTGCCGGCTTGGAGTTATCGTGCGATTCCGAGGTGAGACCGACCTCGTACGAGTGAATCAACTCGTGGACAGCGGTGTCCTCAAAAGGAGTCACTACTTGTAGAAGTGCGTCCCCTCCTGGGCCAGGATCTCCCTGCTGAACTCCTGAAACGAGAGCCATGCGGTGCAGACCGCGGAGCCGGCGCTTTCTGCCCGAACGACAACGCGGACTTCGATCCGGCCGCCCGGCGGCAGCGTCGCGACCGGCTCGAATGCGATCTCACCGGACTGGGGATCCTGCGCGTAGGGGGTCGGACCGGTCGCCGAGACGAGCGCCCCCTCCTCCGGGAGCCTGAGCCGGAGCCGGACGCCGGTCACGGGCGTCCTTCCCTCGTTCGTCGCCTCGATCACGTAGGACGTCTCGCCGCCCACCTCGACCGGGTCCTCTTGGTCGGAGATCGCGAGTTGCATGGCCTGGGCCTGGAGGATCCGGATAGGCGCGCGAGCCTCGGCGGTGAGTCCTTCGGCCGCGGTCGCGGTCGCCACGTTCTCGAAGTCGCCCTCCAGCCTGGGCGTGAGGACGAGATCGACCGACTTCGCCTCGCCCGGGGCGAGCGCCCCGAGATCCCACTCCACCATGCCGCGGGCCGGGTCGAACCGGCCTCCCTGCCCCGCGCTCGCGAACTCGAATCCGCGAGGGAGGGGATCGGCGATCCGCACCGCGGTCGCGGGAGCCGAGCCGGGGTTCGTTGCGGTGATCCGGAACTCAACCGGTTGGCCCACGTATCGAGAGCCAGGGCCGGACTTCGCGAGGGCGAGACCCGGCGCGACGGCGTCGAGCTCGCTCCCGCAGTCGCTCCCGATCCCTCCCGCCGCATCCACGCGAATGGCGACCGAGTGCCGGCCGGCCGCCCGGGCCACGACGTTCCACGAGTTGCGAATCGAGCCACCGGGAGGGATGGCGTCGAGTCGCCACTCGGGAGGGGTCCCCGGGTCGGCGAGGGCGAGTCCCTCGGAGAGCGTGACCGACGCCTGCACGGCGCGCGTCGTGCCGTTCCCCGGGTTCTCCAGAACGACGCCCACGGGGAAGGGTCGCCCGACGACCACCTGGCCGGGCGATTCCACGCGGCAGGCGATAGCGGACTGGACGACGGACAGATCGGCGCAGTGGCGCCATCCCGCAACCGCGGACGCGCAGACCTGGAAGGCCCCTGTGCGGGCCGCACGCACGCGGAGCTCGTAGACCTTTGATTCGCCGGAGGCGAGCGAACCGGCTTTCCAGAGGATCCCGCCCTCCGGACTTCCGGGACTCCCCCCGCCCGAGGCCGACAGGAACTCGCATCCTTCGGGGACGTGGCCGACCACGTCGACCCCGACGATCGACTGGCTCGACGGGTTGGACACGGTCACCCGGTAGAGGACCTCTCCCCCCGCGTCCGCGGCGGCCGGACCCTCGACCAGGACGACCGGCCCGCCCGGGCCGAGCGGCGAAGCCTGGCCGCGCAAGCGATCGATCTCGGAGCGCAGCCGCTCGATCTCGGCGCGAAGCCTTGCGATCTCCTGGACGCCTCCCCCCGATCGGGCGAGGAGGTCCTCGAGGTGCCGGATCGTCTCCTCGTGGTCGTCGATGGTGAGCCGCGTGGCGTGGTCGTGGTACGACGCGCAGCCTCCGACAAGGGCGGCGACGAGGGCGATCGCGACACGACACCTCTGGACACGGGCAGGACCGTGCTTCATTCGAGACTCCCCCTTTCCATCGCTCGTGGCTGAAAACCCTAGCTAGTTCCTGGTGCGTAATTCGAGATTGACCGGAGGAATAACTCTTAGGAACCCAGGAAACCAGGAATCGAGCTAGCTTTTCCTGGGTTCCTGGATTCCTAAGAGCTATTTCGCACCGGAAACTAGCTAACTCTGTGTCCCCGGGGGCGGGTCGTCAACCACTCAGTTGCCCGCACAGCGGGAGCGGGGTACTCTGCAGGCGATGGCTGTTCCCAACCGCGTCCTCCCCCTCGCGCTGGTCCTCCTCGGAGGCTGTTCGACCTCCACGCCGGAGGTCGCGGAGGAGCTCCGCGAGCTTCAGCCCGAGGTGGTGATGGAAATCGACGCCGGCAGGGCTGCCGTCGCGGTGGACCCGGCCCCGGCACGCGTGGCGGAGAGGGCCGCGGGCGCGTCCGCCCCCGACAACGGGCAGCGGGACGCCTGGCTGGCGTGCGACGTGGCGCGCGAGATCGAGGAACAGGACGCGGCGATCGCCCAGGGGCGGGGCGAGACCGCGCTCGCCCAGGCCGAAGGGGCGGCACGCCGGAGCCCCCGCGATCCGGCGCGGGCCTATCTCGCGGGGAGGCTCCTCGCCTTGCTCCGCGGGCTCGCGCCGGCCCGAAAGGCGTTCGAGGCAGCGCTCGCCCTCGATCCGGGCTTCGCCTGGGCCCACCATGGACTCGGGGTGATCCACCTCCGGGAGGGCGACCCCTCGCGCGCCCGGGAGGAGTTCGAAAAGGCTGTCGCGGGTGACCCCCAAAATGCGCGCGTCCTCGTCTCGCTGGCCGACAGCCGGTTCGAGGCGGCCCAGGGACTCGATTCCGAGAGCCACCGCCAGCGGGGGTTTCTCGAGTCGCGCGCTCTCCTGGAACAAGCACGAACGCTCGCCCCGGAAGATCCGCGCGTGGCGATCGACCTCGCGACCGTGGAGGCGGCGCTCGGCCGGACGGGCGAGGCCCTCGAACTCGCGACCTTCGCCGCCGGCAAGGCTCCACGCGACGCGCGGGTTTTGGCGCAGCACGCGCGGATCCTGGAGGACGCCGACAGGCTCGAAGAGGCCGCGGAGGCCTACGGCCGCGTGCTCAGCGTCTCGACCTCCGGAGAGGAAGCCGAGCTCGCCCGGCGCCGGCTGGCGAGGATCGAGGAAGTCTTCTCGCTGGCCAGGACGAGCGAGATCGAACAGGCGGCGGGTCTGGAGGAGCTCGGGCCGTTCCTCGCGTCGTCCGATCCTCTGCTCCGCCGTCAGGCATACAAGAAGCTGAGGCAGCTCCGCCACGCGGCCGACGCGCCCGCGTTCCTCCGGGGGCTCGCGGACGCCGACCGCGGGGTCCGCATCCACTCGATCTGGGCGTTGGGAGAGCTGCGGGCAACCTGGGCCCTTCCGGATCTCCTTGCCCTCCTCTCCAGCGACCCGGACGAGCTGGCGCGCGGCGCGGTGGGCAAGGCGCTCGTGGACCTCGGGGCGACCGGTGCCATCCCGGCCCTGGTAGAGGCCCTGCAGAAGGAAGAGAGCCTCTACGTCATCGAGCAGATCGATTTTGCCCTGCGCAAGCTCTCCGGGGACGACCCGCTCGCGGGGCAGTCCGGCAGGGAGGGCCGGGGGACCGCCGACGCGAGCTGGAGGGTCGAACTCCACCGGGCGTGGAGCGAGTGGCTGGCGCGATCGGACGTGCGACCGGAGCCCCGGTAGATCTACTCCGCGAGCTCGCTCGCGGCACCCGTCTCCCCGAAGGCCACGAGCTCCACCACCTGCTCCGCCTCGACGATCTTCACGACGCCGTCGTAGGGGACCGACGCGCTCCGGTAGACCCTACGCTCCTCGGAATCGAAGTGGTAGATTTCCACCGAGCATTCGAACGACCCGGCCCTCGTCGTCACCGTCTCCTTCCCCGGAAACGTTTCGTCCGGCTCCGCCGCGACGGGAGGAGGTCCAGGTACGAAGCGGAGTGCCCCGCCCTTCTCGCCGGAAAAACCCCGGAGGCCGCGGGAGACCCCCCCATCGGGACGCACGAGGAGCCGGGTGACCACCGCGTGACCGGGGGCGGTCCGGTCCTCCCGGATCTCTACCCAACGCTCGTCTCCTTCCTCGCCCACCACGGAGATCCGCTCCGTCCAAGGGCGACCGGCGAGGCGGTCCTCGTGTCTTCTCTCGACCCATTGCCCGACCCTCGCGCCCGCGGGCATGAGGAACGTGCCGGGCGCGGTAGTGGAGAGCTTCGGCCGCGGCTCGCTCGGGGCATTCCCGTGGCCGTCCGTCCGGGAACCGTCGGTCCCGTTCCCGGAGTTTTCCTTCGAGGAGCAGCTACATCCGGCGGGGAGCGTTGCCAAGACGAAGAGGGCGGCGCACAATTGAGATGAAGAGGGACGCATCAAGGGATCACCTCCTGCTGACGGACGGGGTGAACAGGGCCGGGAATGCTAGTTCGCCCACAGGCTCGCTGTCAAGCCGCCCGGGCGCCTTCGTCGATTCCGTAAATTCGAGGCATTTTTTTCTTGACAGCCCGCCGGCCGCTGCTAGCATGAGCAAAGATTTTTTGGCCGGTCCCCATCGGGACGCGGCACCTACCCTCATCACGTGCTCTGGTTCTCTTCATAACCTTTATTAGGGGACGGTGTCATGAAGGCAAAGAGAAGTGTGGGGTTCACGCTGATCGAGCTGCTCGTCGTGGTGGCGATCATCGGGATCCTCGCGGCCATGCTCCTGCCGGCGCTGCAGCAGGTGAAGGAGAACGCCAACCGGGCGAAGTGCAAGTCGAACCTGAACCAGCTCGGCAAGGCGTTCATCCTCTACGCGGACGAGAACAAGGACCGGTTCCCGGACGCCGACGGGGATGACTTCCTCGAGCTCCTGTACACCAGCGAGACGCTCGAGGATCCGAACATCTACCTCTGCCCCTCCTCGGACGAGACCCCCGCAGCGGGTCCCAGCCTCACGGGTGGCACGGACCTCAGCTACGCGGGCCGCGAGCACCAGTCGAACCCCCTCTCGAGCGCGATGCTCGCGAAGGTCGGGTCGCGGACGCACATGGCCGCCGACCGGTCGGAGTTCAACCACGGTGACGTTCGCAACCTGCTGTACGCGGACGGCCACGTGGAGCAGGTCCACGAGGACGACTCCGAGCACCAGCGGGCCGACCTCGTCGTCGACTTCGGCGACTAGCCTCTAGTCCAGCCGGAAGGACATTCAAGAGGACGGCCCCGCTCACTTCGGGGCCGTCCTCCTTTCGCTTCTACCAAGAACGAGGCCGAGACCATGTCCATCCTCCGTGGCATCCGGCGCGCCTTCACCTTGATCGAACTCTTGGTGGTGGTCGCCATCATCGGAATCCTCGCGGCCATGCTTCTCCCCGCCCTACAACAGGTCAAGGAGAACGCTCTCCGCGCCCGTTGCAAGAACAACCTGAACCAGATCGGCAAGGGCCTCCACATTTACGCCGACAAGTATTCGGACAAGCTCCCCCCCAAGTCCGGGGGCGAGTTTCTGCGCGAGCTCTACATGTCGGACTCCGTCCCCGACGCGGCCGTCTTCCTCTGCCCCTCCACCGTCGACGACAACGACGGGGGACAGCTCCTGGATACGGACCCGAACGGCGAGGGGTCGAGCTTCGGAGCGCGCGACAACGAACCCGGGAGCGTCTGGGTCCTCGACGCGAGCAAGGCGAGGCGCCAGTCCTCGAAGACCACGGTCGCGTCCGACAAGATGCTGGAAAACCACGGGGACGTGATGGAGTTCCTCTTCCTCGATGGCCACGTGGACCAGTACGACGAGGACGACAGCGACCTCGACTATTACCTGGCGCCGCTGTCGAGCACCCGGTAGCGAGGCTTCTGTCCCCGTCGGGAACCCACTCTGCTGGCGACGCAGTGTCCTTCCCGTCCGCCGGGCGGCTCGTTTCCTGGGCGGCCGTCCTACCCATCCTCGCCGTTCCGCTCGCGTACGGCGAGGGAGTGACCCGCGAGTACCTCGCGGCCAAGACCTTCGCGGCCCTCACGGCTTCGGTCGTGCTCGCGGCCGCCGGGGCCGTGCTTGCGGGGATGCGCGGGGCGGAGTCGTGGCGCCCCGACCGATCGGGCGTCTACCCCGTCGCGCTCGTCTTCCTCTCCTGGGCGGGGGTCTCGCTCTTCTGGCACGAGCACCGGTGGTCGGCCGCCGAACCGCTGGTCTACGCGTCGCTCCTCCTGGCCGGGAGCTGGGGGCTGTCCCGTCTCCTCCCCGACCGCCGCTTCCGCGCGGCCTTCCTCGCACTGTACGGCGTTCTTTGCGCGGCGGCGGCGGTCGCCTACCTCGTTTCCTTCCGGGTCGGACCGCACGGACCTGGGTACGACTTTCCCTTCGGAAACGCCAATGTGGCCGCCGGATTCCTCGTGGTGCCTGCGGTCGCGGCGGCCACGTTCTGCGCCGACTTCCGGCGCCGCCGCCGAGGTCCCGGCACGGCCGTTTCCTTCGCCGTCCTTGCCGCCCTCGTCGCGGCGATCGTCCGGAGCGAGGCGAAGGCCGCCTGGCTTGGCGGCCTCGCCGGGGCGTGGCTCGGCATCTTCCTGGTCTCGGGACCGCGGGGGCGGAAGGCATCCGCCGCGATCGCTTCCGCGGCGATCCTCCTCCTTGTCCTTTTCTTCACGCTCGTCCCGGCCCGGCGCGACGACCTGACCGATTCGATCGACGTCCGGACCGACATCTGGCGGGGAACCTGGCGGATGATCTCGGAGGGACCTATCCCGCTCTTCGCCGGACGCGGTCCGGGGAGCTTCCTCGCCGAGTTCCCCCGCCACGAACCGATCGAGAGCGACGCACACCGGATGTGGGCGTCGGACACGGAGGATCCGCACAGCCTGCCCCTCGCGATCTGGTGCGAGACGGGTCTCTTCGGCCTCGTCGTCTTCGCGGCCCTCCTGGCCACGGGGGCGGCCGCCGCCGTTTCCGGCCTCTCGCGGGCGGCAAGGCCGTTCGACCGCGCTTCGCTCGCAGCGGCGGCGGGATCGCTCCTCGCGTTCGTCCTTGCCGGGTCGGTCGACGTTGCCCCTCACTACGCCCCCGTCGCGATGAACGCCTGGATCGCCGTCGCGCTGCTCGTCGCGGCCGGGCGGGGCGAGCGCGGGCCCGAGGAGACGTTCGCCCTCCTCCCTCCCCTCCCCCTCCTTCCCCC
>JACQVV010000339.1 GCA_016209595.1 Planctomycetota bacterium
CCCACAGGCTGCTACATAAGAGGGCGCGATTCGGCACCATGAATCGGCGGATGATCGCCGGCGCTGGCAAGGCGCGGCCCCGAAAACCGTAGCGCAGCTACATGGAGGGGCCGCAACGCCGCCAGCGGCGGCGAGGGCCGCCGAGGCGTTGTGCAGAATCGCGTCCTCCTATTTAGCCGCCGGGGATCCCCTGGAGGAGATGGCGGGCGTGCCGCCGCCAGCCCCGTTCTAGCGCCTTCTCGTCGCCGCCCAGCGCGCGGAAGATCTTCTCGGGGTGCCGGTAGAGCGCGCCTTCCCGCCTCTCCATCTCATAGAGCCCATCGAGCCGCTTTCCGGATGAGCCCCCCTCCGCGTGGAGGAGGAAGTGGACAAGGAGGTAGCTCGCGGCATAGTAGAACTCGTTGTCCGGGCCTAGGAAGCTCGAGGGCTCGGCGGAGATCAGCCGGGAGAGGATCGCGGGCGAGTTGCTTTCCTCGATCTCGCTCCGAATCCGGCCGATGAGCCCCGCGATCCGCCGCCCCGCCTCACCCCGCCATTCGAGGCTGCCGGGGGCGAACGTGACGCCATCGCCGAAGTAGACCGCGAGCCCCTCGGAGAGCCAGGGCGAAAGTGCTTTCCTCGCTCGCGGGCCCGGGCCGGCGTCGAAGGCCATGTGCACCGCCTCGTGGAAACCCGAGACGAGGTCCTCCTCCAGCTCCTCGCCCCCGGCGACGATCCCGATCTCCCGCTTCTCGGGATCGTAGAAGCCGCCGTTATTCGTCATCGGGCGGTGGAACTCGCGCCGGGACCACTTCTCAAGCTCCTCCTTGTCCCGGAATACATAGACGAGCGCCTTCTCCTCGCCCGGCTCCAGATGGAACCGCCCGCCGTACCCGGCGACGAACCCCCCGTAGAAGCGATCGAGCCCGGCGGCGAGCTCCCGTGCATACGCGAGCGGGAGCTCTGTGTAGAGTCTGAAGTGCACGCCATCGACCGTAACGGTCCCCGCACGGGAGCCGAAGCGCCGGAGGTCGTATTCCTCCTTGAGCGCGGGGAAGAACGCGTTGAGGAGCGCGAGGAGGACCAGGAACGGGCCGCCGAAACAGAGGACCTTGAGGGCGAGGATCTTCCCACGGAATGTGACGCGCCCCATCGCGGGTTAGGACCGCCGCTCGCGGTATTCCTCGCTCGCCTTCCTGAGGAAGTTCTTCTCCCGGCGCGAGAGCTTGTCCATCCCCTGGCGGTGGATCTTCTCCAGGAGCTCCTCCACTTTCTGGCGCGTGTCGAGGCTCCTTCTGTGCTCCTTGGCCGCGAGGCGCCTCTCGATCCGGAAGAACCACTCCGAGACGCGCGGCTGGAGCCGGACGAAGGCGAAGCCGAAGAAGGCCCCCCCCAGGTGGGCGGAGCTTGCGATCGGACTGTTCTGCTGGAAGAAGATGATGTAGAGGTCGCACGCCACGAGCAGGATCGCGAGCGTCCGCAGGCGCATCGGGAACAGGAACATGAAAAGGAACTGCATGTTCGGATGGAGGACCGCAGCCGCGATCGTGACCCCCATCACCGCGCCGCTCGCCCCAACAGCGACCGCGTTCTGCCCCCAGAAGTAGTGCGGAACGATGAAGGCAACTCCCCCGGCAAGGCCCGCCCCGAAGAAGAGGTAGAGGAAGCGGCGCGCCCCGTAGTGCGGCTCGACGATGGGGCCCATGAAATAGAACGCCAGGAGGTTCCAGAAGAGGTGCCAAACGTCGGCGTGCATGAAAAGGCTCGTCGCGAGCTGCCAGACGTGGAAATGGTCGATCACCCCGCGCGCGGAGAGCGCGAGGTAGCGGGTCTGCCAGAGATCGTCGAGAACCGTCCATTCCGCCTGAGTCGCCACGCGGTTGGCGATCGCGGAGAGGAGGAACGCGGCGAACTCCGCCCCGATGATCCACTTCACCACGGGAGTGAACCCGAAACCGAACCGGAAGCCCGGCTCGCGGGAGGCAGGCTCCCAAGGTTCCCTTTCGTCGCGCATCGCTACTCCAAGTCCTGCTCCCGCATTAAGTTAAGGCCAGTCTACCGGCGGGGCCTACGACTGTCAACTCGGCCCCCGTCGTTTGACTTGTCACCCCCCGACTGTATACTCCTCGCGCCCGGGAACCGGCGCTGGAACCGCGCCATGTCCGGGGCCTGTAGCGGCACGAGTCGCCGCCGCGAAGAAGTATTCCAGAAGATCTCGGAGCCCGTCCGTGGCGAAGATCGCCCAACGAGAGTCCCTCGCCGCCTTGCTCCTCGCCCTCGCGCTCGCCGGGGGGTGGGTTCATGCCGGCGGGGGCGCCGCGCCGGACGCCGTCGGGGCGGCGTCGGCAAGACCCGTCCGGGTCGACCTCTCGCGCGACGGAATCGCCGAGCTCCAGGTCGTGCCGGGAGTGGGCCCCACGGTGGCGGGAGCCGTTCTCGCCGAGCGAGACCGCCGGGCGGGCTATCAATCGCTTTCTGAAGTTCTCGGGGTCAAGGGGGTCGGGGAAACGCTGTACCTCTCGATGTGCCGGTACGTGGAAGTCCAGAACGGCCGGTAGAAGTACCAGACCCAGGAACGCCACTGGAATTTCGCTCGCCGCGGAGCGGCGAGCCCTGCAGGAGTCCCCCTCCCGAATGTCCGAGCCCCCACGAGTGGCCGGCCCGTCCGCCGTCGCGGCTCTGGTCGCGAAGTTCGGCTCGGCCCTCCCCAAGGCCCTTCTTGCTCTGCCCCTTCTTTCGCTCATCCTTCTCCTCGTGGCGGGCACTCGCCTCCTCGGACCCGCGCAAGGTGCGGCCCTGCCGTGCTATGCCCTCGTAGCAGGAAACGCGCTGGTGGCCGTCTTCGCCCTCCTGGGCCTCCTCGCGGCGCGCGAGCGCCGCGAGCGCTCTCTGCGGGACCGCGCGGCGCTCTCCGCCCGGGAGCGCGAACACGTGGGGGATATCCTGCGCCTGGAACACGAGATCGACCTCCTCTCCGCGATGCGCGACGTCACGAGGATCCTGAACGACGATGTCCAGTTCGAACGGATCTGGGAGCGGGTCCTGGAGATCCTCCGCTCGATCGTGGAGTACGAGGAAGTGACGATCTTCGTGCGAGAGGTTGGGCTCCGGAACGGGCTGGACGAGGTTGTCCTCATACCCAGGGTCCACCATCGGGAAGGCCGCTCGGTTCTCGGCGCCGACATCGACCCCGAGAAGATCGATCTGTCGGGCGTCGCCGAGGCCCTGGAACACAGGTCTGCCTACCAGATCGTCGAGAGCGACGTTCTCTCGCTCTTCTTCCCCCTGTCCGTCGACCAGGAGAACATGGGCGTCCTCAAGGTCACCCTCCCCCTGACGGGCGACGCCCGCGAACGGGGGGCGAGGATCGACGAGTGTCAGGCCGCGCTCACCCATCTCCTGAAGCACCTCTCGCTCGCGATCAAGACCCCCACTCTCTACGACATGGCGGTCCTCGACCACCTCACGGGCCTCAACACGAAGCGGTATCTCCTCCAGCAGCTCGACCAGGAATTTCGCGTTTCGCGACGCCACGGAACGCCTTTCGTCCTGGTCCTCCTCGACATCGATCACTTCAAGTCGATCAATGACACGCATGGCCACCTCTCCGGAGATCTCGTCCTGTCCGGTGTCGCCGGCTGCATCCGGCAGGCGGCTCGCGAGTCGGACACCTGCTACCGGTACGGGGGCGAGGAGATGTGCGTTCTCCTTCCCGAATCGAAGCTGCCGGACGGGCTCGCCCTCGCGGAGCGACTCCGCGGCCTCGTCGAGAGGACCCGCTTCCGGGGCGAACGCGGGCAGGAGATCCGGGCGACCGTGAGCCTTGGAATCGCTCCTTACGGCGCCGACGTTACCGATGTCCCGTCCCTTATCTCCCGGGCCGACCAGTCTCTCTACCGGGCGAAGGACGAGGGCAGAAACCAGGCCTGGTGCTGGGGAGAGCGCGGCCCCGAACCCGCGGAGCCCCGGCCCGCCGCGCGAGCCTCGAAAACCCGCGCCCAGGGAGGGCGAAGCCGCCGCCAGGGAGTCTCCCGATGAACCCCCCGACCGACGTGCCGCTCACGTATCAAAACTTCCTCGCGCTCCTCAAGATCCAGAGCACGCTCCGCCGGTCGCTCCATCTGTCCGCGGGGAGAGAGAAGCGCATCCGGGCCCAGGCCATCCGGACGATTTCCCTGCGGCTCCAGGCCTCGCCCGACTACGAGGAGTTTCTCCACCGCGTGCTGCGCTCGGGTGTCCTCGTCGGGTAGTTCTCTACGCGAGCACGCCCGCACGCGTGAACACCCGGAAGAAGAGATCTTCCAGCGGCTGGTCCGTCCGGACCCATGCAAAGCGGACTCCGCTCGTCAGCGCGAGCGTGCGCCATTCCTCCGCGAAGGCCGCATAGGCCTCTCGGTAGCGCCGGAGCTCCCCCGGTCCCAGCGCGAGATCGAACTCTTCTCCCGTCTCGGAGTCCGCGAGCCGGACGTTGCCTCCGGCCGCCGGGTCGATCTCCTCCGCGGCGGAGACGAGCAGCAGCACCGCGTCCTGAGCGCGACCGGGGAGTCGGCGCACCTCGCCGCGAGCCTCCTTTCCACCGTAGCCGTCCGTGATCCAGAAGGAGAGCGCGGCGTCCGGGTCGTGCCGGAGCGCCTCGTGGATCGCCCGAGAGAGTTCGAGAGCTCCACCCGCCTCGTGCCCCTCGAGCTCGCGCACAACCTCCGGGAACGCTCCCGGGCCGCGAAAGAGTCGCCCCTCGTCCGACCGATGGCCCCGCGCACAGGCCAGCCGCACGGGGTCGTGCCGGGCGAGGGCGATCCATGCGAGCCCCGCGGCCAGGCGGCGGGCGAGGTCGAACTTCGACGGCCGTCCCCAGGCCATGCTTCCCGACGCGTCGAGGAAGATCCGCACGGGGATCGCCTCCTCCCGGCGGAATTCGCGTACCTGGAGCGCATCGTGACGTGCCGCGAGGTTCCAGTCGATGTCACGGAAGTCCGCACCCGGCACGTACGGCGCGTGCCCCGAGAATTCCCCGCGCCCCCCGGCTACCCCGCCGGGGCGCTCGCCTGCCCCGGTCCCTCGGAAGCGGCGACGCGTCACGAACTCGAGATGCGAGAGGGCCTCCAGCACGCCCGGATCAAGGAGCTTCCCATGCACGTACGGATCCTATGATGGAATCCGTCTCGCGTGGGGGCTATCCTTGCATTCGAGGAGCAGGAGTTCTCCTCATCCAAACCGAAACGCCACGCCTTCTCTGCCCGCCATCCTCCATGGGCTCCCCTTCCGAAACGCCCCGCGTCCCTTCCGCGCCGCAGGAAACCCGTCCTTCCCGGATTCGCAGCCCTCTCCCTCCCGCGAACACCTTCGAGCGGGCGGTCCTCGTGGTCCTCGCGGTCTTCACCGCGTACGTCCTCTACGTCTCCTGGACGCTTGATCCCGACCCTCGCGGCTACGGGACCCACGAGAGGCTCGGACTCGCCCCCTGCTCTTTCAAGGCCTGGACCGGCGTGCCCTGCTTGACCTGCGGCATGACAACCGCCTTCGCGCACATGGCACACTTCCAGCTCCTCGACGCTTTCGCCGTCCAGCCCGCGGGCGCCGTCTTCTTCGTCATGGCCGTCCTCTACGTGCCCGCCGGACTCTGGGCGGCGGCGAGGGGACGTTCGCTCTTCGCCCTGCTCGACCGGCTCGACCTCCGCCGGCATGTTCTGCCCTTCCTCGCGCTCCTCCTGGGCGCCTGGGTCTACACGATTCTCGTCCAGACGACGTAGCGCGCCGCGGCCGACCACACCATGTCCCTCTTCGAAAACCTCCTCGCGAACCTCGAGGGCTTCTCCCTCGCCAAGTACTCGACGTGGTTCTTCTACGGTCCCGACCACGTCCTCCTGGACTGCGGTGAAGGGGTCAGCACGACCCTCACCAACCGGATCTACGCGATCGAGCGGATCCTCCTCTCACACGGGCACGGAGACCACGTGGCCGGGATTCCCGGTTTCCTCTACTCCCGCGCCTCCTCGATGGGGGACACGGCCAAGCCCCTGGCGATCTACTACCCGCGGGGGGACAGCAACATCGATCGGCTCCGGAAATACATCGCCCAGATCCTCCCCAACCCTCCGTATCCCCTCTCCTGGATCGGGACGGGGCCGGGAGAGCGGATCGAGCTCCCCGTTCCCAACCGGCACGTACGGACCTTCCCCACGGTGCACCTGCAGCGGGGCGCGAGCCTTGGCTACGCGGTGGTAGAGAGCCGTTCCCGCCTGAAGAAGGAATTTGCGGCGCTCTCCCAGAAGGAGATCGTAGCGGTCGTCCGCGAGAAGGGACGCGACTATCTGACCGAAACCTATGAAAAGAACCTGCTCGTCTACTCAGGGGATTCGATGCCCCTTCCACCGGCCTTGGCCGAGGAGGCGGAGGTCCTCCTGCACGAGGCCACCTTCCTCGACCCGGGAGAACGCGACCTGGAGATCCACTCGACGGTGGTGGAGGCGCTCCGCGTGGCGATCGAGGCCCGCGTCTCCTCGCTTGTCCTCTTCCACCTATCGACGCGCTATGGCAAGAAGGACGTGAAGGACGCCATCCAGTCGGCGGTTGCCGCGGCCGGAACGAAACTCCCCGTCTACTACACCTTTCCCCGGGGGCTGCCTACGAGCTTCCAGCGCGTCCAGTAGCCGACGACGAGGGGGGAGGCGGGTTCCTCGCGCGGGCGCCTGAACGGGCGCCCCTTCTCTACTGTAGCCGGAGGGCGATCATGGTCAGGTCCTTCTCCTGCGGCCTCTCTCCGAGAAACTCCAGAAAGAGCGTTTCGACCATCTCCACCAGGAAGTGCGCATCCTGCTTCGAGTACTCCCCTGCGGCGTCGACGAGGCTTTTCAGGCCGAATTCCTTGTTCTTCGGCCCGCCGTGCGTCTCGAGGATCCCTTCGCCGTACAGGATGATCATGTCGCGCTTCTGGAGATTCACGGTCACGGGCTCCAGGATCGCCTGGAACATCGAGCCCTCATCGCGCCCCATGACGATCCCGTTCGACCGCAGGAGCTCCCCGTGCTTCCCTCGGAAGGAGTTCTCCACGAGCGGCGGGCAGTGGCCCGCGTTCGCGAACCGGAACGTCTTGTCCTTCGCGTCGACGATCCCGTAGAGCATCGTCGCGTAGTCGTCGCGCGCGAAGACTCCGCCGAGCTCCGCGTTCACCCGGACGAGGACCGCTTTCGGGTCCTTCGCCTCCCGGGAGGCCTCGCGCAGCCGCTCCAGTACGAGCTCGTTCAGAGGCACCATGTCCGCCCCCTTGACCGAGAGCGTGTAGAGGGCCACTCCGACCTGACGGGGTCCCGGTTCGTGGAAGTAGTAGAAGTCCCCGTTGAACTCGGGGCTCGGCTTGTAGAGGGTCGCGATGTCGATCCCGTACTGCTTGGGTACGTCGGGAAGCATCGAGAGGAGGCGGATGCGCGCCCGCTGCATCATCCCGGTGAGCGCCCGGCGCTTCTTTCCGGTGATGGTCTCGATCGGCGCGATCTCTTTGCCTGCCTCCAGGGGCCCGGAGGGGGGAGGGGGAGGCCCTGGAGGAACCGCGCTCTCGGGGGTCATCTTTTCGACCCGTCCTGTCGCCTCGTCGTCGAGCGAGTACGCCCCGGTCGATCCCCGGCGGACCCCGGGAGGCTCGATTTTCTCCGACTCCTGCCCCGCGTCGCGCAGCCGGGCGGCATAGACCCGCCCGCGCGCGAACCCCTCTTCCTCCGCCCCGCTCGCCTTGGGCTCCTCGCCGAGAAAAATCGAAAGCTTCGGCGCCGGAAGCGGTCCTGTCGGAGGGCCGGGCTTCTCGAACCCCCCCTCGTCGTCCTCGAGCTCCGCCATCTTCTTCATCTTCTTCTCGAGGCTTTGCTTGAGCTCAGCGGAGACGGGCTTCAGCACATGCCCCGGCTGGCCGCCCGGAGACTCGAGCTTCTCGTAAACCGGACAGTCCCGGACGAGGTGAGCGGCCATCTGTTTCGGCGCGGTCTCGACCCGCGTCACGGGGCTCGACAGATCCACGTCCCGAACGGCGGAGTGGCAGAAGGGGCACATCCACGTCCCGTCCATGAGTCTCACGACCCACGACTCGTCGGATTCGACGCGGCGTCGGATCTGCGGCACAAGACGGCTGATCAAGTTCTCCTGGAGGACGCTCTTCTTGAGCTTCTCCGAGTCGATCTGGATCCCTCGCCCCGACTTGTAGAGATGGCACTCCCTCAGGTGGTCGATGATGACGACCTTGGTCTTCTGCATCCCGTCCGGCGAACGGAGGCCCTCGACGGCCTTACCCTTGGCGCAGTACGGACAGTACCAGCGGCCCGCCTCGTCGAACATCTTCCAGCCCGCGTCGTTGGCGAGCTTGTGCGCTGCCAGGACGTCGATCGCACGCGCTTCGAGGACCTTGATGTTGACGTAGCGCCCTTCGAAATTCGACCAGTTCGTGCACTGTTTCAAGAGGTGAGTGATGATGTACTGAGGGAGCTGGTCCACTTGGTCGACACTCGCGCCGACCATCCCGCAGTATGGGCAGAGCCAGAACCGTTCGATCACCAGATGCTTCCACATCCGGTTCTCGGCGAGTTCCTTGGTCACCCTGCGGTGGATCTGTTCGTATCGTCTCTTCGAGAGCACGTTCGCGGCCAGCCCGGCGGGGGAGAAATTGCCGGGGTGAGGATTCTAGCACGGAGAACGGCCCGTGAGCGTTCTTCGCGCCTGGTTACTTCCGCGCCCGCGGCTCTTTCGGCGTCTCGACCGTCGGAGATGAGTAGGTATCGTCGAGCAGCTCGGGATTTACGACGAGCCCGTCCGTCACGACCTTGAGCTCGATGACTTTCTCCGACTTTCCGTCCCCGAGGTCCCGCTTGACGAGCGCCCGCGTGGGGAAGCGGAGCCCGCCGAACTCCTTGGGCTCCTCGAGAACGAGGACATGAACCTCGCCCCCGTCCGTGGGGACGACCCGCACCGTCTTGAGCTCGCCCCCCGCGATCCGGAGATCGAGATACTCTTTCGTCTCCGCTGCGGGACCGTCCGTCCAGCGAATCCAGTAATCGTCATCGGTCTCGGCGCCCGCAAATCTGCGAAAACGCGCCTCCGTCCCTTCCCGCAGGAGGTAGGTCCCGAAGAGCATCCGGAACCGGCGGAGGTGGTCGTGGAGGTCCCGGACCTGGCGCGGCTCGTCCGTTTCGTTCAAGGGGATCACCCCCTCTCGGCCCGGCCGGTGCGAGCTCCCGGTCCGTGTCGCCCCGTCGAAGACCTTGACGATCTTGATCTTGTCTTCGTCCTGCTCCTCCAGCCGGAGGAGGTCGGGCGGCCGGAAGAACTGCCGGAGGTACCCCTCCATCTCCACCTTCTCGCCGCCTCCCTTCTCGTAGGCGACGTAGAAGACCCGGACGTAGAGGTCCCGGATCCCTTCCACGGCCTCCCGTCCACCCTGGTGCTCCAGAAGCCGCTCCAGGGTCGTCCGGGCGAACTCCTTCGCCGGATCCTGCGACCAGACCTCGCCCGGCATGACTCCCAGGAGGAACACCGCGACCACGAGGGCCGCTGCGAGGCTACCGGTCGTAGATCGCGTCGTCAAAGCCCTCGTTCACCTTGTAGTTCTCGAACGTGACGGCCATCTCGCGCCCCTGGGCGGAAGCCGCGATCCGCGTCGGAAAATAGTACTCTCCGACCTGTCCGTATTCAAACCGCACCGTCATGTCGAAGTCCCCCGGCTGTCCGGTCGCCGGATCGGGCACGCCGCGAAACTTCTGGCGGATTTCCTTTACGAAGACCTTCTCGTCTTTCACCGTCGTGCCGTAGAGCTCCTCGATCGTCCCGCCTCCGTGAATCGCCGTCTCGCGCTTTTCAGGCGCGAGACCTCGGCCGAAAACGACCTCCATCCTCTCCGCGTTGCTCTCGTTGAAGGTCCCGACGGCCGTCGCCACGACCACGAACTTCCCCCCCGTCGAGTCGACCGAGAGCTGATAATTCCTGAACTCTTCGGAGTAGGGCCGGATGAGGACATGCTTCAGCCACTGGTCCTCCAGATAGGACCGGATCTCCCCGGCTCGGTCCTCCGCCGTGTCCGGGAGCCCCTCCAGGAGGATCTTGAGACCGCGAGCCGGCTTCCAGTAGAAACGGGCGACCACCTTGGCGTTCCCGATCTCCGGGTACATCGCCAGGCGGTCGTCTCGGACCTCGACCGAGAAGTCCGTGACTCCCCCACCCACGTTGGTGTAGTACTTTTCGTTGAGCTCTCTCAGGAACTCTCCCGGATCGACCTCGTCGGCGTTCGTGACGCCTGCGAGGGCGAGTGCCAGGAAGCACGCGAAGATCCCGATGGTGCAGTTGTCCATCCCCGTCTCCCTCCATGACGAATGACGATGAACGGCGCGCGAGTCCTCTTTGTAGTCGGTGAGACCGCGAGCGGCAAGCACGAGATCGCGCTCGCGCTCGCGGCGCGCCTCGGGGGGGAGATTCTCTCGCTCGACTCCATGAAAGTCTATCGCGGGATGGACGTGGGGACGTCCAAGCCCTCCCCGGCCGCGCGGGCCGCCGTCCCGCACCACCTTCTCGACCTCGTGGACCCCAGTCAGGAATTCAGCGTCGCCGAGTATCTCGGCCTCGCCCTCGCCGCCGTGGAGGACGTCCTGGCGCGGGGGCAACTCCCGATCTTCGCCGGCGGGACCGGACTCTACCTCCTCGCTCTCACTCGCGGGCTCTTCGAAGGCCCGGCAGGAGACCCATCGCTCCGCGCCCGGATCCTCGCGGAAGCCGCGGGCCCACAAGACCTTCACGCTCGGCTCGCCCGGGTTGACCCCGAGCGAGCGAACGAGCTCCATCCGCGCGACGTGAAGAGGATCGTCCGGGCGATCGAGATCTACGAGCTCTCCGGCCTGCCGATGTCGAAGCACCTTCGCGAGTCCCCGCACCGTACTCTCCGCTATCCCTGCCGCATCTTCGGGATCGCCCGCGATCCCGCCGATCTCCTCGCTCGGATCGCTTCGCGCACCGAGCGTCTCTTCGCCGCCGGGTTCGTCGAGGAGGTCCGGCGGCTTCATGCCGACACCCGTTTGACCCCCGGGCGCCAGGCCGGCCAGGCAGTCGGGTATCGCGACGTCGCCGAATTCCTCGCCGGCCGTTGCGATCTCGCGAATTGCGTCGCGGAGGTGGAGAGGAGCACGCGCCGTCTCGCGCGCCGACAAAGAACCTGGTTCCGCGGCTTCCGCGAACTCACCAGCATCCACATGGCACACGACGAGAGCCCCGCGCGCGCGGTGGAGCGGATAGTCTCTTCCTGGACAGGCTAGGACTACGGACTAGCGGGCTCCCGGACCGCAGGGCGCCCGCGCGAAGGCCCGCCTAGTAGTCGTGCGGGTCTTCCCAGTCGTAGTTCCAGAAGTGCCGATCGACATCGGCGTGCAGTCGGGTGAAGTCGTTCGACGTCGCCTTGAGGTGGTTCCGGTTATGACGGGCATTCAGGGTGAAGCAGCCGGAAACCAGAACAACCATGGCGGCAACGAGCATCCAGGCGAACTTGCGAGCCATCAACGTGTCCTCATCTCGTCCGGGAGTTGGAAACTCCGAGAAACCCCTGAAAGGAACGGGGAAGATACCTCCTGCGCCTGGGTCTGTCAACGACTTCTGCACGAAATTCTCCACGCCCCTACCCTCAGCCGGACAGCCGCTTACGCCCGGTAGAGTTCCTCCATCCGGATGTAGTCCTCGACCGCCTCTGGAACCTGGTAGGCGATCGACTCTCCCCGCGATATGCGGCGGCGGATCTCGGTCCCCGAGATCTCGATCGTAGGCGTGGCTCGATACC
Source organism: Planctomycetota bacterium (assembly GCA_016209595.1). Taxonomy (GTDB): domain Bacteria; phylum Planctomycetota; class JACQVV01; order JACQVV01; family JACQVV01; genus JACQVV01. Next base: position 11,774 of record JACQVV010000339.1, read on the forward strand.
CCGCGAGGAGGCTTTCGACGGCATGCGCCGAAAGGCCGGACCGTCCGGACGTCAGTGCCGCTCGCCCCTCGCCTCGTCGCGTGGCCACGAGAAACCGGCAGATCTTGAGCAGGCGCTCCGCCTCCCTCCATCCAGGGATGTCCCGGACGCTGTCGTCCCCCACGATCCAGAAGTACTCCTCCCCGGTCTCGGTGCGGGCGAGGAAGCTCTCCACCGTGTCGATCGTATAAGACGGCCCTGGCCGGCCGAGTTCGACGTCCGAAACCGCGAAGCGTGGCTCGCGCGCGATCGCGAGCTCGATCATCCGGACCCGTTCCTCGGCCGGCGCGAGCGACGAGGCCTCCTTGTGAGGGGGCTCCCGGGCCGGCACAAAGATCACGCGGTCGAGCGGCCCCTCCCGGAGCATCTCCTGGGCCGAGATCAGGTGCCCGTGGTGGATCGGATCGAACGACCCCCCGAAGAGCCCGATTCTCATGTCCTTGAAGCCGCCAAAAGCGAATCCGCGCCGCGCTCTCCCCTTCCTTTCCTGCGGGCCAGACCGTACCATGAAGGGACGGAACCGTCAAACAGCGGGGAAGATCCAACGGACCCCTCTCGGGCGCCCGCGGGCGCAACCCAAGCCGCCATGTCGACACCCCTGGGCCGAGTCCTCGTCGTAGATGACGAGGATTCTCTCCGGGACGTCTTGCGTCTATACCTTGTCGACGAAGGGTTCGAGGTGGCGGACGCCGCTTCCGCCGAGGAGGCGATCGACAAGTTCCGCGACGGCCCGTACGACAGCGTCCTCAGCGACATCCGGATGCCGGACCGGGACGGGATCAGCCTCCTCCAGCGCCTCAAGGAAAGAAACGGCGACACCCCCGTGATCCTCATGACCGGTTCGCCCGACCTGGAAATCGCGATCCAGGCCGTGAAACACGGCGCGTACGACTTTCTGGTCAAGCCTTTCCCCGATCTCCAGATCGTCTCGCTCGCCGTTCAGCGCGCCGCGCAGCATGCGAAACTCCTCCGAGAACACCGCGAGTACCAGCGCTCGCTGGAGGACCGTGTGCAGGAGCGGACCCGGCAGCTCAACGCAGCGCTCCGGGACCTCGAGGACATGTTCGAGCAGAACAAGCGGGCGCACCTCGAGTCGATCATCGTGCTCTCCAAGGTCGCCGAGATCAACGATGAGGACACGGGAAACCACATTCTCAGAATGAGCAAGTACTCCGAGGAGATCGCGCGGGGCCTGAACCTCGACGAGGCCTTTGTCGAAGAGATCGCCTACTCCAGCCCCATGCACGACATCGGCAAGATCTCGATCCCTCCTTCCATCCTCCGGAAGCCCGGAAAGCTCACGGCGGAGGAGTTCGAGATCATGAAAACCCACACCGTCCGTGGAAACGAGATCCTCACCGGCATCCCCTTCCTGGAGCGTGCCCGCGAGATCTCGATTTCCCACCACGAACGCTTCGATGGGACTGGGTACCCCCAGGCCGTCAAGGGAGAGGAGATACCGCTCTCGGGCCGGATCGTGGCCCTTGCCGACGTCTTCGACGCGCTCACCTCGGAGCGGTGCTACAAGCCCGCCTTCCCGATCGAGACGGCCCTACGGATCATCAAGGAGGAAGAAGGCCGCCAGTTCGATCCTCGGGTGATGAAGGGCTTCTTCCGGCGCCTCGATGAGGTGCTCGCGACCAAGGAGATGTTCCAGTAGCGTGATGCGGGAGGGGGGATTCGAACCCCCACCCCTTTCGGGACTGGATCCTAAGTCCAGCGCTCCCCTCATGGGCGCCAATGACTTGCGGCGCCCTCGTGCCCGCCATCGTGCCCAAGAAACCCCCGGAGGCCCCCCGGACCCCGCTCTCGCGACCCTGGTAGCGGAGCTCCTCGACCGCGCCCTCAAGGCTCCTGACCCCCGCCCCCTGATCGAGGCCGCGCGGGCGCTCCTCGTCGAAGCACCTGCGACGGAGGCCACGGACACCCCCTCCGCCCCCGACGCCGCCGCGGGGTAAGCCTTCCTCGCCGGGGAGGGGGGAACCGAGAAGCCTCCGCGGGCGACCGGAACCGGAGGACGCTCCTAGGCCGTCCGGCCCGCTCCGGCCCAAGCCCTCTCGCACTTGACCCACCGGCCGTGGTACGCTTCATACCACACAGGATGGAGGATACGAGGATGTCCGACTTCGGCCGGTACTTCAAGGAGCGTAGAGCAGCGCTCGGGCTCTCCCTGCGTGCGTTCTGCCTCCGCTTCGGACTCGACCCGAGCAACATCAGCAAGATGGAGCGTGGCCGCCTTCCGCCCCCCCAGGGGGAAAAGCTCCGCGAGTACGCTGGATGCCTGGGGCTGCGCGAAGGCTCGGACGAGTGGTATCAGTTCTTTGACCTCGCCGCGGCCGAGCGGGGGATCATCCCCGACGACCTCCGCGATGAGGAACTCGCGGCCAAGCTCCCCGTCCTCTTCCGCACCCTCCGCGACCACGCGAAGGACGGGGGGCGGGACACCGAAGAGCTCCTTGACGAGCTCAAGCGGAAGATCCGCGGCGCGTAGCTCGTGACCACCGAGATTCCCTACGTCTCGGACGAGGAACTCAGCACACGCGCCGAACGCTTCCTCCACGAGCACAATCCGGCCGCCACGGTCCCCGTTCCGATCGAGGAGATCGTCGAGTTCCGTCTCGGGCTCGACATCGTGCCCGTCCCCGGTCTCCGGGGTGTCCGAGGGATCGACGGTTACCTGTCGTCGGATCGGTCCTCCATCCTCGTGGATGACGCCATGTTCCGGTCGTTCCAGAACCGGTATCGCTTCACGCTCGCCCACGAAGTCGGACATCTCGTCCTGCACGGCGACCTGTACCGTGGCTTTCGATCCGAGGCCGAGTGGATCGAGTTTCACCGTGACCTGGCAAGTCACGTCCTGCATCGGGCCGAGTACCAGGCGAACTACTTTGCCGGGTGCGTCCTCGTTCCCGGACGCTCGCTCCCAGGCGTCGCCCAGGACGCCGTGCGGAACCTCTCTCGCCCGGTACAGGCCAGGGACCCCGACTTCGATCTTTCCTCAGAAGCGTTCTGGACCTATGTGGCCGAGGAAGTGGCCCGCAAGTTTTTCGTCTCGACCGAGACCGCGCGCATCGAACTCCAGAGGAACGGGCTCTGGAGGCGCGCCCCGTGAGCTCCCCTACGGAGAGACCGCCCCTCTCCCCGTGGCCCTAGCGTCTCCGTCCAGATAGAGACCGAAGCCAGGTGCCCGAGGGATTCTCCGCTCCGAGCCCGCACGGGGGGACTCCCAAACCACCGGAACCGAGGGGAAACCTTGAACGCGCATCCCTCGACCCCCCGGGCGGAGCCGGCGTATACTGGAGCCGCCTTGGCGGAGACCTCCACCTACCCCCACATCGAAGAGACCCCCGGCGTCTGCGGGGGACGCCCCCGGATCGAGGGGACGCGGATTCGCGTCCTGGATATCGCGGTCCTCCACCGGCGGGGAGACTCGCCCGCCGACATCCTCGAAGCGTACCCCCACTTGACCCTCGCGAAGATCTACGCCGC
>JACQVV010000340.1 GCA_016209595.1 Planctomycetota bacterium
GCCCCACCCCGCCCGTCCCGGCGGTCGCCGGCAAGAGACCCCGGGTCACGAACCTCCACTGGACGGTCGCCGGCGGGGTCGGGTTCGCGCTCCTCCTCGGCTTGGGCGGCCTCCTCCTGTTTCGTGACCAGGAGCCGCCGCCCTCCGAGGCCCCTCCGGAAGTTCACTCCCATTCCCGGGCCGAGGCTCTCCTCGAGAGCGGAGACCTCGACGAGGCGATCAACGAGATCACCGGCCCGCTCGCCACCGACCCGGCATGCGCGGTCTGCAACCGGCATCTCAAGGCCGCCTACGTGGCCCGAGGCCGGCTTCGCCTCGAGAAGGGCCAGGTGCCCGAGGGGATCGGCGATCTCGACCTTGCCCTCCGGCTCGATCCGGAGGACGTCGAACTCCTCGTCGAACGGGGACTTGCCAGAGAAATGGCCGGGAATCGGGAGGGCGCGTATTCCGACTACTCGGCGGCGCTCCAGCGCGATCCGAAGCGCGTCGACGCGTCCTTCCATCGAGGGCGCCTCGCCGTGGAGGATCGCAAGTTCGCCGGCGCCATCGTCGACCTCGAGCGCGTTCTGGCCCGCGCGACGAGCGACTGGTCCAGGAGGGCCGAAGCGACGAAGCTCCTGGTGGAGGCCCGCTATGCCGAAGGAATCGCGGCGGCCCAGACCGGGGCCCTCGACGAGGCGATCGGCCATTTCACGCGCGCGATCGAGCTCGACCCCGACCACGGCGGCGCGCTCCAGAAGAGGGGCGAGATCTGGGTGAAAAAGGGGGACCACGCTCGGGCCGTGACCGATTTCACCGACGCGCTCGCGAAGCTCCCGCCCAAGGCCCATGAGCGGGAGGGGCTCCTCGACAAGCGGGCCAGCTCCTATCTCGCGATGGGCAACGAGGACGACGCGATGACGGACATCGAGGAAGGCTTGCGCCTGTTCCCCGAGTCACAGGGACTGGATCGCCTCCTGAAGGACGTGATCGACAAGCGCGCGAAGAAGGTCCGCGGGAGGATGCTGAGATCCGTCGTCTGCATCGCCATCCTTGCTGACAGCGGCGACGGCCAAGGTGTAGTTTGGCACCGCCATGGCAGCGGTTTCATCATCAGCGCTTCGGGGCAGATTCTCACGAATGCGCACGTCGTCGCCCTGAAGAATGACGACGGAACATGGACGAGATTCGACGCCCTGAGCATCCCGTTGCGCGCGGAGTGGGAGCCGGAAACCGGCCTTCCCTCTTGCGATCTCAGGATTCTCAAGTATGGGGATCCTGAGAATCGAGACCTGGCCTTGCTCCAAATCGAAGGCGGAGGCACGTTCGATCCGTGCGAACTGGGATTCGAGGTCAACAGGGGCGATGATGTCGTAGCGCTGGCGTTTCCGGGCGGAGGTCCGCTCACGACCGAATTCGGAATCGTGTCTGCATTCGACCCTGACCCCGGCTCGGGGCTTCGCATCGCTGCGCGGATGGGGAGCGGAAGCAGCGGCGGCGCCATCTACCATCTACGCAGCGGCAAGGTCGTCGGCGTCATTGTATCTGTTCAAGTGCTGCCTGCCGGCGATTCGCAGAATCAGGCGATCCACATGCAGAGGGCCGTGGATTGGCGGCTCATTCCTCGACCCGCGGGCCGATGACCGCGAGCGACTCCTGCGCGACGAAGTCCTCGGCTTGAGAAGGCTGATCGAGCAGCAGAGTAAGTAGCCGGCGGTAGAGGCGGGCGGGCCCTCCGGACCGCGCAAGTGCCTGATGTCCGGGTAGCGGCGGCCGCCGCGCGCGCGAACTCCAAGTCCCTGCGAGCCAGGAACTTCTGGATTGCTCGAACGGAGCGCATCGCCCGCGCCAGGCACCGAACGATCAGATCGGACACGGCTCGTCGAAGGAGAGGGTAGACACGGTTAACACCCCTCTCGGATCGACCTCGACATGAAGCGGAACAGCCTGTGCATCGTCGCCCTCCTGGCCGCCGTTCTTCTCGGTTTGACCGCGCTCTGGAGCGGGCCCCGGGAGGAGGCGGCCGAGGTCTCGTTCCCGCCGGACCTCCCTCCCCCTCCCCAGGGGCCTGAACCAGAGCGGTCTGGGCCAAGAGACCTCGACCAGGCTGTCGCCCCTCGCGAGGCGCAGCCCGGGGATGCAATCCGCCTCGCCTTCGATCTGGCCCAGGATTTTGAGGTCGAGATGGGGGCCGGGAGCTTCCTCGATCTCGGCCCCGACTCGTCCGGCGGCACGACTGCTCGCGGTTCGAGCCGATTCAAGGGACGGGCCGAGGTCTCCGAGCATGAAAAAGGTGGCGACGAAGGCGGGATCCTCTGCCTCGTCCTCCGGGAGGCGTCTTTCGAGGCCCGGACCGAAGAGGAGGGCGGCGCGCTCCCGGTCGAGGGGGTGGCGGCCATGATGAAGGAGCCCTATCTGGTCCGGCTCGCCGGCGACGGCCGCTTCGAGAGCTTTCTCCTTCCGCCCGATTTGCCGGCCCAGCTCGTCCAGGTGGTCCTGGGGCTCCTCTTCGAGCTTCAGATCGTGACCCCGCCGCGGACGCCGGAGTCGTGGGTCTCGACCGAGGAGTGCGACCTCGGCCGGGCCGTGTTCGAATATCGCCGGAGCGGCCGCTCGCTCGAGAAAGTCTGCCGCGAGATCGACGAACTCGCCATGGCCGGCGAGCCTCTGGCGGCCGCGGACCTCTCGGTCGCGGTCGAGGGGGGCAGGCGGATCGTTCTGGACCAGCGGGGGCGGACGCTCCGGGTCGAGGGCCGGGAGCGGCTCTGCCTCGCCTCGGCCGAGCTCGGCCTCACGGTCGTCTTCGATCGACGGACGTCGATCGTGGCCGAGGGAGGAGCGCCTCTCCCCTCGGCCGCCGAGATCGAGCGCCTGGTCGACGAGCGACAGGCGATTCCCGCCGGAGACCGGATGTTTCGCGAGAGGCTCGCCGGGGAGGCCCGGGCGGCGAGCGAGTTGGCGAGGATCGACGGACTCACGGTCGAGGACGCGCTCGATCATCTGATGTCCGCGCTCGAGGGGGATATCGAGGGGACGGGGGACACCGGTCAGGCCCTCCACGAGCTGGGGCTGTTGCTGCGGCACGACCTCGAGGCCCTCCGGGCGGTCGAATCGCTCCTGGATGGTCCATCGCCGCCCCTGGGCGATTCCCTCCTGGCGGCGCTGGGAGAGGCGGGCACGCCCGAGGCCCAGGCCGTCCTGGCCCGGGTGTTCGCCAGCGGAGAGGCCGGCGAGTCGATCCGGATTGCGGCCCTCCAGAGCTTCGTCCAGGTCGAGTCCCCGACGGCCGCGACAGCCGGCGCGATCCGGCGGCTCATCGAGAGTGGGGAAGACGGGGACGTCGGTCTCACGGCCTTTCTGGTCGCCGGCGGCGTGGCGGGGCGTCTGGAGTCGGACGCCGAAGGGCGCCGCCTCCTCGACGCCGTCCGCGCCGAGGCCGGCCGCCGGGGCGGGGAGTGGGAGGTCGCCTATGTCGCGGCCCTGGGGAATGCGGGCCACCCCTCGATCGAGGGGGCGATCCTGCCCTATCTCGCGGCCGAGGACCCCCGGGTTCGCGCCACGGCGGTGCGTTCCCTTCGCGAGCTCTCCTCCTCTGGGGCCCGGGCGGCCGTGCGCAACGCCCTCGAGGAGGATGGCTCGCCCGAAGTCCGCCTCGAGGCCCTCCGCGTCCTGGCTGGCCGCGGCGACGAGGAGAGCGTCCGGGCGATCCGCTGGGCCGTCGATGCGGATCCGGAGGAGTCGGTCCGAGAGGAGGCCCGTCGCATCCTCGACCGGGACGGCTACTAGAGACGAAAAGAATCTCGAGCACAAACGAAGGAGACACGATCATGAAACCGCAACTCTCTCACGTCCTGGCGACTCTCGTAGCGGGCGCCATCCTGGTGTCGGCCGCCGGAGCCCAGACCCAGTCGCCTGGCCGCAGCTGACGCGCGTCCACAGTCCCGCCGCGGGCGGCGTCCCGGCGACACCCCCGAACGTGCTTCGGTCGGGCGCCCCGGCCCTCGTCGAGGGACGGAACCTCCCGTCGCGGGCAGTCCTTGTCTACATCTTCTCGTCGAACGGCCGGCAGATCCTCTACAACGTCCCGATCGCGCCGCCGGGGACGATGCGCCTCCAGGTCGATCCCCTCCCGGCGGGTGAGGCATCCCTCTACCTGGTCCTCGAGCCGATCCGGAGCCCCTGGAGCGGGAGCTTCGTTCGCCCGGTCCTTTTCCGTCGGATCCGGATCGAGGTCACCGCGGCGCCGAGCCCGCCGGCGGGCGCGGGCTCGACGACCCGGGTACAGGGGCGCTCCCTGGTCCGCTCCTACCAGCGCACGTTCGGCAACTCCTGGGCGGGAGCGAAGCTCGATGCGTCCTACCGGGCCCTACCGGCCTCGCTCAACCAAAACGTCTCGCTCGTCTCGGCCGAGGCTCGCGGGACGGGGCAGCTCCTGAACCGCACCTTCCCGCTCTTTGAGGCCCGGGCCGAGGCGCGCACTCCGGGCGAGACCCAGGCCCTCCTTCGGATCGGCAAGTGGGACCTCGTCAACCAGAAGTCCGCGCTGCGGATCGGGCGCGAGTTCTCGAGGGACTTCCGGGTCGCCGAGGCCTCGCACACCTTCATGGTCGGGCCCATCCCCGTGACGCTCCGCGGCTGGCTCGGGGTCAGGGTCCAATTCCGCATGGACGCCCAGGCGAGTGCGGCCGGGGCGGCCGGAAACATGACGCTCGCCGCGCACGCCTACGGCGGGGGGAGTGCCGAGGTCAACGCCGTCGTCGTCCAGGTCGGCCTGCGGGCCGACATCAAGCTCCTCAACGCCAGCCTCGAGGCCGGTCTTCGGGCCGACATCGGAGGCTTCGAGGGCTACGCGACCGCGACCTTCCAGGCCGTCTCCGTCGACGTTTTCGCCTATGTCACGATCGGCATCAAGATCGCGATCAAGATCCGGTTCATCTTCAAGATCACAATCAACTGGAAGTGGGAGCTCAAGAAGTACGAGAGCCGGCTCATCCACTGGTCGAGCCCCGCCAGCACCACCACCGTCTTCCGGTTCTAGATGACACCCCCACCCCACCAGAGGGCACGATCTAGCATCGTGCCCTCTGGCATGGCTCCAGGAGGCAACCGCCATGAAGCGCGCTCTGCGCCTCGGCGAAATCGCCGTTTCCCTCAACCTCCTCACTCTGCCCCGCCTGGCCGGGTGCCTGGACGTCCAGCGGGAGCTGGCCGGCCAGGGCCACTGGGTCACCCTCGGCTGGCTCCTCGTGGCCCGCTCTTGGGTCTCTCCCCGGGTCGTCTCGACGCTCCTGCGAACCCAGGCCCGCTCTCGAGGGCTCGATCCGGCCCGGACGAATCACCGCGTCGGCTGGATCTCTCTCTGCGACCGGGAACGCCGCGCCGCCGCTCGGCAGATCCTCACCCGCTATGTCGGCGCAGGGCGAATCGTCGAGGAGCTCCAATCCCGGGTCTACCTGCTGGAGGGCGCCGGCATCCGAAAGCACTGGACCGAGCTGGCGCTGGAGGACGGCATCCTCGTCGAGGGCGAGCTGCGGGACATCCTCTTCCACCCGGCCCCCCACCGGCAGACATGATGAGCGGATGAGCTCCTCGCCTGGAAGACATGCGCGAGAGAACTGGTCGATCTCTTCTCCCTCCGTGTGGATTGGGTCATGGGTGCTTGCCCCGGTGGGACCGTGAAGCACATCCGGAGGCCCCAGGACATCCTCGAACGATTCAAGCGGGTGGTCGAGGTCACCGCCTCGGTCACCCACAACCGGATTGACTCGGAGGTGGTCCCCATGACCTTCGCGACCTTGTTGCGCTTCATCCCGGAGGCCACCAGCCGGAGCGTATGCTCCTTCTGCTCGCGCGTGAAGCGCTTCCGCTTGCGGGGCTCGGACCGATGGGTCTTGCCCGCGCCCGTCCTTCGGCTTCGGCCGGATCTCGCGCTGGGACTTCGACCTCAACTTCATCATGGACGCCTCCCGCCGGCTATTCGCCGGCTTTTCGGCGCCCGAAGCCCCCTCAGCTCAAGCCGCCTCTTGCGGACTGTTCGGGCCGAAAAGCGGCAGGACGTGGGGGTCTGCGACAGCGAGCAGCCCGTGGACGAAGTCATCGGGGCCGCTAGCAGGAGCGCAATTCGATCTCCGCGATGGAGGTCCGCACGTCCTCCAGGCACCTCTCCAGGGTCTCCTGGTGGGTGCGGAACGAGAGGACGGCGATTCGCAGGACGAAGCGGCCGCGGAGCGTCGTCCCGGAGAGGAAGACGCGCCCCTTCGAGTTCACGCGGTCGAGGAGATCGTGGTTCGCGCGGTTCGCGGCGTCGTTGTCCTCGCCAGGTCGAGAGAGGCGGAAGGCGACGATCGAGAGCTCTGGCGCGGCGACGATCTCGATCCCCGGGATCCGCCGGAGCTCGCTCTCGGCCCACAGCGCGAGGTCGAGCTTCTCGTCGAGCTCGCGCCGGAACGCGCCGGCCCCGTGCATGAGGAAGGGGAGCCAGACACGGAGCC
>JACQVV010000329.1 GCA_016209595.1 Planctomycetota bacterium
AGGCTGGAGACCGGAGGCTGGAGACCGGAGGAAAAACAGAGGAAAAAAGGCGGCGCGCCTTCGGCCGTTCCTACAGCCTCGAGCCCAAAGCCTGGTTTGGAGCCTGGTGTTTGGTTGTTGCTGACCACTGATCACTGACCACTGATCACTGGCTAGGTGGCAGGTCACGATCCGGAGTGACGGTTGACGTTCCACGAGAGGACGTTCGCCATCGTGTAGCGCCCGGGGGGCCGGCCAGCGAGGAATCGCGCGGCGCGCAGGGCTCCGCGGGCGAACGTGTCCCGAGACGATGCCTTGTGGACAAGCTCGATCCGCTCGCCTTCCCCCGCGAAGAGGACCGTGTGCTCGCCAACGACGTCCCCGCCGCGAACGGCGTGGATCCCGATCTCGCTCACCGGGCGAGGGCCGACGTTTCCCTTGCGGCCGTGGGCGGCCGCCTTCTCCAGATCGACTCCCATCGCCTGGGCGAGAGTGCGGGCGATCGTGAGCGCGGTTCCGCTGGGAGAGTCCTTCTTCTGCCGGTGGTGGACCTCGATCACCTCGACGTCGAACTCCGGGCCGAGGCGCCGGGCGGCCTCCTCCGCGAGCGCGAGGAGCAGGTGGACTCCCAGGGACATGTTGGTGGACAGGAGCACCGGGATCTCCCGGGAGGCCTCCTCGGCCGCCCTCTCCACCCCCGGATCGAGGCCGGTCGTGCCGACGACGATCGCTGTCTTCGTGCGCCTGCACTCCGCGAGTCGAGGGACCGTGGCGCTCGGATGAGAGAAGTCCACCAGGCAATCGGCCTCGACTTCGAGCCGCGGCGTGAGGGGGACGCCGAGCGTCTTCCCCAGGAGCAGCGTGCCCGCGTCCTTCCCCAGGCCGGGATGGTCGGCGCGTTCGACGGCCGCGACGATAGCCAGGTCCTCCGCCTCTGCGGCCAGAGAGAGGATCCGCGTCCCCATCTTGCCGGCGGCGCCGCTGACGGCCAGACGCAGGGGGGATGGAGGAGAAGGGGAAGGGGCCGCTGGCGCGTTTTTTCTTTTCTCCGGCGGCTCGCCGGTCGCGAACTGGCCCGGGCTCACTTGCGGGAGCCCGTTGGGTGTGAGCTGGCCTTTGCTTCGCAAAGGCCGTACCGGCGGTCCGAAGGGGGAGGCGGTTGTTCCCCTCCCCCTGAAAAGGCGGGCGATGTCATCCGAGCCGCTCCAGGAGGGTCTCGATGTCGATGTACTTGTTGGCGGCCTGGTGGAGGATCTTGAGGACCCTCCGGTCGTTCGGGGAGAGGGCGGGTTCCATGTCGTGGATCCGGCTGGCAGCCTGGAAACTGTCGGCCTCGACGGCCAGGGTCGGGATCCCCGTTTTGCCGAGGATCTCGATCGTACCGGGATCGGGCACGAGTCCACCGGTGAGGACGATCCCGGCGAGGAGGTGGCGGCCCTCCGCTGCGATCGTTTGATGGGCCTGGAGGGCTGCCAGGACGATGTCGACGCGATCTCCGGGGGTGATGAGCAGGACCTCCTCGCCGACGTGGAAGAGGCGGGGGAAGGCGGAGGCGGCCGTCATCGCCCCCAGCAAGATGCGGCGATAGCGGTTGTTCACCTTCTCGCGGCAAGAGAGCGCCCTCCCCTCGAGAGCCTCCAGGATCTCGACGAGCTTCGGGCTCGTAAAGAGTCGGAGCTTCGGAAGGGCACCCACCACCTTGATCCCGTGGCGCGCGAGCATGGTTGCCGTGACGTCACGGACTTCCTTCAGGTTGGGGTACGGGATCTGGTTGAGGACGACCCCGAGGATCTCCGCTCCGTGCTTCTCGAAGAACGCGAGAGATAACGCGATCTCGTCGAACGGATGGCCGTCCTTTCCGCTCGCGACGAGGAGGACCTTGGCGCCGAGGCGCTGGGCCACCAGCGCATTGGAGATGCCGAACATCGAGCCCACCGCCGCGTGCCCGGCCCCCTCGATGATGACGAGGTCGCGTCCGGCCTGCACGCGCTGGAAAGCTTCTTCAATCTGCTTCAGAAGGTCTGTTCCCCGCGCCTGTGTGAGGGCATAGGAGGGGAACCCACGATCGATCGTGATCGGGTTCGCGTCCTGGATGGAGCCGTGGACGTCACAGGCCTTGTGTACGAGCAGCGTATCGTGATCCAGGGAGTAGCCGGTCCTTTCGATGTCGCGTGAACCGAGCGGCTTGATGAAGCCGAGATTGGGGACCTTCGTCTTGATCGCCTGCGTCAGCCCTACGGTGATCGTGGTCTTTCCATCGCCTCGGCGCGTACCGGTGATGTAGAGATTCCGGCTCATGGAGGGGCAGTCTAGTGTTCAGGACGCGGCGCGTCAACCCTCTTGTCGATGGTGTCCGAGCCCCTCTCCTTCGAGCGCGTCGAGCAGGTTTCTACTCACCTGTGTTGACGGGCCCGCATCCATGGGATACAATCCACACAGCAGACGGGGCGGTGGGGCGCGAGAGGAATCGGATTGACCGCCGACCGAAGGGTCGTCATCGACAATCGATACGCCGTCGTCAAGAAGCTCGGCGAAGGCGGCATGGGAGTCGTCTACCTCGTCGAGGACCTCCTGAGTGATGGTCGTCTGGTCGCGCTCAAGACCCTCGCAAGCGACGAAGTCGATGAGGAGGCGATCCGCTTCTTCCAGCAGGAGTTCGAGGCCCTCGCTCGCCTGAAGCACCCGAACCTCTGCGAGGTGCATGACTACGGAATCCTCGAGAAGACGGGGGAGATCTACTTCACGCTCGAGTACCTTGCCGGGACCGACCTCTTCACGGCGACGCGTGATGTCCCGGATTCGACCATCCTGGACGATCTCGTCCAGGTTTGTCGTGCCCTCGAGTACATCCATTCCCGCGGCTTCATCCACCACGACATCAAGCCGGCAAACGTCATGGTCCTCGACGCGCCGGAGGAGGGGAGGAGGCCGCTGGCGCGGCCTTCGCTACGCGAAGGCCGTGGGTGCGACGAAGAGGGGGAGGGGGCTGTTCCCCTCCCCCTGACAACTCCGGAGGGCGGCCGCGGCGAGGGATCGGAGCGTGCCGCGAGGCGTGTGAAGCTCATGGACTTCGGCCTCGTGCGCGAGGAGTCGAGCCGCAAGGTGGGCGAGGTTCGAGGGACGCTCCACTACATCGCTCCGGAGCTTCTCGACGGTTCGGCCGTGGACCGCCGCGCGGACCTCTACTCCCTGGGCATCCTGCTCTACAAGATCGTCCGCGGCAAGGTCCCGGTCGAGGACCGGCCGACCCAGAGCGCGGCCGACTTTTACTACGGGCTCCTGCCTCGTCCGCCGACAGACGTCGAACTCGCTGTGCTTCGCGAGCCGTTCCGCACGATCGCTTCCCGGCTCCTGCGCGTCAACCCGGCGGAGCGCTACCCGAGCGCGAACCAGGTGATCGAGGAAGTGAACCGGTTCGTAGCGGAGCCGTACGCCCTCGAAACGAAGGCGACCCGGCAAAGCTATGTCCTCTCCACGCGGCTCGTAGGACGGGAGAAGGAGAGGAAGACGCTCACGGGACTCCTCGCCGAATTCCAGCAGGACGGACTGGAACAGCCTTTCTGGGTCCTGGTGGGGGAGAGCGGAATCGGGAAGAGCCGGCTCGTCCGCGAGTTCCGGATCCAGTGCCAGCTGGAAGGCGTTCCCTTTTTCTACGGCGACTCGTACGAAAGGGGAGGCGAGGCGTACGGGCCGTTCCGCGCGGTGCTCCGGGAGGTCGTGTCGATGCTCGGGCCCGGGCACGCCACGGTGAAGGCGTACGCGCGCTCGCTGTCACGCCTCGTTCCGGAGATCGTCCGGAAAGAGGACGGCGCGGACGCTCGGGGGGCGGAGGCGGAGGGAGGCGAGGCGAAGATCCGCTTCCTGGACGACGTATCGAGCTTCCTCTTCGAAGCGGCCAAGGCGCGCCCTTTTGTCCTCTGCCTCCAGGACACGAACTGGGCGGGGGCGGAATCGCTCGAGCTCCTGAAGTACCTCGTTCGAAGCTACCACCTTCAGTACCGCCCCGATCGGTCGGGCGCGAAGGAGGAAGCGCCCGGAAGCTCGGACGCGCCCCGGATCCTCGACCTTTGGGAAAGGGGCGCGGGGGAGGGAACCCGGCGCGGGCCGCGGCTCCTCGTGCTCGCGACCTGCCGGAGCGAGGAGCTCGCCGGGAGCGACGTGGCGAGCCTCCTGGAGGACCTGGACGAGGACGGCTATGTCTCGCGACTGGAGCTCTCGGGGTTCTCCGCGCAGGAGATCGGGGATTTCCTCGCGCAGATGTTCTCCCTCGCGTCCCCGCCGGTCGAGCTCGCGGTCCGGCTCCACGAGGCGACCGACGGAAACCCTTTCTTCATCGAGGAGGTGATGAAGTCGCTCGTGGACGGGAACCGGATCGTGAAGGAGGCGGGGAAGTGGCGGCTCGCCCTGGAGCCTGGCTCGGTCTCGATCCCGGCGAGCCTGGAGGAGGTCCTGCTCCGGCGGTTCGAGCGGTTCGACGCCGACCGGCGCCGGCTCCTTTCGGTGATGGCCGTGTATGGGCGCCCGGTCTCGCTCGCCGATCTCGGGCGCCTCGTCGCTCCCTGGCGTCTGGCCGCGCAGCTCCTCGCCCGGGATCTGGAGCGGAAGCTCGTGTTGGCGCGGACGAGGGACGAGGAGGGCGTGCAGCTCCAGTTCCACCACGGGGCCGGACGGGAGGTGCTCTACAAGTCGATCCCGGAGGGGGAGCGGCGGGATCTCCATCGGCATATCGCGGGGACGCTGGAGGCCGCGGGAGGCGAAGAGTCGGCCGCGAGGCTCGACGATCTCGCCTACCACTATCGGCTGGCGGGCGAACGGGCGAAGGCGGTCCACTACAACCGCAGGGCGGGAGACCGCAACCGGGACCTGTACGCCTATCGCAAGGCGCTCGACCTCTACCAGCAGGTCCTCGACCTGGCGGGGGACGACCCTGGCTTCTCTGCGGAACGCGGTGCGGCCCTGCAGGATCTCGCCGAAGTTGCGAAAAAAACGGGGGATTACGCGCTCGCGCTGTCCCGGCTGGAAGCGTTTCTCGGTGCCAGTCCCGAGCCGCGCGATCGGGTCTGGGCGCACAGGCTGACGGGCGAGATCCTGGCCAAGGAGGGCGACTACGACGGGGCGCTCTCCCGCTTCGAGGCGGCGCGAGCTTCGCTCGAGGGCGCGATCGAGAAGGAACCCCGGACGCTCGCGCTGCTGGAGCTCAACACCGCCCGCGTTTTCGAGCTGAAGGGTGAGTACGAAAAGGCGCGAGCTCACGGGGAGGCGGGGCTCTGGGTGACGGGTCTCAAGGGTCTCTGGCGCGAGCGAGGGGCCGCCCTTTCGGTTCTGGGCAACATCTCCTGGTGCCAGGGAGACGTGGACGGGGCGCTCCGATACCACGAGCGATGCCTCTCGCTCCACGACGAGCGCGAGAGCCCGTACGGCATGGCGGTCGCTTGCAACAACATCGGCATCCTCTACCACGAGAAGGGCGAGACCGAAAAGGCGCTCGCGTCCTACGGCAGGAGCCTGGCGCTCTACGACCGGATCGGAAGCCCGGCCGGAATGGCGCTGTGCTATTCCAACATCGGAATCGTCTACGAGGAGCGCGGACAGCGGGAACAGGCGATCGAGTACCACCGGCGGGCCGTTGAGATCCTGCGCCGGATCGGCGACCGAACGGGAGAGGCGCGCACCCTGGAGTGCCTGGCGGCGGTCTACGGGGCGATGGGACAGTGGAACGAGAGCGAGCGGAACCACCGCGAGTGCCTGGAGATCTGCAAGCGGATCGGCAACACGCCGCTCTCCATCTACGCCTATCTAAACCTGGGGGAGAATTATCTCCGCATGGGGGCACTCGACCGCGCACTGGAGTATGTCGACCAAGGGATCCGCCTGGCGCGCGCGACGGGAGCGCGGATGCTCGAAGGCGTGGGGGAGGGTCTCCTCGGGGAGGCGCTTCGCCGGCGAAAGGACTTCGCGCGTTCTCGCACCTCCTTCGAGACGGCGGTGCGTCTCTTCCAGGAGAGCCAGAGCTCGACCGAGCTGACCAAGGTCCGCGTGCGGTACGCCGCCCTCCTCCTGGAGGAAGGGGAGATCGAGCGAGCGCGAGAGATGGCGTCCGGTTCGTACGAAGAGGCGCGGGCGGCCGGCAATCGCGAGACGAGTGGTCAAGCCGCCATGCTGCTCGCTCAGGTCGAGGAGCGACGTGGGGATCGTCGCCGCGCCCTGGAGCTCCTGGAGGAAGCAGCGGAGGTCGGGAACGCGCTCGCGCTGCCGGTCTTCAACTGGGTGGTCCACCACCTTCTCGGGCGGTTGCTCGCGGCCGACGGCCACGTGTCGCGGGCCAAGGAGGCCTACCTGCGCGCGGTCGAGGAGGCGCGGGCGGCCTGGGAGCGGATCCCCCCCGATCTCAAGGAGGAATTCCTTGCCGACCCGCGCCACCTGGAGCTCTCGCGGGACATCCGGGCCTTGCGGGAGCGCTTGGGGAGCGTTCGATGACAAACGAACCGTCCGAAAGAAGGGGGGGGCCGCCCGGGCAGAATATCTTCGACGAGCTCAAGGGGGAGCTCGACGCCCTTCGCGAGGAGGGAGCGGACCAGGGGCCGGTCGATCCCGGGCCTTCCAGTCACTGGTCGCTCCTCTACGACGTCACCCATCTTCTCAACACCCGGCACCTCGACCTTTCCCTCTTCTTCGACACGATCCTCGACCGCGCGATCCGCCTGACCGGCGCCGATCGGGGGTTCCTGATGCTCGACGACGGGCAGGGGAGGCTGGAAATCCGCCACGCGCGCGACCTCGCCGGCAAGTCGCTCGTCTCCGACGACTTCGAGTTCAGCCGGACGGTCGTCGACGAGGTCGTGAAGCAGGAGGACCTCCTCTTCATCCCAAACGTGGCCGAGGACACGGTCCTCTCCGCCTCCAAGTCGATCGTCGCGCTGAAGATCCGCTCGGTGATGTGCGCGCCGCTCCGGGTCAAGATCCGTTCCAAGGAGGAAGCCCCGAGCGAGCGCCGCCGGATGCCGCTCTCGGATTTCCACCGGATCCTCGGCGTGATTTACGTGGACAGCGAGACGCGGCGTCACCACTTCGGCGAGGATGACCTCACGATCTTCCGTGCGCTCGCGAACCAGGCAACGACGGTGCTCCTCACCGCGACGGTCTACCAGGAGGCGACGACCGACGCGCTTACCGGATTCCCGAACCGGCGCCAGTTCGAACGGATCGTGGAGGACGAGTACCGCCTGGCGGAGAAGCTCCGCGTGCCGTTCTCCGTCTTCCTGACCGACATCGAGGGCCTCTCCCAGGTGAACGAGCGCTACGGCCACGCGACCGGCGACCGGGTGATCCGGGCGGTCTCGGACGCCATCCGGGCGGCGCTCCGGCAGACGGACGTGGCAGGGCGATACGGGGGGGACAAGATCGCGGTGCTCCTGCCCGGGACCGACGAGGAGGGGGCGAAAGCGCTGGCGGAGCGCCTGGTGGGGGCTGTGGAGGAGGCGCCGATCCTCGAGCGCCCGGGACGCATCCGGATCCGGGTCGGCGTGGCGGTCTACCCGACCCATGCTCGGAACGCGACGAACCTGATCCCGCGGGCCGACCAGGCCCTCTTCCAGGCGAAGAAGGAGCCCGCGAGCCGTCTCCGGATCTGGGAACGAAAGCTTGCCCGGACGGCCGGGCGAACCGACCGGCTGGCCGGGATTTTGACCGGCGACCCGGCGCGCGACTACCGGAACGTCCTGATGCTCCTGGAGACGATCAACGCCGTGAACCTCGAGGTCGACCTCGAGCGCCTCCTCGTGCGCGTCGTGGACGTGATGATCGACCTCACCCGCGCGCAGCGCGGCATCCTCCTCCTCTATGGCGGCAAGGAAGGCGCTCTCGAGCGGCGCGTGGCCCGGGCCCGCGGACGCGTGGACCTCGAACCTCCGGTGGAGTACGACGAGGGCCTCGTGGCGCGGGTCCTCGCCCGCCGCGAGCCGACCTCGGACCAGGACACTCGGGCCTTCGGCCAGACGATGTGCGTTCCCCTGGAGGTCCGCGACAAGATCCTGGGGGCGATGCTCGTGGACGGGGCGGGGACCGCCTCGCCGTTTACCGACAGCGACCTCACCTTCTTCCAGGCTCTCGCCCGGGAGGTCTCGATCGCGATCGAGAACGCGCGGCTCTACGCCGAGGCGAAGCTCCGGCGAGTGGAACTGGAGGAGAAGCAGCGGGAGATCGAGGAGCTCAACCGGCGGCTGGAGGAGAAGGTCCGCCGCCAGTCGATCGAACTCGAGGTCGTAAAGGACGAGCTGGAGAAAAACATCCAGGAGCTCGTGCTGAAGTACAACTACGACCGCATCGTCGGGGCGAGCGCGGCGATGCGGGAGGTCTTCCGGCTCCTGGACAAGGTGACCGACTCGGACGTCCCGGTCCTCGTCCGGGGCGAGAGCGGGACCGGGAAGGACCTCGTGGCCAAGACGATCCACTACAACGGGCCCCGGTCGCGCGGGCGGTTCCTGTCGGAGAACTGCGCCGCGATCCACGAGACGCTCCTGGAGAGCGAGCTCTTCGGGCACACCAAGGGAGCCTTCACGGGGGCCCACAAGGACAAGAAGGGGCTCTTCGAGCTCGCGAGCGGCGGGACCCTTTTCCTCGACGAGATCGGGGACATGAGCCTCGCCCTCCAGTCGAAGTTCCTGCGCGTCCTGGAGGAGGGGATGGTGCGGCCGGTCGGCGGGAGCCGGCAGCACCGGGTGGACGTGCGGATCGTCTCCGCCACGAACAAAGACCTTTCACTCCTCATCCGCGAGGGGAAGTTCCGCGAAGACCTTTACTTCCGGCTGAACGTGGTCGGGATAGAGCTACCGCCGCTCCGCGACCGGAAGGAGGACATCCCTCTCCTCGTCGAGACGTTCCTCGCCGAGCAGGCCGCGCGCAGGAACGAGCCCGCCAAACGGCTGGGGAAGAGCGCGATGGAGGTCCTCTTCTCCTACGAGTGGCCCGGAAACGTGCGGGAGCTCCGGAACCTCCTGGAGAGACTGGCGGTGATCCACGAGGGGGAGGAGATCGGGCCCGACGCCATCCGGGTGCACCTGCGGCCCGGGAGCTTGGCAGAACGGGCTCCTCTTCCGCCCGGCCGCTCCTACAAGGAGGCGAAGCGCCATTTCGAGGCCGAGTACGTCGCGGAGAGCCTCCGGCGCACGGGGGGGAATGTTTCTGCCGCGGCGCGCCTCATGCAGCTCGAACGGCGCTACGTCTACGAGCTCATGAATCGCCACGGGCTGGAGCGGCGGACGGGGGAGAAGTAGCTCTCCTGCCGGGATCTAGCCGGGCGTTTCGCGGTTTTCGCCCGCACGGTCGCCTTTGACGGTCACGGTCACGGACGACGGTCACGATTCACGGTTGACGGTCACGATCCACGGTTGCGGGTCGTATTCGTGTTCCGTGTTCGTGACCGTGATCGTGTTTCGTGACCGTGGGGTAGAAAAACGCGAAACTCCAGCCCAAGAACCTGTCGAAAAAGTCATTCTGGCTGCGCGCGGAGGGCACCCATCGCCGCGAAGCTGTGCTGGGTCCGGCCGATCTCTTCGTGACTTGGACGCAGCGTAGCAGGGCTACGCTTTGAGGGTACCCGCGAAGCGGATCTGCGCCTCGGTCTCGGCCGAAGTCACTCGCGCTCGTCTCCGAAGCACTTTTTCGAGAGGCTCCTAGCGTACGGTGGCCCCGGGAGCCGTCAGCGGGGAGTTTTCTCCCGTCTGATCAGACGCGCGCACTTCGACTTGAGCTTCCCGAACTTCTCCTGAAACACCGGGCAGCCCGTGAAGTCGTCCCCGCAGAGACGGGTCGCGAGATCGATGTTCTCGATCGTCAGGACTGAAAGACATTCCTTGAAGGGACGCTCCAGGAACGGACAGGCCATCGATCCTCCAAAAGCACTCCCGCACCGTCGCTCGAAGCGAGCGAGTCGGGACTTCTATTCCCATGGTCTCCCCGCCCGGGGGATCGACGTCTCCCCTTCCCCGGAGCGAAACCGTCGCGATTATACATCGCAAGCGCGGATTGTCAAAGGAGCTGAGCGAGCTGCTCGCCGGGGAGCAAGGGCTACGTCAAAGTCGTCCAACCCGCGAACCGCGACTTGCGGGCGTCATCTCCATTCGTACTCCTACTCGGACTCGTAGTCGGTGTCGGACTCGTCCTCGTTCTCGTCATCGAAACCCGGAGCCACCTCGACTGACAACGCCAACGATTACGAGTGCGACCACGACAACGACTACGGGTACGAGTACGAGTCCGAGCAAGCCGACTTTGACGGGACCGTGGCCGGGAAGCGGCGACTCTTGACTGACCCGACACGAACGGTATACTTCCGCGTCCGCCTCGCCGTATCGAGCGTGTGCCAGATGCCTCCCATCCAGAAGCTCCCCCGGTCCGTGGTGGACCGGATCGCCGCCGGCGAGGTGATCGAGCGACCGGCGTGCGTGGTGAAGGAGCTCGTCGAGAACTCGATCGACGCGGGAGCGAAGCGGATCGACGTCGAGGTCGAGGGCGCGGGCCTTTCGAGGATCCGGGTGGTGGACGACGGGTGCGGGATCCCCTCGGGCGAACTCGCGCTGGCCCTCGAGAGCCACGCGACGAGCAAGCTCGCTGGCGCCGAGGACCTCTTTGCCGTGCGGACGCTGGGGTTCCGCGGCGAAGCGCTCGCATCGATCGCCTCGGTGAGCCACGTCACGCTCGTTTCCAGGCCGGCCGGGGCCTCGGGGGGCGCCGTCCTCTCGAACCGTGGGGGAACCCTGGAACCGGTTTACCCCGCGGGCGCGCCGCCGGGCACGTCGGTCGATGTCGCGGACCTCTTCTTCAATGTTCCCGCGCGGCGGCACTTCCTGAAATCGGCCAGAACCGAGATGGGGCACGTCCAGCGGGCGATGGAACGGCTCTCGATCCCCCGCGCCGGGATCGAGTTTCGGCTTTCTTCCGGGGGGCGGGGGGCGGTGCGGGTGCCGGGGGAAGCCACCCTCCGGGACCGAGTTGCAGCCTTCTTCGGCAACGAGCTCGCCCGCCGCCTGGCAGAAGTGACGAGCGAGGGGCCGGACATCGCGGTCCACGGGCTCGCGGGCCCACCCGATCTCGCCCGCGGGAATGCGGGTGGCGTCCACTTCTTCGTGAACGGCCGGTTCGTCCAGGACCGGGCGCTCCTGGGGGCTCTCGCGGACGCCTATCGCGACTACCTGCCCCCCCGGCGCTATCCCGTGGTTTTCCTGTTCGTTTCGCTCGACCCCCGCGACGTGGACGTCAACGTCCATCCCAGGAAGCTCGAGGTGCGGTTCCGGCGGCCGGACCGGCTCTTCCCCGCCGTGCGTTCGGCCGTCCAGGCGGCCCTGCGGCCCGTTCCGGCGCGCGCCTCGGGGGGGCCCGTCCCGCTCACGACGGCTGACCGATTCGCGCCGACCATCTGGGCCGCGGGCGCTGTCCGCGAGAGCGCGGCAAGTTCGAGCCTCTTCAGGAGGCGGTCGGCCGAGAGGCCGGTGGGGGAGGGCGGAGTCCTGGAAACGCCTTCGGGCACGGGCACGGGCACGGAAAAAAGTGCGCGGAGAGGCAGAGAGCTCCGATGCTTCCAGATCCACGACTCGTACATCGTGGAGGAGACGCCTCGCGGGATCCGGCTCATCGACCAGCACGCGTTCCACGAGCGCATTCTCTACTTCCGCCTCCGGGCGCGGATGGAGGAGGCGCCGTTGGAGAGTCAGGTCCTTGCCGTCCCGATCACGGTGAGCGTAGACGGCGCCGAGTTGGAGGGGGTCGAGGAGGCCCGCTCCCTTCTCTCTCGGGCAGGGCTCGATGTCGAGCCATTCGGACCGGGAACGGTGATCCTGCGCCGAGTCCCCGCAGTTCTCCGCGGGCGCGACCCGGAGCCGGTTCTCAGGGAGGCGCTCGCAGCGCTGGCCGCGGGGCGTTTCCGGGGCAGGGTGGTGGAACCGCTCGACGGGCTCCTCGCGAGCCTTTCCTGCAGGGCGGCCGTGAAAGCGGGGGACCCGCTCACGGAGGCACAGATCCGGGATCTGTTGAAACAACGCGACACCGTTCCGCACGCCGACACCTGTCCGCACGGCCGGCCGACGACGGTGGAGATATCGCTCGAAGAATTGGCGAAACAATTCCACAGGAGATAGTCGGGGCACGAGCTGGGGGTAGGGGAGATCGGGAGGAGAAGATGTCCGATTCCCTGAGGGTGGCCCTCGTCCTGGGAGGGGTGGGTTGCGAGCACGAGGTGAGCCTCGCCACTGGGGACGTGGTGTTGGGCGGCCTCGACCGGACGAGGTATCTCGTGAAGCCGGTGCGGATCGAGAAAAGCGGCGAATGGACGTGGCTTCGCGGCTTTCTCGCGCCCGGCGAGGACTTCGGTCCGGCGGGCGCGCGAGGATGGTTCGTGCCCGACGGAGCGCGGATCCATCGGACCGACGTCGGCCGCGCGATCACGGCGTTCCAGGAGGATGCCGTGGAGGTCGCCTTCCTCGCCCTGCACGGCCCGGGCGGAGAGGACGGGACGGTGCAGGGGCTCTTCGAACTGGCCGGGATTCCGTACACGGGCGCGGGGGTCCTCGCGAGCGCGCTCGCGATGGACAAGGTGCGCACCAAGGAGGTCCTGGCGAGCCACGGCGTCTGGACCGCCCCCTACGCGGTCGTCCGGCGGAGCGAGTGGCGCGCGGACCCTTGCGGGGTGCTCCAGGGCGTCCTCGCGGCGCTCGGCCTCCCGATCGTCGTCAAGCCCCCCGCGCTGGGTTCTTCGATCGGGATCACGGTCGCCGCGGATCGCGGGTCGCTCGCGAGCCGGCTCGGCGAGCTCTTCGAACGCGAGCGGCGCGTTCTCCTGGAGACGTTCCTCGACGGGACCGAGATCACCTGCGCCGTGCTCGGGGGAGGCGAGGACGGGGAGCCGGTCGCGCTCCCGCCCACGGAGATCGTCCCGCGGGCCGCGTCCTTCTTCGATTACGACGCGAAGTACACGCCCGGCGCCTCGGAGGAGATCACCCCCGCGCGGATCGGCCAGGATGGAATCGCGCGCGTACAGGAGCTCGCAGTCCGCGTGCACCGGCTCCTCGACCTGGGAGGGGTCAGCCGCACCGACATGATTCTCTCGAACGGCGACCTCTACGTCCTGGAGACGAACACGCTCCCCGGGATGACGCGGACCTCGCTCCTCCCGCAGGGGGCGGCCGCCGCCGGGATCACTTTCGAGGGAATCCTCGATCACCTGCTCCGGGACGCTCTCGCCAGGCCGCTCATGGTTCGGTCTCGCGTCCCCCGCGAGACGCGGACGAGAGCCTCCCAAACTGGACGGGTGCCGGCCGCGGCGCTCGCTCCCACACCAGCCGGCTGACAGTCACCGCACCGATGGCTCGGGTCGGGTGGGGATAGTCCGGCCCGAAGCGACCGCCCGTATCCGTACCCAATCGTGCCTTCCGGGAAGCGCGAAAGCGTTCTGGAGGAAGCCCGCCACTTCGAATTTCGGGCCGGGGGCGAGAGTGATCCGGGAACCGGCGCCTCTCGACTCCACCGTCAGGGTTCGGAGGATTCCCCGGCGGATCGCCGCGGGTGCGAGGTCGTATCGGTAGGCGCCCTCCATGTCCGGGGTCGCGCATGCGCTCCAGGTCCGGGGTCGCGCAGGTTCTGCAGTTGCAGGGTCGCGCACGCGCTCCAGTGTCCGCCGCTTCGTGTGCGAGAGGCGCAGGGAGACGAGGTACGGGTCTCCCTTCCAGGGGAAAGGGGAGTCGATTGCGATCTCCCCGAGTTCCCAGTCCTCGGGCGCGAGACCGAGGACCCTGGCCCATCCCGAGAGCTCGGCGTCCACGCGGACGACGCGGGCGGGGTCGCCGAGCATGGCTTCGAGAGCTGGGAGGCCTTGGCGGCGCCAGAGGAGGGTGATCGCGTCCTGCCCCACGATCCATACGGGCCGCCTGGATCCGTCGTCCCATCGGCTGCCGGCGTAGCCGCGGTAGCTTTCCGCAAGCTCGGGCTCGGCGAGCATGATCGCTCTCGCGAGCGAGACGCCGACCATCTTGCGGGGCACGCCGTGCCCTTTTTCCCCGACCTCCACGAGGAGGCGGACGCTCACTTGCGACTCGCGCGCAGCTCGGACCCGCTCGCGGAACTCGGGGAGACCGTAGTCCCGGCCCTGGCGGGCGAGAACGATGTCGCGGACATGCTCCTTCGACGGGCAGCCCCCGCAGTGGAAACACTTCGCGCGCGTCCAGGAGCGACCGAGACAGTAATCCATCTCCTTGTACGCTCTCGCCCTCTCAACCTCCGCCCAGAGGAATTCGGACTTTACCCTGGTGTCGATGGCCGCCCATGGCTTCTCGGCGCGCTCCCCCAGCGTGTGGCCAGCGAGGAGCGCGGCCGGGAGAAGCCCCGCGCGGGAGAGCGCGTTCTCGAAGGCCGCGCGGAAGGACTCCGGGATCTCCCCGCGGTAGACGAAGCCCGTTTCCCGCACGGCATCCACGAGAGCGCGGCCGACGCGCGGGTCGGCCGCACGCACCAGGATCTGTGAGACCCAATAGTCGGGAAGCTGGGCCGCCTCCCGGAACTCGAAGCCGGCCCGGCGGACCCGGCGCGCGACCCCCGACAGGATCGGTTCGAGCGCGAGAGCGGGCGGGGCGTCCTCGAATTCGAGCGGCGTCCAGGGAAAACGGACGAGTGGCATGATAGAGAAGATGACCCGGGTCCCGGACCGCGCGGCGCCCCGGATCTCGGCCAAGTGCTCGAGGAGGTCCTCGAACGCGACAAGGTCCTGTTCCTCCTCCAGCCCCGTGGCGATCAGGAACACCTTGAGCTGCCGCGCGTTCGAACGGAAGATCGCCTCCAGGCTCGCGTGAAGGTCCCCGTCCTCCAGGTTCTTGTGCAGGTATCGCCTCATGCGCGGGCTCACCCCCTCCAGGCCGCACGTGATGCTCGCCTTCTCGATCGCGTGCTGGAATTCCACCATCTGCGGGTCGTGCGCCAGGAGGTCGAAGCGCTGGCTCTTCAGGCCGATCCCGCGGAAGAGGGGGACGAGGTCCCAGAGCACGCGGTAAAACCCGGAGTGCATGTTGAAGTTGAAGCTGTAGAGGTCGATCGAGTCGAGCCCCATCGCGCTCTTGGCGGCGAGCGCCTGTCGTGCGAGGACCTCCGGGGTCCGCTCGCGGTAGGGCTTCCGGTCCCAGCTCTCGGCGCAGAAGGAGCAGAAGCAGGGGCAGCCCTCGCTGATCTGGAGGTGGCTCGATCCGAGCTCGTCCTCGATGTACGGAACCGGGGCGCGCTCGATGGGCTCGCACGCGTTCAGGTCCCAGACAAGGGCCTTGGAGGTCCTCCGCGGCCGGTCGGGTTCAAGGAACCCGCCGATCTCCTGGAGTCGTTCGAGGATCGCTCCCTTCTCGAGTCCGGTCCGCTTTCCGTCGCGGCAGATCTCAAGAAGGCGCCGGATCGCGGCATCGCTCTCTCCGACGAAGATCCCGTCCACGAGCGGGTCGTCGCTCCAGAGCGCGGAGGTGTAGAGCGCGTTGGCACCGCCCAGGACGAGGAGAGGCGCGTCCGGACGGCGGAGACGCTCGCGTTTCGAGAGCGGGATCCCGCTCGCCGCCAGGACCGTGGGGAGGTTGGCGAGCTCCTGCACGATCGAGTTGGAGAACCCGACCAGGTCGAACCCGTCCGGACCGAGCTTCGACTGCGTCCCGATGAGCCAGGGGATCCCGCCGGCCGCGAAGATCGCCTCGTCGCTTCGCGGTGGCAAGTAAGCGAGGTCGGGGTAGACTCCCGGGACGCGCGACGCGATCTGGTAGAGGATCTGATGGGTGAAGGAATACCCGGTGTCGTAGTAGGTCGAGAGGCGCGCGAAAAGCACCCGGAAGTCCCGCCGCGCGAGTTCCTCCGGCGGGAGGGTGTTGATCTCGCCGCCACGGAGCCAGAGGCCGTGGTGGTGCAGGTCGGGGTAGACCCGTTCGTACCAGTCCGAGAAGTTCCGCGCCCCTCGCATCGGCCTCTCGCGGCGACCGGCCTACTTCCGGGCGCGAGCGTTTCGGACGTACCGGACGGACGTCACCTGGTCCGCGTCGAAAATGACAAACAATTCCTGCGACTCGTCCGCGAGCACGCAGCCCAGGCTGGTGACGATCAGGGTCTCGGGGTGGCGCATCTCATACGCCTCTCCGGACTTGAGCGAGATGCGGACCGGCCTGAAGGGCTTGCGGAAGACGAGCTCCTTGAGCTTCTCCACGGTCATCATGTGTGTGACTCTATCTCACTTGCGGGCGCGAGCGCCCTTCACGTAGCGCACGGACGTCACCTGGTCCGCGTCGAAGACGACCAATACGTCTTGCGAGTCGTCGGAGATGACGCAGGCGAGCGTGGTGACGAAGAGGGTCTCCGGGTGCCGCACCTCATAGGTCTCGCCGGACTTGAGCGAGATGCGGACCGGCAGAAAAGGTTTGCGGAAAACCAGGCCCCTAAGCTTCTCAGGCGTCATCATGCGACACACTTTACGCCGCTCCCGCGGCCTCACGCAACTCCTGAACCTACGCCCTTCGCACGAACTGGAAGTACCGGATCGAGCGGCCCCACTTGAGGAACTTCTCCTCGTGCGTCGTCCGGCTGTGCTCGCCGCCCGTGTCGGACCAGCGGCCCGGGCCG
Organism: Planctomycetota bacterium; assembly: GCA_016209595.1. Lineage (GTDB taxonomy): Bacteria > Planctomycetota > JACQVV01 > JACQVV01 > JACQVV01 > JACQVV01. Next base: position 16,603 of record JACQVV010000329.1, read on the forward strand.
TGGGCGTTCTCCCAGGAGCCGTCGGCTTCGAAGACCTCGAGAATTTGACCGGCGTAGTCAGCGTCGTCGGTGGCGAGGTAGGCGATCCCCCCCGGCTCGGTCGTTTGCGCGAGATCCCGGACGAAGGGAGGCTGCACGATGCGGTGCTTCTTCTGCTTGCGCTTGGGCCATGGATCGGGAAAGTTGACGTACCAGATGCGCACCGAACCCGGCGCGAAGAGCGGCCGCACGAGTGACTCCGCAGGTCCCTCGATCAGCCGCGCGTTCCCGAGCCGCGCGGCCAGGATCTTCCGGCAGCAGAGGATGCACCGCTGCCGCCGGAGCTCGATCGCCAGGAAGTCGAGTTCCGGGTGCGCGGCGGCGATCCGGGCAAGGAAAATCCCCTTCCCGGGACCGATCTCGACCGCGAGAGGGCCCTTGCGTCCGAAGACGGCGCTCCAGTCGGGGGGGACTGTCCAGCCGCCCTCGGGAGGCTGGAGGATCAGGTCCTCGGGGACCCGGAATCGTCCTGGGACTAAGGGATCGGGGCTCATGGCGGTATTGAGGTTATACTTGAGACTTTCCGGTTCCCACACCCTGGGTTCTCCGTGTTGCGAAACGTCGCCATCCTCGGCTCCACAGGTTCCATCGGCACGCAGGCGCTCGCCGTCGTGGAGGAGCACCCGGAGGAGTTCCGGGTCTGCGGACTTGCGGCCCGGTCGAGCTGGAGAGCACTCGCCCGGCAGGTCCGCTCGCACCGGCCGCCGGTTGCAGCGCTTGCCGATCCGGCTGCGGCTGCGGCCCTCTCGCGGGAAATCGCCGGAGTCGGGACCGAGGTCCTGTCGGGCGAGGAGGGAGTCTGCGAGGTGGCGGGTCGCCCCGGAACCGACGTTGTCGTCCAGGCGATGGCCGGGGCCGCTGGACTCCCGGCGAGCGTCGCCGCGTTGGAGCGGGGAGGTCTGCTCGCGCTCGCCAACAAGGAGTCGATGGTGCTCGCCGGGTCGGTCCTTCTTGGCATCGCGGCGCGGACTGGGGCGCGGATCGTGCCGGTGGACAGCGAACACTCGGGCGTCTTTCAGGTCCTCCAGTCCTCGCGGCGGGAGGATCTCTCGCGGGTGGTCCTCACCGCTTCGGGGGGACCGTTCCGCGACGTCCCGGCCTTCCTCTTCGACGTGCTCGCCGCACGCCACGCCTTTCCACACCCGAGCTGGCGGATGGGGGAGCGGATGACGATCGACTCCGCGACCCTGATGAACAAGGCGTTCGAGGTCGTCGAGGCACGCTGGTTCTTCGACCTCGCGCCGGAGCGGATCGAAGTCGTCGTCCACCCTGAGTCGGTCGTCCACTCCATGGTCGAGTTCCATGACGGCTCCGTGCTCGCCCAGCTGGGCTGGCCCGACATGCGCGTCCCGATCCGGTACGCTCTCTCCTTTCCGCGCCGTTTCGCCTCGGAAGCTCCACACTTCGACCCGTCGCGCCTCGGCCGTCTCACGTTCGAGGCGCCGGATCCGGAGCGTTTCCCCGCCTTGTCGCTAGGCTTCCGCGTCGCCCGGGAGGGCGGGACGCTCGGGGCCGTCTTGACAGCCGCCAACGAGGAGGCCGTCGGGCTTTTCCTCGCGGGGCGGATCCCCTTCCCGAAGATCGCGAGGCTCGTCGAGACCGTCCTTTCCCGGCACGTCTCCTTCAAGGAGCCGGGACTTGCCGAGATCCGCCGGGCGGACCGCTGGGCCCGCGAGGAGATCGCCGCATGTTCAGCCTGATGGGAATCCTCACGATCATCGAGATCGTCCTGGGCCTCGGGCTCGTGATCTTCGTCCACGAGCTCGGGCACTTCCTCGTGGCGAAGTTTTACAAGGTCCGCGTGGAGACGTTCAGCCTCGGCTTCGGGCCGAAGATCTTCGGCTTCAAGCGAGGGGACACCGAATACAAGGTCTGCTGGCTCCCCCTGGGCGGCTACGTGAAGATGGCCGGCGAGTCGGTGACCGAGAACGACCCGGACGACCCGGCGCACTTCCAGAACAAGCCTGTCGGCCAGCGGGCGGCCATCTTCGTCGCGGGCGTGGTGATGAACCTCCTCTTCGGCCTCGGGGTCTCGATCCTCGCCTTCCAGATCGGCGTGCGCTTCGAGGAGCCCCGGATCGGGGAGGTCGCCAAGGGGAGCGCGGCCTGGGAGGGGGGAATCCAGGAGGGGGACAAGGTCGTCTCGATCGACGGCAAGGAGGTCACGAGCTTCCTGGACATCGCCATGCTCGTCGCCTTCGCCGACTCGGAGGAGGGGCTTCTCTTCGAGGTCGAACGGGAGGTGGACGGCGAGGTCCAGACGAAGGAACTCCGCATCCACCCCCAATACCACGAGGAGCGCGGCTTCCAGACGATCGGCGTGGGTTCCGCCCTCACGACGGAGATCACGGTCCGCGCGGGCTCGGCCGCGAGCGAGGCCGGCCTGGAGGACGGAGACGTTCTGGTCTCGATCGAGGGCGTGCCGATCGACACGGCTGCCGACCTGAGGGATGTTCTGAACGAGGAACCGGCGGGCGACGAGCTCAAGGTGATCGTCCGCAGGGATGGGGAGGAGAAGACCTTCTCGCTCGCGCCCGAACTCACGACGCGTTACATGATCGGGATCGTGAACGGGGGCCGAAAGGTCGAGCGCGTCGCGAGGGGCTCGCGGGCAGAGGAGAGCGGTCTTCGCGCGGGAGACGAGCTCCTTCGCGCTGGTGAGGAGCGCCACGCCTCCTTCGCCGCTCTTGACCAGGCGTTCCGCGCGGAAGTGCGTAAGGGCGAGGAGACGCGGCGCGTCCTCGTCTTCGCGCGGACGGGTCCCGACGGCGAGAGCGAGGAGATCGAGCTCCCGCCCCTTGGACCCGAGGAGGGCCTCGCCCTCCTGGCGGGGATCCTCTGGGATCAGACGGGCGTCCACGTCGGTGCGACGCTTGCGGGATACCCCGCCGCCGAGCACCTCCTCCCCGGAGACCGCATCACACACGTGGACGGGGAGGAGATGGAGAGATGGGGGGACTTCCAGACAGTCGTCCGGGAGAAGAAGGGCGAGCCGATGGAGCTCCGCTGGGAGCGCGACGCTCAGACGATGACGGCCTCCCTCCAGGCGAAAGAGACTCGGCAGATCGCGGAGGACGAGGACACCGGGATCGGGCTCCGCACCATCATGTCCGAGCCCGTCCGGGAGGACCTCGTCACCTCCTGCCGGCTGGGCTGGCGGCACTCGATCGACAACTTCAAATATGTCCTTCTCACGCTGGTGGGGATCTTGACCCGCAAGGTCTCGGCTTCCAATCTCGGCGGACCCATCACGATCGCCCAGGCCTCCTGGCAGTTCTCCCAGTTCGGATTCGGACGCTTCATCTACTTCCTGGGTCTCCTTTCGATCAACCTCGCGATCATAAACCTCCTCCCGATCCCGATCCTCGACGGGGCTCACCTCGTCCTCTGCGCGATCGAGAAGGTGAAGGGGAAGCCCCTCTCGCAGAACCTCCAGGTGAAGATCAACTACGTGGGGCTCTTCCTCATCCTCGCCCTCATGGTCTTCGTCTTCTATAACGACATCCACCGTCTCGTCCGCGTCTACATGTGACGCCGGAATCCCTGGCTTCCTACGTCGGGCAGAACGTGGTGATCGACACCGCGACCCCGCTTGTCTACATCGGGCGCCTGACGGAGGCGAGAGGGGATGTCCTGGTTCTGGCGGACGTGGACGTCCACGACAGGAACGAGAGCCAGACCTCCAAGG
>JACQVV010000357.1 GCA_016209595.1 Planctomycetota bacterium
GCCGCAGCCCCCGCCGTCGGCGTCGGCCCGGGCGGTGCAGGTGACGGTGAACTCGCTCAACGTCCGGTCGAGCATCTGGGGAACGATCCTCGGGCAGATCCCGAACGGCCGCCGGCTCGTCCAGATCGGCGAGCAGGACGGGTGGGTCAAGGTCTGGTACGAGGGACGGGCGGCTTGGATCTACAAGGGCTACACGCAGCGCGTGACGAGCGGGACCGCGGACCAGGTCACGACCGATGTCCTGAACGTCCGCACCGGCCCCGGCACCTCGAACTCGATCGTCGGGCAGGCCCGGAACGGCCAGCAATATGTCCGCTCTTCGAGCTCCGGCGACTGGCGCCAGATCCACTTCGGAAGGAACCTCCGCTGGTTCCACGGCGGATACACCAAGGCCGTGCCGATCCGGTGAGCAAAGGAAGGCGCCTGCCCCGCGCCTTCCTTGTCGGGGGGAGGGGAACGACCCCCTCCTCCTTTCGACGGCCGGCACTCCTCTTGCGAAGCGAGGGTCGTGCCAGCCGCCCCTTCCTTGTTGCAGTACCCATCGCTTGCGCCGCCTTCGGGCTCCTCTGGCTCTCGCTCTCGGGCGAGAGGTCGGAGGAGCCCGCTGACTTTGAGGGGCGCGAGGGAGACCCGGACGATCGGACGGCGCACCCTTCCGGACCGGGCCAGGGCGGAGACTCCGGCACGAGGCCCGATCGCGGACCGCGGCGAACCGGATCCTCCCGGCGCCGACCCGTACCCGGCCGGATCGCCGGAGTGGTCCTCGACGAGCGGGGTGCGCCCCTCCCCGGTGTGAGGGCCCGGGTCGCCGTCGCCCCTGCGTGGGGGGCGTTGCCCTCGGTCACGACGGACGCGACTGGGGAGTTCGACCTCTCGGGTCTCGTCCCCGGTCTTCACGTCCTCTCGTTCGACGCGCCGGGTCGAGTCGGGAAGAGCCTGGCCGATGTGGCGGCCGGGACTCTCGATCTCGAGGTCGCGCTCCTTCCGGGCCGCCCCGTCTCGATCCGGCTCCTCGCCCTTCCCGATCTCGCGAGCGTCCAGAACGCCCGCGTGATCGCGGAATCGGGTGACTGGTCGGCGCCCGCACCGTGGGACCCCGCCGCGGCTTCCTACAGGATCGACGGGGCCCCGGTGGGCGCCTTCTTCCTCGCCGCGACCGGAGACGACTTCGTTCCGCTCCTCGCCTCGCTCGACGTCCCCGCCGAGGGCCCGGCCGATTTCGAGCTCCAGGTCGAACCGGGTCGCCGGATCTGGGGCCGGATCCTCGACCTCGCCAATCGCACTCCCGTCCCCGGCGCGCGGGTCGAGATCTGGAACGCGACCCTCGGTCCCGACACGGCGCGTTCCGTCCTTTCGAGCGACGGCGGCGAGTTCGCGGCGGCGGGGTTCTTGCCCGGACCGCTCGGCGTCCGCATCCGCGCCGAAGGGTATCCGGAATACGACAGCGATCGCGAGGGGGATGAGTACCTCGTGGGGATGGCGGAGGAAGCCCGCTTCGAGATCGATCTCCCCCGCGGGGTGGGAATCGCGGGTCGCATCCTCGGGCCGGACGGCTCTGGAGTCGAAGGGGCGACAGTATCGGCGCGCGAGCCGGCCGGGGGGGAGCTCGCCTCGGCCCTCTCGCGTGAGGGTGGCGGGTTCCGGATCCCCGCGGCGCCGCGGGTCGCGGGGCTCTTCCTCTTCGCCGAGGCCCCGGGGTTAGCCCCGGCCCGGACGGAGTCCCTCACCGGGATAGGGGACGAGGGCGTAGAGGGCGTGGAGATCCGCCTCTCCCCCGGGGTCGCGGTCGCCGGGAAGGTCGTCGGCCCGCAGGGCGAACCGGTCGCGGCGGTGCGGATCGTCGTTGACCTCACGGGTCACTGGCTTGGAGAGGCGCGGCCGGCCGGGATGGAACTCGCGACGGACGCCCAGGGGCGGTTCCGCGCCGGACCGTTCCCTCCCGGAACTGTCCCCCTTCTCTTCCTGCACCCCGACTACCGTCCCTCGGCTACGTCGCTCGAAATCCCCGAGGGGGCACCCATGCGCGAGCTCCCTCTCGAGGTCCGGCTCGAGCCCGGCCAGGCCCTCGCCGGACAGGTGACCGATCCCGGAGGATCGCCCGTGGCGAGCGCCCTCGTCGTCGCCGAGCAGACGGTGGCGGGAGCTCCCGAAGGGCCTCTCGCCTCGGCATGGACGACGTTCGACGGTTCCTTCGAACTCCGTTCGCTCGCGCCGGGACCGGTGCGGCTTCGCGCGATGGCGCCTGGATACGCGCCATCCGATCCGGAGATGTTCGCCCCCGAGAAAGGCCCCGTGCGGCTCGTGCTGCGCCGGCGCTTCTCGCTCTCCGGCCGGGTGGAGCTCCTCGGTCTCTCGGCGGCGGGTCATGAAGGACACGAACACGGACCGGAGGCGATCGAGCGCCCGGAAGAGCTCGCCGCGTTCACCGTGCGCCTCGTCGCGGACCAGCCCGGCGGCAAGAGTCCGCCCGAGCCTGTCGTCTCCGAGGTCTTCGAGGCCGGCGAGGATGCGCGTTTCGTCCTCACCGGCGTCCCGGAGGGGATCTACCGCCTGGAAGTGATCGCGACGGGCTACCGGCCCGCTAGCATCGAGCCCTTCTCTCCTGCCGACTGGGTCGGGCGCGAGATCGAGGTGCGGCTCGACCCGGGACCGATCGTTCGCGGAATCGTGGTCTCGGCCTCGACGGGGGAGCCCGTGCCCGGCGCGGTCCTGGTCCGAGGTACCGATCTCTCGAACTTCGACCCGGTCGGGTCCGAGGCGCGGGAGCGCGTCCTGGGCTGGACTGACGCGGACGGGAGGTTCCGGATTTCGGGTCTGGAAGCGGGAACCGAGGCGTTCTCGGTCTACCACGACTTCTACGCGCCCGCCCTCGCGCGTCCCGCCATCGCCGAAATCCGCGTAGCCCTCAAGGACGGCGCCGTGATCCAGGGCGTCTTGCTCGGCCCCGAAGGCGACTCTGTTGCCGGCGCCACCGTGGCTCTCGCCGGCCCCCTTCTCAAGGCGGCCGAGACCGACGGGTCCGGCCGCTTCCGGATCGAGGGGCTCGCGACGGGAACCTATACCCTCTCCCGCAGCGACCGGCCGCCTCCCGAGGGGGCGATGGAGCTCGTCGTCGCAGCCGGGAGCCGCCTGGAGGTCACGTTCGACTGGAGGTAGGGCTAGCAACCTGTGGAAAAAGTCATTCTGGCTGCGCGCGGCTCTTTCGGCCGATCTCTTCGTTGCTCGGGCGCGGCGTAGCAGAGCTACGCCTGGGGGGCACCCGCGAAGCGGGTCCGCGCCTCGATCTCGGCCGAAATAGCTCGCGCTCGCCTCCGAAGCACTTCTTCCACAGGCTGCTATTCCCGCCAGGCCCCCATCGTCGCGGGGATCGTGATCTCGACGCCGTCGCGCAGGACCGAGAGCGAGACCGTCTGACCCTTGCGAAGCCCCTCGAAGATACGAGTGATCCGAGCGGTCCCGTAGGGATTGCCGACGGGCTTCCGGTTCATCTCGAAGACGAGGTCGCCGGCCATGAGCCCGGCCCGCTGGGCCTCGGTCCCCTGGATCACCTGCTGGATAGCGATTGCGCCTACCTCCGCGCGGCCGCGCTTTTCAGCCGGGACTCCCTCCAGGCTCTTGTAGTGATAGGCGATCCCGAGGAAGCCCTGCCGGAGCGCCATCTGCTCGCCGAGCGTCCGGATCACGGTGTCGAGGCGCCACTCGACCTCGAGGTCGTCCGTCTCTGATCGAGCGCCACGGATGTACGGGAGGGCCGGCTGGCCGAGGTTGGCGAGGATGCGCGTGGCCGACTCGCGCTCGGTCCAGACCCCGGAGCCCAGGGTCACGACCCAGGCCGAGACCTCGCGTTCGAGCTCCTCGGTGGGCCCGATCCAGCGCTCGCCCACGACCTCCGCCATCGTCTCGGGGAGGGAGAAGACAACGTCCCGCGGGCGGCCCGATTCCACGAAGGCTTCCCGGAGCCGGGTGTCGCGCTCCCAGGGAACGCCCTGCTCGCTCGTGATGACGACGAGGCCCCGGGCAGGGAGGTGCGCCACCTCCGCGAGGAGCGCCGCTTCGGGCAAGACGTACCCGCCGACCTCGACCAGGCGCTCCGGAAGGACATGGACGCGAAGCGGATCCTCCGCGACGGTCCGGCGCAGGACGAGAGGCGAGACTTCCTGGGCCACCAGGGGCGCGGTGCCCAGGATCGCGGCCGCAAGGGCGAGAAGACAATGCCGGCGATGCATGGAAAGCGCCTCGAGAAAGAACCGGAGGGAACCTCGACTCCCCGACCCCCCTACGACCTTTCTCCACCGCCACCACATCAGGCCGGTCTATTCGCAGTCTACGACACGACGTGGCGAAATCAAACCGAACCGTGAATTTAGCACTGTATGGGCAGTCGCCGTTGATAGCATCGACATCAGGGGGAGGGGAACAGCCCCCTCCCCCTTCCTACCGCCGGCACTCCCCTTGCGAAGCAAGGGTCGTGCC
>JACQVV010000358.1 GCA_016209595.1 Planctomycetota bacterium
ATCCGGAAGCTCACCCCGTCGACCGCCTTCGCCACCCCCTCGTCGGTATAGAAGTAGGTCGCCAGGTCCTCGACCGAAAGCAGGACGCCGTCCGAGCCCATCACTTCCTCAGGCGCGGGTCGAGGGCGTCGCGCAGTCCCTCACCCACCAGGTTGTAAGCGAACACGGTGACGAGGATCATCGTCGCCGGCGGCCAGAGAAGCCACAGGAGGCCTTCGTCGTACCCGTTGCGAAGCATCTTCCCCCAGGACGGCACCGGAGGGTCGATCCCGATCCCGAGGACCGAGAGCGCCCCCTCGGTGAGGATCGCCCCGCCAACCCCGAATGTCGCCGCGACGAGCGCCGGCGCGATCGCGTTGGGGAGGATGTGCCGGAAGATGATCCGGAGGTTTGAGACTCCCAATGCCCGCGCGGCGACGACGAAGTCGCGGCCCCGGAGCTTCAGGAACTCCCCACGGACGAGTCGGGCGACTCCCGTCCAGCTCACGATCCCGATCACGAACATGATGAGGAATATCGGCGGCACGAGCGCCCTCACCTCCGGATTGAACTGGAGGAGGCCGACCAGGATCATGATCAGAAAGAACGACGGAAAGGTCATCATGATCTCGATGAACCGGCTGATCACGATGTCCACCCATCCGCCAAAATAGCCCGCCAGCGCTCCGAGAATCGTGCCGATCGCGAGGTAGATCCCGACGCCCACAAACCCGATCGTGAGCGCCACGCGCGTTCCGTAAATGAGCTGGGTGAGTACGTCGTAGCCGCTCGCGTTGGCCCCGAGCACGTGCCCGTACTCCCCGGGCCCAACGAGGGCGTGCTCCCTGTCCTGGTCGCGGAAGGAGTGCCGGATCGGCGGCCAGAATCCACGCCCCGCGAACTCCTCCGACTTGAACATGTCCTCGTTTCCGATGTCGGTGAGGTCGTAGGTCGAATGGAGCACGTTGGGTCGATCGATCCCGCCGAATCGCGGGACGCGGAACGCTCCCCCCGCCAGGGCCAGCGCAAGGACGAAGACGAAGAGCTGCCACTGGATCGTTCGCCGGGGAGTCTTCTTCCCCACGCTCGTGCGCCAGCGGACGAGACCGTTCCCCACCCAGGCGAGCGCCAGGAGGAAGCCGCTTTGGAGAGACAGGCCGATCCAAGAGTTCGCGCCCTTGTCGCCCCCGGCGCCCCCGAGCTGCAGCACGACGGTCGTCAGGAGGAAGACAGCGACGGGCGCGAGATGCCAGCGGAGGAAGGCCGCGCGCCCGCTCGCCCGTCGCCCCAGCCGCGCCGCGGCCACTCCCGTGGGGATCCACGCGAGGGCGAGGAACATCGCCATGTTGAAGGTGTAGTCGACCGAGTACTCCATGTTCACGAGGTATCGATACCACGGGAGTTCGATCCTCCCGTCGTTCACGTATGAGAACGGAACATGGCAGGCGAGGAGCGGCGCGAAGATCGCGACCGCGAAGAAGAGCGCGATCACCGCCAGCCCGAAGACGGCAACACGACTCTTCTTGAACTGCCCCCAGACGATCTCGGCGTAGTCGATCGTACGCTCGGCGAGAACCTCGTTGATCTCGCGGCGTTTCTCCTCGGACAGGACGGTTCCAGGGTTTCCTGTGGTCATCGGCGCACCTAGTCGAAGGTGATCTGCGGATCGACGACCGCGTAGAGGAAGTCGGAGATCAGGATCCCCACCATCACCAGGACGGCGGTGATGAGGTTGATCCCCATGAGCGTGGTGTAGTCCTTCTCGAAGATCGAGTGGAAGGCGAGGTAGCCCATTCCCTGGATCGAGAAGATCGTCTCGATGATGACGCTCCCCGAGACCAGGATGGGGAGGAGGCTCGAGAAGATCGTGATGAGCGGGATGAGCCCGTTGCGGAGCGCGTGCTTCAGGATCACCACGCGCTCGGGGAGCCCCTTCGCGCGGGCCGTCCGGACGTAGTCCTGGCGGATCACGTCGAGCATTCCGACGCGGGCGTAGCGGGAAACGCTCGCCAGAGCGCCGTAGGTGAGGCAGAAGACGGGGAGCACCATGTGGTGCGCCGCGTCCAGGACGTACTGGATCGTGGTCATCTTGTCCGCGTCCGTGCCGTGAAGCCGGTCCGTGGGGAAGATCTTCCAGGGCCGCCCGGCAGCGAACCAGAGGATCAGGAAGACCGCCGCGACGTAGCTCGGGATCGAGTAGAGGACGAAGAGGACGACCGTGGCCAACATGTCCGGTATCGAACGTTGGCGTACGGCCGAGAAGATCCCCACCGGGATGGCGACGGCGTAGATCAGGATGTCCGAGACCAGCATGAGGAGGAACGAGACCTGGAAGTGCTCCCAGATGAGATCGTTGGCTTCCGGGTTGTCCTGCCGGATCGCCTTGCCCAGATCCACGACTGCGAACGGGTTGCGCCGCCGGATCGCTCTCCCTAGATCCAGCCGGACGATGCGACTCATGTAGTTCGCGTACTGCGTGTCGGCGAACAGATCGCGGACTTTTTCGAGCGCGGAATACTCGTATTCGCCCTTCTCCTCCGCCCAGCGGTCCTCCCAGTAGTCCACTTTTTCCGCTGCGGATTCCTGCCAGCGACGGACGCGTTTGGGAGTGTTCTGCGAACCAACGTCCTCGAAGATCGCGTACTTGTTCTCGGCTTCAAGGATCTGTGCCAGGGAGTTGACGACCACCGTGAGGACCTGCGGGTCGCGACGGCGGAGGTAGACCTCCGCGAGCTCCCCCACCGCGGCCCGGCCTAGCTGCTGTTCCCCACGGCCGACCATGGCCCGCGCAACCTGCTGGAGGATTCGCCACCGGACCGTATCGAGGGTGCGAGCGCGGTCCCGCAGGAGTTCCTCACGCAATCTCGCCTCGTCGAGCGCGACTCCGTTCCCCGTGAGGGCGGCGTCCATCTCCTCCTTCTTCGCCAGGGCCTTCGACGCGTGATCGCGCCGGCGGTCCTCCCAGTCCTTCCTCTGGTCGGCCGGCACATCGGCCCCCTTGAGATCCAGCCGTTCCTCGGCGAAGAGCTCGAGCGTCTTCAGGCGCAAGTAGACCTGCAGCTGGAGGTCGAGATGGTAGAGAGTCCCCCAGGCCTCATCGAGCCAGCGCGCCGCGGACCCGTCCCCGGGACGTCCCTGCCCGCCGCTCTCTTCCTTCCACCAGGTCTCGAACTGGCGGAGCTTGGCGAGGATCTCATCCGGACGATCGCCCTCCCCGAGAGCCCACGGCTCGCCCGGGTAGTGGCGACCCGCGACGAGGACGACGAGGAACCCCAGGACGGGATCTCGGCTCTCCAGGAGAGACCCGTAGAGATGCGGGACGACCCACCTCTCCAGTTCCACGGCGCGTTTTCTTGCCTCCTCGGCAACCGTCGTGACCGTGCCGCGGTAGAGGTCATAGAGCTCGTACCAGCTCAGGTCCACGGCGACATAGCGCGCTGCGTCGGCCAGCGTCTTGAGGTTCCATCGATCCGCGTAGGACTCGACCCGGTCGAGCGCGTCGTCCAGGTCCTCGCCCGCCTGGGAGCGTTCGCGAAGATCCGCGAGACTCTCCCAGAGCGCCGGAGCCTCGGCGGACGCGCGGATCCCGACGCCCTCCCCTACCTCGTCCGAGTAATCGGAGAAAGGCCGCGTGTTCAGGATGATCGGCTTGTTGAGCTTGTATTCCTTCCGGAACTGCTCCTCGTTGGAGAGCTGGCCCGTCGCGGTGAGCCCGCGCTGCAAGTCCTCGGCGCTCCTCGCCCCCCCGGGCCTTCCGGCCGGGGCCAGGTGAATGATGACGAAGTTGACGACGGTGACCCCGAAGAGGGTCACGAACATGAGGAGGAGCCGCTTGAGGAGGTACGTCCACATGGACGGGGACGGCCGTAGCTATCGTTTCGCGATCGGGAGATACCACTCCCTGCGATCGCGGCTCGGGCGAATCCCCGTGTCGAAGAACTCGATTCCCTCGTAGCGGGCGTCCCAGCTCGCGATGAACTGGTCGTAGAAGAGCCAGGTGTACGGCTGGTGCTCGTAGAGGTTCTCGTGGAACTCCCAGTAGAGCTTCTGGCGCTCCGCCGGGTCGAGCGTCCTCTGGATCTTGTCGATCAGCTCGTCTGTTTTCGGGTCCTTCCAGCCTACCGCGTTGGAGCTCCCCTTCGTGTCCGCGTACTTCGAGTGCCAGAGCTGAGCCGGGTCGGGCAGGAAGTCGAGTCCCCAGCCCATGATGTAGGCGTCGAAGTCGAAGTTGTCGACCTTGGGGAGCATCACCTCCCACTTCACGGGAGAGACGTCCATCTTGATGCCGAGCTTCCGGTAGTCGGCCTGGATCGTCTCGGCGATCGCCAGGAACTCGGGGCTGTCGGCGTAGATGAGCAGGTTGAACGCGAACTCCGTCTTCTCGCCTCCCAGGCGCTTCTCCAGGACGCCATTCCCGTCCTCGTCCGCCCACCCCGCCTCCTTGAGAAGTTCGCGGGCCTTGTCGAGGTCGTACTCGAACGGCTTCACGTTCGGGCTGTTCGAGGATCCCTTGATGAAGAACGGACCGTCCTGGGGGAGCGCCAGTCCGTGGAAGATCTTCTCGCAAAAGAATTTCCGGTTCACGCCATGCGTGAGGGCCTGGCGCACGCGCTTCTCCTGGAACAGAGGCTTCCGGAGGTTCCAGCCGATGAAGCGGTAGACGGGATAGTCGTAGAGGTCAACCTTGAGCTCTTCGTTCTTGAGCCGCGGTTCGTCCTTGAACTTTCCCGTGTACTCTCGAGCTCTCATCGTGCGGGCGTCGAGCTCGCCGCCGATATATTTGAGGTAGCTCGTGTTGTCGTCCGGTACCCGATAGTACAGCACCCGATCGAGGTAGGCCCGCTTCCCGTAATAGTCGCGGTTCGTCGCCTTGACGACGATCCCTTCCTGCCGGTCGTACTTCTCCAGGACGTACGGGCCCGTGCCGCAGAGGTGCTCCTTGTTCGACCAGTGCTCGTTGAACGCCCTGCCGAACTCCGCGGATGTGATGTCTTCGACGCCGGGGAGCGGCATTCCGTCCTCGTCGGCAGTGAAGAAGTGCTCGGGAACGATCTCGAAGAGGTTGAGCACCGTGTCGAGCGCCTTGAAGTAGGTCTCCTTCCAGTGGAACACAACCGTGTGATCGTCCAGTTTCTCGACGCGGTCGAAGAGTTCGAGGTACGGCCTCAGCTGGTCGCACTTGACGTGAGTGTTCCTCTGGACGATCGTCCAGGTGAAGATCACGTCCGCGGCGTCGAACGGCTCCGGCTCGAAGATATGTCTTGTCGGCGAGCGCACCCGGTGCCACATCGCGTTTTTCCGCAGGTGGACGGTGATCGTCCTCCCGTCCTCGGACTGCTCCCAGCTCTCGGCCAGGTTCGCCTCCCACTCCTCCGGGTTCTGCACCCTGCGCTGGGCCAGGTATTCGCAGACAAACTCGCGAAATTCCTGGCTTGTCGTGTCGGTACCCGTGATCGGATCGATCGTCGCGGGGTCGTTGCCGTAGCTCACCCGGATCCTTGCACCGAACTTGAGTGCGTCCTCGGCGCTGTAGACCGCCGTCTGGTCCCCTCCCGCGCTCGCCATCCCGCCCATCTTGACCAGCTGGAGGATCTCCATCAGCGTGGTCTTCCGCTCGTCGTCGGCGTCCCGGAGCTCCCCGACTTTGCGCTGCGTGTCGTTGTTCTGGAGGAAGACAAACACGAGGCAGGCGGTGAAGAAGACATAGAAGAGGAACTGGAACGCGGTCTTGACCGCCGAGCCTTCCCCCATGGGTCACCTCTCCCCTTTGATCTTCATGGACTTAGAAAAGATGGGGACTATAACGGCGGCCGGGAGACGTGTCAAACCGGCGAAGGGCGTATAATCTCGGCATGCGAACCACGCCGCCCGGGCGAGCGATCGCCCTCATCCTCACGCTGCTCGTCTTGGCCGTCCTCGTCGTGATCGTCGCCCAGCTCGCGTACACGACTTCCCTCGACCACCGCTCGGCGGCGAACCACGCGGCGGACCTCGCCAACGAGGTGGCGCTCCGGAGCGCGGGGAATATGGTGATCGCGCGGCTCGACGTCACGGCGAAGATCAACAACGACGGAGGGTCCTCTGGGGATGGGGGAAGCCCCGGGTCGGACGGGAGCTCCGGAGAAGGGGCGATCGGGCCAGGAGGCGAGTCGCCGGACAGCCCAGATTCCGGTTCGGGCTCGGGCTCGGACAAGGGCGAGGCCGAGAAGGTCTACCACACGATCCTCGACCCATGGGCGAAGAAGATCGACGACGGCCTCGGCGAGACGAAACTCTCGATCACGGTCGTGGACGAAGAAAGGAAGTGGAACCTGTCTCGCCTCGTCGAGGGCTCCGAGGAGGAGACCGCCAAGCGCGACGCGGCGAGGGCCGAGCTGGAGACGCTGCTCGGTCTGGTCTTGCCGCAGGAGTCGGGGGTGGTCCCCGCTGACCTCGCGCGGGACATCCAGGACTGGATGGTCAAGAAGGGCGGCCAGCCTGCCGACACGACAGTGACTCCGATCCCCGATTCGAAGATCCCGATCCTCGCGATCGAGGAGCTCCAGTTCGTCGCAGGCGTGACGGACGAGATCCTCTACGGGAAGCCCGAAGGCGACCGGAAGGTCCCGGGGCTCGTCGAGTTCCTCACGATCCACTCGAGCGGCAAGGTCAACATGAACACGGCCCCCAAAGAGGTGATCCAGGCGATCCTGCCCAAGGGAGTCGATGACCCGGAGGCGCTCGCGCAGGAGATCGTCAACGCCCGCGGCGGCGGCGAGGGGTCTTCGACGCTGGGGCCGAAGGGGACCTCCGGCTCGGGCAAGACCACGGGCTCGGGCAAGACTTCCGGCTCGGGCGAGACCTCCGGCTCGGGCGAGACCTCGGGCTCGGGGAAGACCTCGGGCTCGGGAAAGACCTCCGGCGAAGGGGAGGGCACGGGAGATGGAAGCTCTTCCGGCAAAGGACAGCCCTTCAAGTCGCTCGACGACGTGAAGAGCGTCCAGGGGATGGACCAGGAGGTCCAGGCGACCGATGCCGGCGATGGTGAGAAGAAATCCGGCGAAGGCACGGAGGAGGAGAAGAAGGAGGAGGGCCAACCCAGCGAGGGAGGGGAGAAAAAGACCACGGTCTTTGACGTCCTGAAGCCCCGCATCACCGTCACGAGCACGAATTTCGGCGTCACGGCCGTCGCCACGACCGACGGCCTCGCCAAGCGCGCGTACTTCGTCCTGGAGCGCGGCAAGAAGAGGACCCGGATCGTCTACTGGAAGGTGGGGAACCAGTGATCCGTGGTCAGTGGTCAGTGATCAGTGAAAGGAAAAAGGGCTTCTTCCTTACACTGACCACTGACCACTGCTCCCTGTCCACTGGATTTGCCGCCCCATGAGGCGGATCCTCGTCGCCGGCAACTGGAAGATGAACCTCACCGTCGAGAAGGCGAGGTCCCTCGCCCGCGAGGTCGCGCGGCGCACGCGCGAGGGAGCGGCGGCGGTCGACGTCGCCGTTTTCCCCCCGTATCCCTATCTCCTGGCCGTGGCCGAGGCGCTCTCCGGTTCACCGGTCCGTCTGGGAGGGCAGGACCTCCACTGGGAGGCCGAGGGGGCCTTCACGGGCGCGGTCTCGGGCGCGATGCTCCGCGAGGCCGGGTGCCGGATGGTCCTCGTGGGGCACTCCGAGCGCCGGCACGTCTTTGGCGAGACGGACGTCCAGACGAACAAGAAAGTTCATGCCGCGCTGAACCACGGCCTGGACCCGATCCTCTGCGTCGGGGAGAAGCTCGACGAGCGCGAGGCGGGGCGGACCGAACAGGTCCTGGCGCGCCAGCTCGCGGCCGGCCTGGAGGTCGTGGGAGGGCGCGACATGCCCCGGGTCACGATCGCCTACGAACCGGTCTGGGCGATCGGCACCGGAAGGACCGCCACGCCCCAGACCGCGAGCGAGGCCCACGCGTTCCTCCGCCGCCAGCTCGCCGAGCGTTTCGGCAGCGATACGGCCGAGGCAACCCGCATCCTGTACGGCGGAAGCGTCAAGCCCGACAACGCCGCCTCCCTCGTCGGGCAGCCCGACGTGGACGGGCTCCTCGTCGGAGGCGCGAGCTTGGACGCGGAGTCGTTCTCTGCTATCGTCAAGGGATCGTCACCGCCTTGCTAGCAATGTTAGGGGGAGGGGAACGACCCCCTCCCCCTCTTCGCCGCACCCACTCCCCTTGCGAAGCAAGGGTCGTGCCAGCGGCCCCCTCCCCTCCTTGCCGGAAAAACACCATGTTCTACGTCCTTCTCGGCCTCTACATCCTCGTCACCCTCGTCATGGTCGGCTTCATCCTCCTCCGGAAGGGCGAGGGAGGCGGGCTCTCCGGCGCGTTCGCCGGGATCGGCGGCGAGGCGACGTTCGGAGTCAAGGCGGCGAAGCAGCTCGACAAGCTCATCACCTACCTCGCCATCTTCTTCCTGGGTCTGGGTATCCTCCTCAATGTCCCCCGGATCCGCGGAGGCGAGGAGGAAAAGGCGGCCGAGAGCGAGGAGAGCTCGGAGGGCGAGGGAGAGTAAGGAGGTGTCACAAAATAGTGGCCATTGTGGGCGGATGATCGTTGGCGCTGGCGAGGCGCGAGGACGAGGGCGTAGCCCAGCTACGCCGAGTCCGAAGCAACGAAGCCAGCGGCGACGAGGGCCGTCCATAATGAGCCAATTATTTTGTGACACCTCCTAGTCCCCGCCATGAGGAGCATGACCGGGTACGCCCGGACGCGGAGGGAGTACACCGAGGCGTCGATCGAGGTCGAGATCCGCTCGCTCAACAGCCGGTTCCTGAAGATCACGGCGAGCCTGTCGGGGGTGCCTCTCTCCCGGGAGGAAGAGATCCTCGGCCGCGTCCGGCAGTCGGTCCACCGCGGCACGATCCACCTGACGCTTGACTACGCGCCCGCCGGCCGGGAGGCTCCCTTCCGGGTGAACCGGGCCGCGCTCGCCGCGCTCCTCTCGGACATCGCCGAGGCCTCGCGCGAGCTAGGGCGGGACCTCGTGATCGACGCGGCGAGCCTTCTCTCCCACGAGGGGCTCCTCGTCCCGGCCGAGATACCCGAGGAGCTCGTGGCGCGCGACTGGCCGAGGGTCATCGAGACGCTTGACCTTGCGCTCGCCGATCTCGTCGCGATGCGCGAGACGGAAGGGACCGCCCTCCGGACCGAGCTCCGCGCGCGGGGGGAGGCGATCGGCCGGGCGCTCTCGGGCGTCCGCGCCCGAGCCCCGGCCCATCTCGCCGCCTTCCGCGAACGCCTCCGCCAGCGCCTCGACTCGACCCTTGCCCGCGAGGGGGTCGCGATTTCGGCAGAAGACCTCGCCCGGGAGCTCGTCTTCTACGCCGACCGGTCCGACGTCACGGAGGAGCTCGACCGTCTCGCGAGCCACTTCGACCAGTACTTCCGCCTCCTCGACTCGCCGGCCGAGGCGGAGGGCGGGGCGGCGGGAAGGAAGCTTGAGTTCGTCGTCCAGGAGATCCTCCGGGAGGTGAACACCCTCGGGTCGAAGACCTACGACCCCGAGGCGTCCCGCGCGGTGATCGACGCGAAAGCGGACCTGGAGCGGATCAAGGAACAGCTCCAGAACATCGAATGAACTCGCCCGAAGCGTCCTCAACCGGGCGTCCTTCCGCAAACTTGCTGGTCGTCCTGTCCGGCCCCGCGGGGGTCGGGAAGACCTCAGTCCGCGACCTCCTCCTCCAGGACTCGCGCTTCGTCTTCAGCGTCTCCGCCACCACCCGTCCACCCAGACCGGCAGAGCGCGAGGGCGTGGACTACCACTTCCTTTCCGAGAGCGATTTCGAGTCGCGCGTCCGGCGCGGCGAGTTCCTGGAGCATGCGGTTGTCCACGGCAACCGGTACGGCACGCTCAAGCAGGAGGTCATGGAGGCCCTGGAGAGAGGCGGCGTCCCGCTCCTGGACGTGGACGTGCAGGGCGCGGCCTCGATCCGGTCGCTCGGGTGGCCCGCGATCTACGTCTTCATCCGCCCGCCATGCTTCGAGGAACTCGAGCGCCGCATCAAGGGAAGGAAGACTGAGGATCCCTCCTCCACCGCGCGACGGCTCGCACGCGCCCGGGAGGAGCTCGACCTCGCCTCGACCTACGACTTCGTCTCGACGAACGACGACCTCGAGCGCTGCACGAACGAGATCCGGCGCTACCTCGAGTCCCGCCTGCGTCCCACGTAGACCCACGGTCCCGTCCTTCTCATGCAAGTCGCCCTCTCGTGGTCGTGGTCGTGATCGAACTACCGAAAGCCGACCACGTCCACGACCACGTTCACGTCCACGACGGCTGCACGGGTTTATCGTGACGTAGCCCTGCGCGCAGACCGCGGTTCTGGCACGGTTTCGCCCGAGCGTGCCAGTATTTTGAATCGCCCAAAACGTGGGGTATATAGTTCCAGGTTTCACAGACAGCGGAGCACCTCTTGAATCTGCGCGAAGTATGCCTCGGGATCACGGGCAGCGTCGCGATCCACCGGGGCCTCGACCTCGCGAGCGGGCTCGTCAAGGAAGGGGTGACGGTGAGGGTCGTGATGAGCCAAGCCGCGACCCGGCTCGTCTCGCCGGAGATGTTCCGGGCGGTGAGCGGCCGGCCGGTCCTGGTCGATCTCTTCGAGCCGGCCCAAGCGGAGGTCTATGGCCACATCGAGCAAGCGCGCTCTGTTGATCTCGCGATCGTCGCGCCTGCGACGGCGAACGTCCTGGGCAAGGTCGCGGCGGGGATCGCCGATGACGCGCTCACGACCGTCCTTCTAACGCTCACCTGCCCCATCTGGTTCGCGCCCGCCATGAACACGCGGATGTACGCCAACCGGATCGTGCAGAGGAACGTCCAGACGCTCAGGGACGCGGGCTACCGGATCCTCGAGCCCGAGGAGGGGCGGCTCGCCTGCGGGGACGTCGGCGTCGGGAGGATGGCCGCCGTGGAGCGGATCCTCGACGAGCTCCGTGCCTTCCGGCCGGTGGGACCCTAGGCAGATGGAAGGAGCGATACGGGTGGAAAAATGGCGCGAGGCGTTCGCCCTCCTTCTGTTCGGAGCGGTCGCCTTCGTCCTGACGAGCCTGGCGAGCTACGACCCCGACGACTACGCGGGAAACGTCTTTCCGCGGGACCCCCGGGCCGAGCTCGCAAACCACTGCGGCGTCGTGGGCGCCCGCACGAGCCAGGCCCTCTTCCTGTGGTTCGGTCCGACCGCGTACCTCCTCCTGGGCCTCGTCTCGGCCTGGAGCGCGGTCCTCTTCTTTCGCCTGAAGGTCGAGGACGTCCTCTCGCGCCTCTTCGGGTCGGCTCTCTTCCTCGTCTCGATCGCCGCCCTGGCAAGTCTTCTCGGGCCCGGCGAGTCCACGCGCTGGCCCACCTGGGGCGGAATCCTGGGGATCGGCGTCTCCGACTTGCTCCTTCGCAAGTTCAGCCAGGTCGGCACTTTCCTCGTCCTCTTCGTCGTCGCCGGTCTCTCCCTCATCCTGGCCACGGACGCGCTCGTCTTCGCCGCGGCGCGCCGGCTCGCACATGGTCTCGTCCCGTTCGCCCGGCACGTCGGGGCGAGGGTGGCGCTGCGGATCTCGGCCTGGCGCGAGGACCGGAAAGTCGAGTCCCAGGAGCGCCACGCGGACCGCGAGGCGAGGGAGGCCGAGGAGAAGAGGCGCGCCGACGCCGGCGAGGCCGAGTTCCAGGCGAAGCTCGCCCGGGACAAGGAAGAGCTCGCGTGTGAGCGCGAGCGGCGCCGCGAGGAATCGGCCCGGCGCCGGGCGATGCGCGAAGTAGAAGCGAAGAAGACGGACGAGGAGCGCCGGAAGACCGACAAGATCGGGCAGGAGTCGGAGCGCGCATGCGCGGCCCCTGACAAGAAAAAGACCGAGAAGAAGGAGCGCGTCACCGCCTCCATCCGCCGGACGACCTCCCGGATCACGCGGATGCTGGGCCTGGGAGGCGACGGCGAGGACGCGGAGGAGACGGGCCTCCCCGGGGACGCCGATACCTCGGAGACCGACCTCCTCTCGGTTCCTCTTCCCGCTCCCGGCTCTCCCTTCTCGCTCCCGCCGGTCGAGCTCCTGGAGGAACCCGAGAGGATCGATCCCCTCCGTGGGGAAGTCCACTGCTTCGAGAAGTCGAAGATCCTCGAGGCGGCGCTCGCCAACTTCAAGATCGACGCGAAGGTCGTCCACATGGACCGCGGCCCGATCGTCACGCTCTACGAGCTCGACCTCGCCGCCGGGATCAAGGTGAGCTCGGTGACCGCGCTCGCCAACGACCTCGCCATGGCTCTCAAGGCGCCCTCGATCCGCATCCAGGCTCCGATCCCCGGCAAGGGGACGGTCGGGGTCGAAATCCCGAACGTCGAGAAGGAGATCGTCCGGGCGAGGGACCTCGTCGCCTCTCCCGCCGTCCGGTCCGCGGCGCCCCGGATCCCGCTCTTCTTGGGCAAGATGAACAACGGGGGCCCCCTCGTCCCCGACCTCGTCAAGATGCCCCACCTCCTGATCGCCGGGACGACAGGCTCCGGGAAGTCGGTCTGCATCAACACGATCGTGTGCAGCCTCCTCCTTCGCCACGCGCCCCAGGACGTGAAGCTCATCCTCATCGACCCCAAGATGGTCGAGCTCGCGGCCTACAAGAACGTCCCCCATCTCCTCACCCCCGTGGTCACCGAGATGAACCGCGCCTCGGCGGTCCTGGAGTGGGCGGTCGAGAAGATGGACGAGCGCTACCGGGTCCTCAAGGACGCCGCCGTCCGCAACATCGAGGAGTACAACGACCTCTCCGAGAAAGACCGGCGGCGCCGCTTCGAGGCCCGGGGCGAGGAGCCCGACGCCTACCCGGCGCACCTCCCCTACCTCGTGCTCGTGATCGACGAGCTCGCCGACATGATGATGGTCGCGCGCAAGGAAGTCGAGAACTCGATCATCCGCCTCGCGCAGAAGTCGCGCGCGATCGGGATCCACCTCATCGTCGCGACGCAGCGCCCCTCCGCCGACGTCATCACCGGCCTCATCAAGTCGAACCTCCCCTCCCGGATCGCGTTCCGCGTGAACTCCAAGAGCGACTCGCGAATCGTCCTCGACGTGAACGGCGCCGAGAAGCTCCTCGGGGGCGGCGACCTCCTCTTTCTCGCGCCGGGCACGAGCGACCCCATCCGCTGCCAGGGGACGTTCATGTCGGACAAGGAGATCCGCGGCATCCTCCACTGGGCCACCGCCCAGGCTTCGCCGGAGTTTTCGAGCGAGCTCGACCCCAACCGGCACCTCGATTCGCTCGACCCGAGCGACGTCGATCCCCTCTTCGACCAGGCCGTCCGCGTCGTGCTCGAAACGAAGCGCGGCTCGGCGACGCTCCTCCAGCGCCGGTTCGAGATCGGCTACTCGCGCGCGAGCCGCCTCGTGGACGCGATGGAGGACGTCGGGATCGTCGGCCCTCACCGCGGCTCGAAGTCCCGGGAAATCCTGATGACGCTGGACGATTGGGAGGCGCGCCAGACGGCCACCGCGGAGGCGGAGTAGAGCGACATGGCGGCCGAGAAAAAGACCTTCGCGGAGATGGCGGGGGAGTTCTTCAGGGAAGCTTCCGTGCTCGTAGGGGTCTTCGGGTGGCTGGACAGCTTGATCGAGGATAAACTATCAGCCGAGTGGGCTGCCGTGACCGTCCTTCTGATGGCACTCCTTCTCGCGATCGGGATGTTGATCGAATGGATCCGTTGAACATGAAGATGAGCTCCTTCGCCGCGTCCCGCGCGAGGCGCGGGGCCACCTCCCTAAATGTGTCCCTCATCGCGATCGCGATCTTCGCGTCCATCGTCTTGTTGAGCGCGGTGAGGTTGGGCGCGGTCTTCCACATCGCGATCGCGATCTTCGCGTGCGTCGGCGGCGGGATCGGGATCCTCTTCGCCCTCCACGAGCGCCGGACCCACGCCCCGAAGGACACGAAGTAGCGACGTAGAAGCGGCTTGCAATCGTGGGCGGCGGTGGTTTACGTTGGCTTCATCCCTGCCCACGGCCCGCCGATGATCCAGGAACAGCCCAAAATCGCCCTCGTCTCGCTCGGGTGTCCGAAGAACCTCGTGGACTCCGAGCGGATCCTCGCGGACCTCTCGCTCGACGGCTTCGTGCCCACGCCGTCCTACGATCACGCGGACGTGATCCTCGTCAACACCTGCGGCTTCATCGACGGGGCGAAGAAGGAGTCGGTCGAGACGCTCGTGGAGATCTCCGCCCTCAAGAAGGCAAGCGCGAACGGCAACGGCGGCCCGGTCGTGGTCGCGACGGGGTGTCTTGTTCAGCGTTACGGGGAGGATCTCCGGCGCGAGATCCCCGAGATCGACGCCTTCGTGGGCCCGGGGGAGTACGGGAGGCTGCGAGAGCTCGTGCGGGCGCTCCTTCGCGAGAAGCCGGACGCGGCGCCGCTTCTCGTGGAGGGCCGCGACACCGCGCCACTGGGCGGTCCGAGGCTCCTCCTCACGCCCCGGCACTACGCCTACCTCAGGCTCTCCGAGGGCTGCGACAACCCGTGCACGTTCTGCTCGATACCGGGCATCCGAGGGCGCTACCGATCACGCCCCGAGGCGGAGATCCTCGAGGAGGCCGCGCGCCTCGCGCGGGACGGGGCGAAGGAGCTCGTCCTCATCGGCCAGGACACGACCGAGTACGGCCTGGACCTCACCGGGCGACGGACGCTCGGGGACCTCATACGCCGCCTCGACGAAGTCGCGGAGGGGGTCGAGTGGATCCGGCTCCTCTACGCCTATCCGGCGCATCTGGATGATGACGTCCTCGTCGCGATCGCCGGCGGAAAGCGGACGGCGAAGTACATCGACGTCCCCACGCAGCACGCGAGCTCGCACGTTTTGAGACGCATGGGACGCCGCATGACGCGGGAGAGCACCGCGGCGCTCTTCCGGCGGATCCGCGAGATCGTGCCCGGGATCGCCATCCGGACCACGATTCTCGTGGGTTCGCCCGGCGAGCGCGAGGAGGACCACCAGGGCCTCCTCGAGTTTCTGCGCGAGATGCGGTTCGAGCGCCTCGGCGCCTTCCAGTTCTCGCTGGAGGAGGGAACGCCCGCGGCGCGAATGGACTCTTCTGTCGACCCGGAGACGACCCTGCGCCGCCACCGCGAGGTGATGCTGCTCCAGCAGGAGATCGCCTTCGAGGCGAACGCGCGCGAGGTCGGGACGGTCCGCCGGGTGCTGGTGGACGAGGTCGACCCCGAGCACCCGACCGTCCACATCTCGCGCACGGAGCACGACGCGCCGGGGATCGACCGTGTCGTCCGGCTCCGCGTGGGGAGGGGCAAGCGGACCCCGCCCGGAACCTTCGTCGACGCGCGGATCACCGGGACGAAGGGCTACGACTTGCTGGCGTGTCCCGCGTAGGCGTCCGGGTTCCGATGACCGCGGCAAACCTCTGCACGGCGGCGCGGCTGGGGCTCGCGCCGGTCTTCGTCCTCGTGTTCCTCGCCGCTCCGGACTCGCTCTGGAGTCTCATCCCGGCCACCGCCGTGGCGATCCTCTTCGAGGTGACCGACGGGATCGACGGGAAGCTCGCCCGAAGCCGCGGCGAGATGACGGCCATGGGGAAGCTCTTCGATCCGTTCGCCGACAGCGTGGCGCGCTTCTCGGTCTTCCTCGCTTTCTACGCCCACCCCGCCGGGTACGCCGACCTCTGGATGGTTTTCGTCTTCTTCTACCGCGACTCGACCGTCTCCTTCCTGAGAATCCTCGCGGCCGCGAAGAACCACGTCATGGGGGCGCGGACGAGCGGAAAGGTGAAGGCCTGGGCCCAGGGGATCGCGATCCTCACCACCCTGGGACTCTCGCTCTTCCATCGCATCGGGATCCTGGGCTGGATCGGGCTCGGCTCCCTGCCGATTCCAACGATCGGACGGGTCCTGGTCGGAGCAGCTGCCGTGGTGACTCTCTACTCGCTCGCGGACTACCTGCGCGGCGCGCTCGCG
>JACQVV010000348.1 GCA_016209595.1 Planctomycetota bacterium
ACGAGGAACTGCTCGACCCCCACGAGGTCCTGGTCGGCCTTTACCGGGATCGCCGTGGGCAGGTTGTCGGGGCGGGCGTTGAGGTGGAGGATCTTGTTCTGTCCGACCACGAGCTTCTCGACCTGGCTCGCGGCGGAAGTGGCGAAGACTGCCTGCCAGACGACCATGAAAACCAGTACCCCGACCACGAGGCCGCCGCCCGCGACGGCGAGGAAGGTCGGGCTGATCTCGCGCACCTTGGGCGCGGAGTCGCCCAGCACCTCCTCCATGTTCAGGAGGTCGGTGCCTTCCTCGATGTTGCCGCCCTCTTCCGTCCGGGCGAAGCTCACGTTCTGGGGGGTGTTCGGCGAGGACGGGCGGGAGGCCTTGGCCTTCCCCGGGGCCTTGGGCTCGGCGACGCTCGAGCGGCTCTTCCCCAGGAACTTGGCCTGGTCGATGATGTTCGTCCGCTCGTCTTCGTCGGGCTCATCCTTGGGCCGGCGTGCCGAGACCTTCTTCGCCGGGGAGCCGCTCTTCGATTTGACGAGCGCCCCCATGTTCACCTGCTCGGTCCCCTCGTCCTCCACCTCATCGAGAGCCGCCTTCCGGGCGGGTGCCGGGGATCCCTTTTTCGAGAGCAGCGTCCCCATGTCCACGAACTGGGTGCCGTCGTCGGTCCCCTCGTCGGAGGCTCGCGCGGACGGCGTGCCGCGGAAGCGCATGACGTTCGAACCGATCCGGATCTCGTCGCCGTCCGCGAGCACCTTCTCCGTGATCGGCTCGCCGTTGACCTTGGTCCGGTTCTTGCTCCCCAGGTCGGTGATCACGTAGTCGCCGTTCCGGACGCTGATCTGGGCGTGGTGGCGGGAGATCGTCTTTCCCTCCAGCCGTACGTCGTTGTTCTCCGTCCGGCCCAGCGTGAACTTCTTTGCCACGGGGTCGATGGGATAGGACTTCCCCTTGTCGGGCCCGGAGACCATCTCGATGCATGCGACGGCCATGGCTTATCCCCCTCCTCGTCCGGGGTCGCGCGTACGCGCCCCGGCCGCGTCGACGGGGTCGAGGAAGTGCAGGCGCTCTCCCCGCCGGACCGGGCGGCGTTCGAGCGTCCCGGAGCCGAGCTCGATCGTCGAATGGGCCCCCGGACAGGCGGAGACCGTCCAGGGGGCGAGCTCGGGAACGACCTTGAGCACCTCCATGTCCCGGTCGACGTAGATGACGTCGATGGGGAACTTCATGAAGAACATGTGGATGTTCCAGCACCCGACGAGCGCCATCCCTTCTCCGGCCGGAAGGGAGGGACGTCCCAGGAGCCCGCGGGTTACCTCGAGGAAGCCGTCGGCGATCTCGACCCGGTGGGCGATCTCCTCGCCGCCGTCGGTCACGAGCCGTTTCACGTCCATGTCCTTCAGAGTCCGTGAGAGAATGTCATTTGGGCTGCGCGCGGCGCTTTCGCGCGATCTCTTCGTTGCTCGGGCTCGGCGGAGTAAAAGACTCCGCCTGCGCCCTCGCGCCTCGATCTCGCGCGAAATCGCTCGCGCTCGCCTTCAAAGCACATTCTCTCACAGACTCTCACGCGAGCCCCATGGCCTTGAGGAGCATCGGGCCGAAGAGGACCATGAACACCGTGGGGATGATGAAAAGCACGAGCGGGAAGAGGATCTTCACGGGAGCCTTGCCGGCCTGCTCCTCGGCCCGCTGGAACCGCTTGGTCCGCATCTGCTCCGCCTGCACGCGCAGGACCGCTCCGATCGGCGTCCCCAGCTCGTCGGCCTGGATCAGGCTGTTGGCGAAGCTCACGACGTCGTCGAGCTTGGTCCGTTCGGCGAGGTCCTTGAGGGCGTCCTTGCGGGTCTGCCCCATCTTCACGCGCCGGAGCATCTCGCCCAGCTCCGTCCCGATGGGCGTTCCCCGCTGGCGTTCCACGATCCGCCCCAGGGCGGTCGTGAAGTCAAGCCCCGCCTCCATGGAGAGGGAGAGGAGGTCGATCGAGTAGGGGAGGGCGCGCAGGATCGATTTCTGGCGCTTTCGGACGAACCCGTTGAGCGAGAGGACCGGGAAGTAGATCCCCAGGAGGAAGGATAGGAAGATCACGGCCTCGACCAACTCGATGTCGAGCATGAAGCAGAAGTAGAAGCCGATGAGGGTCCAGAGGACCGAACTCACGACGCAGGTCCCGAGCATGTCGTCCGCGCTGAAGACGTCGATCTTGCCGGCCTGGATGAGCCTCTTCTTCAGTCCCTCCCGCATCCGTCCCATCATCCGGAGGAACCGCCGCTTCGTGCTGAGCCGCTTCAGGGACTCGTCGGCGAACCCCAGCGCCTCGTTGGCGAACTCGGAGGGGATCTTGGCGATGTAGTGGGAGGCGACCTGAACGAAGGGCAGGAGGTACTGGAAGAACTTGCTCCCGGTGATCGTCTCGGCCTTCCGGTCGATCCCAACCTCCTCGACCCGTTCCCGGACGAGGGTATTCGCCGAGAAGAAGGCGATCCCGGCGCAGAGTCCCAGGAGGACCGGAAAGAGCGGGTAGAGGACTTCCATTCCCATGGGTTCAGATCTCGATCGAGACGATCTTCTTGATGATGAAGTAGCCCAGCGTGTCGAGCCCCAGGATGGCCACGATGAGCGCGTAGCCGTAGGGGAACGTGAAGAGGGGCGCGAGGAGCTCGGGGTAGATGACGTTCAGGGCGAAGGCCACGACGATGGGAAGCGCCGCGATCACGAGCCCCTGGAACTTCCCCTGTGCGGTGAGAGCCCTCACCTTTCCCTCGATCCGCATGCGTTCCCGGATCGTATCCTCCAGCTGCTTGAAGATCAGCGGGAGGTTCCCGCCCACCTTGCCGGCAATGTGGATCGCGTTCACCACGAGGTCCATGTCCTCGCTCTTCATCCGCTCGTAGAGGTTCTCGATCGCCTTTTCGACGCTCGTGCCCAGCCGGAGCTCCTGGAGGAGGATCCGGATCTCCTGGCGCATGGGGTTCTTCGATTCCTTCTCGAGCTGCTCGAAGGACTTCGGAAGCGAGAACCCGGCCTTGAGGGCGCTCGCCAGGCACTGGAGAGCGGGGACGAGCTGCTCGCGGAACACCTTGTCGCGGCGTTTCTTGAGGATGCGAAGCGTCACCTTCGGCAGTGCGGCCGCCGCGGCGGCCAGGGCGACCGCCGGGCCCGGTTCGCCGACGAGCCCGATGAAGAGGACCAGGACCACGAAGAAGCAGAGGAAGGAGAGGTAGATCAGGTGCTGGGGCGGGATCGTGAGGAACATCGCCTCCATGGTCCGCTCCGCCTCCCCGACGTACTTCTCCTCGTACGACTGCCAGCCCTTGCTGAAGAGGATGAGCCCGACCACCGCGAACACGGTGACGGCGGCGAAGCAGACGGCGTACGTCAGGACCTCCATCAGGTCGAGCTCCGCGCCCATCGCGCCTCCCGGCGGCATCCCCTACACCTCCGTCCCGAAGATCTTCATGTCCACCTCGAGGCCTCGCTTGCGCATGTCGTGGATGAACTCGGGGATGTGGCCGGTCGGGATCGACTGGCCGAGGATCTTGCCGTCCCGGGCGAGACCTGACTGGCGGAACTCGAAAAGGCTGGCGATCTGGAAGTCGCCCTCGTCGAGGGGCAGCACCTCGGCGATGGCGATCACCCTGCGGGTGCCGTCCCGGAGCCGGGTCTGCTGGACGATGATCTCGACCGCCGAGGAGATCTGCTGCCGGATGGCGAGAGAGGGGAGTTCCATCCCGGCGAAGAGGACCAGGGTCTCCAGGCGGCGCAGCGCGTCGAGCGGCGTGTTGGCGTGGACGGTGGTGAGCGAGCCGTCGTGCCCCGTGTTCATCGCCTGCAGCATGTCGAGGGCCTCGCCGCCGCGGCACTCGCCGATGATGATCCGGTCCGGTCTCATGCGCAGCGAGTTCCGGACGAGGTCCCGGATCTCGATCGCGCCCTCGCCCTCGAGGTTCGGGGGCTTCGTCTCCAGGCTTACGATGTGCTCCTGAGGCAGCCGGAGCTCGGCAACGTCTTCGATCGTCACGATCCGCTCGTGCCCGGGGATGAACGAGGACACGACGTTGAGGAGCGTCGTCTTTCCCGAACCGGTGCCGCCGCTGATGACGACGTTCTTCCTCTCCGTGACGCAGATATGGAGGAACTTCGCCATCTTGTCGGTGATGGAGCCGTACCGGATGAGGTCCTCGATCCCCAGCCGCCGAAGGGGAAACTTGCGGATCGTGAGCGAGGGCCCGGACACGGCGAGCGGCGGGATGATCGCGTTCACGCGGGAGCCGTCCCGGAGCCTCGCGTCGACGAGCGGGCTCGTCTCGTTGATGCGCCTCCCGATGGGCGCGATGATCCGCTGGATCACCGCGATGACCTGGTTGTCGTCGATGAACTTGAGATCCGTGAGCTCCATCCCCTTCCCGGCTCGCTCCACGTAGATCCGGTCGAAACGATTCACCATGATCTCGTTGATGTTGGGGTCGGCGATCAGATCCTCGAGGGGGCCCAGGGCCAGCGCCTCGTCGAGGACCTCCTGGATCAGGCGCGGGCGGGAGACGCCCGAGGGGATCTCCTTCTTGAGTTCTTCCAGGATGGCCAGCACGACCTCCTTGGTGCGGTTCCGGGCCTCCTCCTCGCTCATCTTCGTGAAGTCCATGAGCTTGAGGCGCTTGTCGGCCAGGAGCCGCTCGTGGATCTTGCGGCGGACCTCCAGGGGAATCTCCTCCCCTTCCTTCTCGACGCGGCGGTCGGCCTCCGACTCTCTTGCGATTGCCGGCCCGGTCGTGCCCGGGAACTCCTCCTTCTCCTTCTCATCCTCCTTCTTCCGGCGCACCCGGTCGGCCCGGAAGAGGATCTCGAAGCCTCCGATCAGGATCGCCGTCCCATCCTCGATCCCGAGGGGCTCGCCGCCGAGTCGGTTCCCGTTCACGAAGGTCCCGTTGGCGCTCTCCATGTCGCGAACGAAGTAGGCGCCGTTCTTCTGGACCACGGTGGCGTGGTGCCTGGAGACGCCGGGGCCCGTCAGGACGAGGTCATTGTCCTCGAGCTTCCCGATCGTGAATTCGGGCACGTTCAGGTTGATCTGCCGGACGTGCCCGCTTTCGAGGTTCTGGACGATCAGCCTGGGCATCGCGTGATGGATCGCCCGGAGCCCGCGCCGCGGGAGCGATCCACTCCTTGTGCCGATTCTATCGGGCCCGCCGCGGCGTCGCAAGCATCGTATGAAGCTCGCGCGTGCAGCGCTCGATCCCTCCCCTACCTCGGCGGCGCGCCCCCCCTGCGGACGGTGCGCGCGCCGCTCAGGCGCCGCGGGTCGAGGATGCCCTCGATGTAGACCGGTGCGAGACGCGCGGGGTCCGTGTCGTTCTTGTTGCGGAGCGCGAGGTGGAGCCGCCCGGATTGCAGAGCGAAGACGAGCATCAGCGCCTGCTCGGGGCTGACCTCGAGCGTCACGCTCTCGTAGGTCGTGAGGCCTTCCTCGGTGCGGAAGTCGGTGGCGAGCACGATGAGGTTCTGGAGGAGGTAGATCGTGTCCTCCATGTCGGCCCCGACGGTCTTGCGGAGGACGAGCGAGTGGTACTCCTCCATGAACTGCTGGAACTCCTCCTTCGTGAGGCCTCCCATCCCCGTGCTCATGTCCTCCATCCCCTCGAGCTTGTCCTTGATCTCGTTCCAGGAGCCCTGGATCTCGGCATCGGTGGGGACCCGCTGCTTCCCCTTCTCGTCGAGGAACAAGGAGAAAATCTTGGTCTTGAAGGTCGCAATCACGTCGACCCGCTGGCCCGGGCGCAGGAGCCCGGAGACCCCCGCCGCGTATTCAAGGGGGATCGAGACGGCGCGAAGACCCCTCGTCGGCTTGTTCTCGGAGACGTCCTTGGCCTGGAGCTGGAAGTATCCCACCATGAGGGGAGAGTCCGCCGTGGCGCGGGCGCTGAGCTTGTCGCCGATGTAGTCGGCGATCTGCGTCTCCTGGATAAAGTCGTTCGAGACGTACTGGTCCGGGATGTGCTTGATCTCGACCATGTCCTTGGTGAGCGTGTCGCCGACCTCGAGCGTTTGCCGCGTGTAGGCGATCGGCTTGGTGCTGAGAGTCCTCTGCGCCTCCTTCTTGTATTTATCGATCACGCCCCAGACGCCGAGCGTGGCGACGGCACCGAGCATCACGGCGACGATCAGGGCGATCCTGCTCTTCATGGAAAGAGGACTCCTATTTCTTGTTTCGGAGGATGACGGTCACGGCTTCCACGCCGTTGGGGCGGGGCATGGTGACGACCATGAGCTCCTGTCCGGGCTGCCGGAAGAGGAGCGCGTAGCCCCGGGAGAGGGCCTCGTTCACGATCTCGCCTTCTTCCTCGAGCCGCTCCCAGCCGCGAGCCGGCATCTCGTCCCTGTAGAAGGAAAGGATGCGCTCGCGGCCGGCCCGCGATTCGTAGAGGGCGAGCCGCGAGCCGGGTTCCCCGAGCCCTTCGATCGAGAAGCGCTCGGTCGAGAAGGGCGGAGCGGGGAGCTCCTCGACCCGCGGTTTGCCGGAGGGTTTCTCCCGGAGACCGGGACCGTCCGTGGTGAGGGTCTCCGACAGGAAGTAGGTGGAGCCCCCTTCCGGAGTCGGGAGGACGACGACGCCGACGTGCCGGCCCTCCTCGCTTCGTGTGGTGACGATCGAGAAGTAGGGCGTGTCGTAGCGGCTGACGAGCTCCGGCAATCCGTCGGCCCCGGCAGCTCCGGCGGGCAGGTCCTCGGCGCGCGACGTCGCGAGGTTCGAGCGGGCGAACTGCCGCGCGTAGAGATCGGCGATCTCGCGCGGGGAGAGATCGCTCGCGAACTGCTGTGTGCGAGTCTCCTGCCCGTTCCAGCTCGCCGCCGACGGCGGTCCGAGGCGGCTTCCCTCCAGAACGGGCACGTCCGGAGGGGGTGTTTCGGGCGCCCGCTCCCGCCAGAACCTGGAGACGTCCGGGAGTCCCCCGCTCCGATGGATCCCGAAACCGACGAGGCCCGCGGAAAGCCCGAGGATTGCGAGAAGCCTCGCCCCACGCCACGGGACGCGCTCGGGTTCGGGTCTAGTCATCGGGTCCATTGTCCTGTTGAAGCCTGAAGCCTGAAGCCTGAAGCCTGTTCAAAAGCCGAGCTTCAAGAGGATGTTCTCGTGGACAAAGTTGTTGTTCTCGAACTGGATGGGATGGTACGTGTACCTTGCCCCCGCCATGTCGATGAATGCCATTCCCGGGACATAGCTGTAGTCGTACCCCCGCCAGCCGAGGTGGCGCATGTACCAGGCATTCATCGGGATGAAGAGGTGCGGGGCGGGACCGTGGGGCTGAACCATCAGGTTGAAGCCCCGGCCGACGTTCAGACCCTCGATCGGGTGGAGGTTCCAGTCGCCGATCTTCCGTTCGCTGTCATCGCGGATCGAGCCCACCGTGGCCGTGGAGCTGTTCCGGAGCGTGGGCGTGGGGCGGAGGAGCTCGCGGTCGAACGTGTAGAAGTAGCGCCGGGCGTCGTAGCGGAACGCGACCTGGGTCCGCCCGCCCGATCGGTTCCTCTTCAGGCCCTTCTGGAGGAACATGCCCATCGAAGTCGCCTGGCGGAAGTCGATGTCGGAGAGGCCGGTGTCGCAGCTCGAGCTGCCCAGGCCCAGGATCGAGTAGGTGAGCTTCGCGTCGATCGTGTGCTCGGCCGGCGAGCCCTGCTCGGCGAAGGACGGCGGCTTCACCTGGTCCCGGCTGCCAAGCTTCATGTCCTCGAGCTGACGGATGTACGGTTCGACGTCGCCCGCGGTGACGTTTCCCTCGCCGCGCGTCATCGAGTAGTTCGCGATGTCCACTCGGTGGGCGATGATGAACCAGTCCCCGTACACGAGGACGATGAAGAAGAAGAGGATGTAGATCGGCAGAAGGAGCGCCATCTCGACGGCCATCTGGCCGCGCTCGCCCTGCCCGGATCGGCGGGTTCCTGTCTTCATCAGTGTCTCACCGCCCCCTCGATCCCCGGTGAATCGTACCAGTTCCAGAAGAGCTTCTTGTTCTTCGCGCCGAAGCCGGAGCCGGGGCCGTACCCCTCGCGGACCTCGATCGGCAGGGTCGCGAGCTTCAGGTTCACCTGGACGTTGCCGACCGGGTCCCGGTAGTTGTTCATCCAGATCCCCCCCGCGATCCCGCGGAAGAGAACCGCCGTGCTCTTGTCGTAGAGGGCGTCCTTCACCGGGACGAGCTTCGCGCCCCACTGGAGCTCATAGAGGTTGTTCGCGGAGGAGATCCAGGCGTCGAAGTCCTTGTTCGGGTCGCCGGCCGAGCGCGTGTCTGTCCGGAACACGACGACGCGCCCGTTTCTAAGGAAGCCGACCTTGGCGCTCGCCACGGCGAAGTAGCCCCACTCCGCGTCGTCGAGGAAACCGCCGCGTATGTCCGGCGGCCGCCATGTGCCTACGTTGATCCCGTACTTGAAGACGGCCTGATCGAGGACGAGAGGGGGCGCGAACTGGCCCGGCTGCTGGTGGGGCCAGCCGTCCCGGATCGGCACCTCGGCGCGGTTCCCGGCGTCGGAGTCGGAGAGGTCCTTGAAGATGTCGGTCGAGAGGTCGCCGTCCGCGTCCCACTTGACGAGATTGAAGCGAAAGCAGGTCGGGCAGTCGAGCACCGCGTGGTGCATCCATCCGTCGATCGGGAAAGGCATCGGGATGAACGGGGTGTAGAAGTCCCAGTTCGTCGTGTGTCCGTCGTCGAAGTTGTGGCCGTTCTTGTGGATCGCCACCGGGATCGCGACCCAGTCGACGATCTTCCAGTGGATGTGCCAGTGGTGGAAGTGCCCCGGCGGCTCCATCTTCCATGGCCAGAGGTACGACCAGTGCTGCTGGTCGTGGTCCATGTCGCGTCTGTTCCAGCATTCCCGGATCTGGTAGTACGCGTCGCTCGATCGCGGCTTGCCGGTGATCGCGTTGAACCAGTCCGGAATCTTCTCGTTCTTGACGAACGGATGCGGGGTGAGCGGCTCGGGCCAGTAGCTGTCCACCGCGATCTTGTACGCCCACCGGTTGAGGTCCTTCTCGTGCTTCACGAAGGAGGTCTCGCCGTCCTCGCCCTGGTGGGGGTTGAAGTTCATGGTGAACCCGGAGGACTCCGGCGCAGTCGACCGGATGGCGTCCGGGAACATGCAGACGTGGACGGCCCCGTTCTCGGTGCCGACGAGGTAGACCTCGCGGCGCACGAGAAGCGGCGTCGAGTCGGCGATGCCGCGGTTGGTCTCGTACAGGTCCCGGATCCAGTCCACGCCGTCGGGGACGTCGTCATCCCAGTTCGACTTGGCGTCGCTGTAGAGCTCGCCGATCTTCTTCCCGGTGAGGTTGATGCCCTCGGTGTCGATGTAGTCGTCGGGGGCGGTCCGGGCCCCCATGTACCCGATGTTGAGGAACGAGAGCTCGAAGCCGTCGTGGTCCTTGTACGTCTTCATCGTGCCGAAGACCGCCACGTCCACGGCGTAGCGCATCAGGTTGTAATAGATGAAGGCCATCCCGCGGTTGATGAAGGCCATCATGCTGATGTTGTTCGCCTCGACGTTCGCCCCCGCGTAAGCGGCGAGGTCAGCGGCGTTCTGGACCTCCATCCGGCGGTGCGAGACCATCCCCACCCGGAAGACGGCGAAGATGAGGACGAAAACGAAGAGCAGCGTGATGACGCCGAAGAGCATGGCCTGGCCGTCTTCGCGACCGAAACGCGGGCGGGGCGCCTGCGGCCCGCGCTCTCGGAGTCCGCTCACGGCGTCGGATCCTTCCATGGCTTGGGGACGAACCGCTCGGCGCGGAGCACGATGTGTGGTGCGCCGTACTGCGCCGACGCGGCGAGGTCGTCCGGATCGCCTCCCCCGACTGGTCCGACGCCGGGCCAGTAGAAAACGGGGAGCCAGGGGGCGACAAACATGTAGTTCGCGACAGGGATCACGAGCTCGAAATCGTGGTGGAGAACGACCGTGACCCGGTCGGCTGTTTCGAGACTCCCGACATTCAGGACCTCAACGCGCGTTTTTGCCTGCGCCTGGGTCGACCGGTCCATCGGGCCCCAGCCGGGATACAGGATTGGGACATTCGCCGGGACGCGCTGCGAGCGCCCCGTGACCGGCGTCAGGAATTCCTCCGCCGCGCGCTCGGCGTCCTCCTGGGCCGTGTTCCCGCCGGGCTGGCAGGCTACCAGGGCCGCGCGTGCCGCGATCCAGGCGGCATGGTCGGTGGCGATCCGACCGATGAGAAGGAAGGCGTACTGCATGAGACACACCGTGAAAAGGAACTGGACGGGGAAGACGATGACGAACTCCACCATCGCCTGCCCGTCCTCGCGGGACCCGTTCCTGCGGGTCCTGAGCCGCTCGACAAATCTCGCCATCCTGCCCATGAGTTCCTCACGGCGGGTGATGGAATGAACAGAAAACTCCTTTGCGCGGAGCTTCCCCCCGACGGCGACTCCGCGAGCCGCCCCGCGGCGTGCACGGGGCGGCCCGGCGTCGATCTTCCTTCTACCGGACTCGACTACGGAGCGCCCGCGCCGCCCGTGGCATCGAGGTTCGTGTTCACCGTGTCTTTCGACTCGGTGAACTTCGTCTTCACGGTCCCACCGAAGATCTTGACGGCGAGGAGCACGGCGATGGCGACGAGCACGACGATGATGATGTACTCCGTCATGCCCTGCCCCTGCTTCCTGCGGAGCAAATGCTTCATGACCTGTCCTCCAGAGTTAGGGTCCAAGAAGGTTGTATTTCTCTAGGCTCCCGCGAAAAACGGGAAGAACACGGGTTCATCGAGGAACATGAACCAGCACCAGTAGGTCCCCAGGACGAGCGCCAGACCGAAGGGGACGGTGAGGGGCTTCTCTCCCTCCGCGAGCCGTGGAGCTCGCAGCGTGAGGAGGAAGCGGAGCGAGCCCTTGAGCGAGCTCCATAGTCTTCCCTTCCACAGGGCGAGCGAGAGGGCCACGATCCCACCGACGAGCGAGGAGTAGAAAAGCGCCCAGATGAGAAACCTCCAGCCGACGAGGGCGCCGATGGCTGCTGCGAGCTTCACGTCCCCTCCGCCCAACCCGCCCGCGGCGTAGAGAATGCCGAGGGTCGCCAGGCCGAGGAGGAATCCGGCCGCAGAGTTCACGAGGTTGTAGTTCGCCCCGATCGGGTCGTCGGCGGCATTCCCGCCCACACCCCCGATGAGGAAGTTGAGCGTGAGCCCGGCGGCGATCGTGGGGTATGTGCACCAGTCGTAGACCTTTCCGCGAGCGAGATCCGTGTAGGCGCAGGCCACGAGGAAGACGAACAGGACGATGAAGAGCACGAGAAGAGACGTCACGGTACGGGTGCCATCCAGACGCGGGAGATGTAGGAGAAGTGGTTGTCGATGGCGGCGGTGAAGGTGAGGTAGAAGATGGAAAGCATGATCGCGATCACCCACACGATGATCGCGTACTCGACCATCGCCTGGCCGCTCTCATCGGCAAAGAGCGCCTGTTTCTTCTCCCTCTGGTTTGCCATGCCGCCTCCAGCTTCCCGGTCAACCCGAGTGGGCATCCTAGACCAAGCTGCCTTGTGCGTCAACAACGCCCCTCCATGCGAGTGCACGGTTCGCTGGAGACGTCACATGAGTCGCTTGATGCAAACGCAACGGTCGTGCCGCGCGGGCCGTCTCCTCGGCGAATCTTGCAAGTTCAAGATCGTAAAGGTCTTTCGGTTGCCGAAGTCACTGCGAGATGTACGTCCGTGCCCGATCGGATCCGTGCAACCGGGATCGAATCGAACGAATTCGTGCGCGACTTTACTCTTGCCTCGGCAGGATCTCGACGAGCTCGATGGTTCTCGTGTCCACGATTTCCTGGATGATCGGGGGCATCTCCTCCGTCCCTTCGAACGGGAGCTTCATCGTGACCAGGAAGCGCACGGGCGCCTCGAGCCGGACGAGTCGTCCGCCCACGAGGTCGAACTCGATCTTCCCTCCGCCGGACAGTTCGGATGCCTCCATGTTGAGGTTCTCGAGAATGCGCTTCGCCTCGGGGTCCTCGAGCAGGGAGGGTGGGACGATGGGGCGCGCGTTCTCGAAGGCCGGCTTCGATGCGTAAGAGATCGCCGCCCGGCCGTCCTTCACCTCGTCCAGCGTGAGAGTGACCTCCTCGACCACCTTGCCGGACGGCAGGAGGAACCGGCAAAAGCGGCTCTTCCATGACTCGCCGCGGGCGACTTCGGCGTCGGGGAGGAAGGAAAAGGCGGTTCCGAGGCCCTCCTTCATGCGCGTCTGGCCCCCTCGTGCGATCTCCTCCGCGAGCGCGCGGGAGTCGGCCTCGGAGAGCTCCCGGCTTGCCTCCTCCGCGACCTTCGCCATGTACGACTCCAGGCCCTCGACGGCGAGGATCTCTCCCGATTCGTCGATCCGGACCACGTAGGACTGCCCGAGGAGCGCGGCGGCGGAGGAGACGCGCGGATCGCGCCGGGCCGCGTCCCGGAGGTCCTCCTCGGTCATCCCTTGCGAGTCGAACTCGATCCCCGGGAGCCCCGGCTGGTTGAAGGAGTGCTTCTGGCGGACACGCTCTTGCGTGATGCGGATCGCCATCTGCCCGCCGCCGCCCTCGAGCACTTCCAGGAGCCTTCCCTCGATCTCCTCGACGGTCTCTCCGATGCCGAAGCCCCCCTCCCCCGGCCAGCGGGACTCCCGTCGGGTCGTGATGTCGTACCGGAACCGCTCACCGGTCTGGAACCGGAAGGCCAGCGTGTACTTCTCCGGATTCTCCTGTCCCGCCGCGGGCGGAAGAAACCCGAACGCGAGGAGAGCCGCGACGAGCAAGCCCGCTATCACATCCGCGATTCGCATCTCTCTCCTCCTAGCCAGTGGTCAGTGACCAGTGGTCAGTGACCAGTGGTCAGTGACCAGTGGTCAGTTCAAGGAAGAAGGCTTTTTTCTTTCCACTGACCACTGACCCCAGGTTTTTTCTTTTTCCTGAACCCCGAACCCCGAACCCCGATTACTGGAAGATGTTCATGGGCGGGTTCTGCCCCCGCCCGCGCAGCTCCTCATAGAACTTCGGCACGAACCCCGACGAGACGAACCGGCCGGCGACCTTGCCGTCCTTCCCCCTCCCTTGCTCCTCGAACTTGAAGATCTCCGCGAGCGAGACGGTCTCCCCTTGCGTTCCCGTCACCTCGGTGATCGACTCGATCTTGCGGCTCCCGTCGGCGTAGCGGCGGACCTGGACGAGGAGGTCGATCGCGGAGGCGACCTGCTTTCTGACCACGTTGGCCGGCAGCGCGTACCCCGCCATGAGAACCATGTTCTCGATCCGGTCGAGAGCGTCACGAGGGCTGTTCGCGTGGAGCGTGGTGAGCGATCCGTCGTGCCCGGTGTTCATCGCCTGGAGCATGAAGAAGGCCTCCTCGCCCCGGCACTCGCCTACCAGAATCCGGTCGGGCCGCATCCGGAGCGAGTTCCGGAAGAGTTCGGCGATCGTGACCCGCCCCTCGCCACGCGTGTCGGGGTGCCTCGCCTCCAGCCGCCCCACGTGTTCCTGGGCGAGCCGCAGCTCCGCCGTGTCCTCGATCGTGATGATCCTCTCCTCGGCCGGGATGAAGGAGGCGAGGAGGTTCAGCAGCGTCGTCTTGCCGGTGCCGGTCCCGCCGACGACGACCGCGTTCAGCCGGCCGCGCACCGCGATCTCGAGGAGCTTCATCATGTTCGGGGATGCGGAACCGCGTTCGACGAAGCTCTCGACCGAGCGGATGTCGAGCGAGAACTTGCGGATGGTGAGCATCGAGCCGTCGACCGAGATCGGCTGGAGGACGCCGTTCACGCGCGAGCCGTCGGGAAGGCGAGCGTCGACCATCGGCGCTCCGTCGTCGACCCGGCGCCCGAGTGCGGCGGCCACGCGCTGGATGACCCCGCGGAGCTCGTCCTCGTTCCTGAATCTCCGGTCGGTGCGCTCGATCTTCCCCTCGCGCTCGACGTAGACCTTCTCCGGCCCCACGACCATGACCTCGCTCACCGTCTCGTCGACGAGAAGGTCCGCGATCGGGCCGGAGAGCTCGACTCGGGCGGCGAGGTCCTCGACGAACGCGTCCTCGCTTTTGAGCTGCACACCGTTCTCGCGCAGGAAGCCGCGCACCGACTGCTCGAAGTCCTTGCGCCAGGGGTCCCGCCTCGCCTCGTCGAGAGGCTCGCCGAGGAAGGCCGTTCCCCCGTGGCCGTCGGAGAGGGCGGTCAGAATCTGGTGCCGCAGCTGATTGAGGACCCGGGCGCGCTTGTCGATGCCGCTCGCGCCCCTCGTCGTGGCCATCTGGACTCCCCCCGATCGGGCCGCTACAGTTTAGCGACACGTCTCCAACCCTTCCACCACGAGGATTTTCCGACCCCCGACCCCCGACCCCCGAC
>JACQVV010000342.1 GCA_016209595.1 Planctomycetota bacterium
CGAGGATCAGGAACTGCGCGCACTGGACGGGGTCCCGCACGAAGCTCTTGATGTCTTTTTCCAGATAGAGCCGCGTGCGCGCGGGCAGGAAGAAGAAGGCGGTACGGAGCACCGCGGCGAGCCGGAATCCGCGAGCGATCGGCTTCCCCCCGCCGAGACTCGCGGCGAGACTGTAGGCGTGGCGGAACCGCCAGGCGGCGACCCTCTCGCCGAGCGAGTAGACGAAGAGCGCATTGGCGAGGAGGAGCCCCGAGTAGAAGAGGACGCCGTCGGTCCGGCCCGAGGCCAGACGGACCACGAGCTCCTTCATCCAGTAGGTCGGCGAGAGGGGGTGCTGGACGAAGCGGATCTTGTCGAAGACTCCCAGGACCCAGATGTTCGTGAAGACTCCTGTGTCGCGCTCCCGGGAGACTCCCGCGACCTCCAGGCCCAGGTAGACCATCCCGGCAACGAGCCCCACGAGAAGCAGGACGACGACCTTCTTCCGGTGCTGGAGGAGGAAGGTCGCCACGAGGAGCACGACGAGAGTCCCCAGCGCGGCCGGGATCGTCAGAAAGAGGAGGAAGAGGGGCGGCAGGACCACGTAGAAGGTCCATGGCGCATCGACGTAGCGGCCGTAGGCGAGGACGACCGGCGTGCCCAGGAGGAGCACCACCCAGGAGCTGAACGAGAGGCTCTCGACGAACTTGTACGCGAAAACGCCCGACTCCGAGAGCGGCGCCACGAGCAGGAACTCCGTTTCCCGCGCCCGGAACAGCGAGGCATGGACGATGAGCCCCGTCGAGAAGGCGAGCATCAGGAAGAGGCTGAAGAAGTAGAGGGCGAGGAGGTAGTTCTGGATGAGGCTCCGGAAGAGCTGGTCGTCGACGTGGGCCTTGATGAAACGGAAGCCGCCGTGGAAGAGGAAGAAGAGCCCGAACCAGAAGAAGAGGCCGAAAAAGGTCACCACCGCGATCTTGAACTTCGAGTGCTCGCGGAAGGTGCGGAACTGATTCACCAGGAGCCGGAGCTTCAGTCGGCCCAGGAGGCCGAGCTCGTTCATCCCGCGTCCTCGCCGGTGAGCGCGAGGAAGATCTCCTCCAGGTCGCCCTCCTGTCCCGTGCGCGCCTTGAGCTCGGCCATCGAGCCCAGCGCCACGAGCTCCCCGTCCTTGAGGATCCCGATCCGGTCGGCGGTCTTCTCGGCCACCGGCAGGGAGTGTGTGGACATGAAAATCGTCGTCCCGCGCGCGGCCTCGCGCCGGAAGAGATCGAGGACCACGCGCGCGGAGTGAGGGTCGAGTCCCACCATCGGCTCGTCGAGGACCATGACGCTCGGGTCGTGCAGGAGCGCGCTCGCGAACACGAGCCGCTGCTTCATGCCGTGGCTGTAGCTCTCCGAGAGATGGTCGAGAAAGGAACCGAGGTCGAAGACTTGCGTGAGCCTCTCGATCCGCTCCTCGACCTCCCCGCGGGGGATCCCGAACATGCCGCCGACGAAGTGGAGGAATTCCCTGCCGGAGAGCTTCTCGTAGAGGTAGGGCTGGTCCGGGACGTAAGCGAGCTTCCCCCGGGCCTCCTGGCTGTCGGTCGCGAGGTCCAGGCCGCAAATCCGGATCGTCCCCGCCGAAGGGCGCAGCAGCCCCACGAGCATCTTGATCGTCGTCGTCTTGCCCGCGCCGTTGGGGCCCAGGAAGGCGAACACCTCCCCGGCGGGGACCGAGAGGGAGAGATCCTTCACGGCGGCCTTGCCGTTGTAGGACTTCGAGAGCCCCACCATCTCGATCAAGACCCGGGTTCCTCCAGGACGAGGACCACGTGATAGGGGAGCCACTGCTCGAGGAGCTCGCCCTCCGGGGTCACGAAGCTCGTGATCTCGACCGTCTTCTGGCGGTCGGCGATCTTCACCACGTAGACGTCGCGGAACTTCTTCCTCCACGGGTGCTGTCGCTCGCGGTCCACGACCTCTCCGCGGTAGATCGTCTTCGATCCATCAAGCGGGTTGATCCGCACCATCTCCCAGCTCTTCCCGATCGAAAGGTCGCGCGGCATGACGAAGGGGGTCGCGGCCTCGCCGAAGAGCGGGTGCTCGGAGGCGTCGATCGTCTTCTCCTCCACGGTCCCTCCGTACACCGTGCGCAGGTGGAGGTCGTCGCCGTCCACCACCCCTTTCTGCTCGAAGACGAAGATCGGACTATCGATGTGGATTTCCATCTCCCGGAGCTGGAAGTCGCCTCCGATCCAGAGCTTCTGATCGCTCTTGAAAACCAGGCCCTCTGCCAGGTCGGGGTTGTCCAGCATCGGCCCCAGCGACCCCGCGACGACGTAGAAATCGACCTCCGTCCGGGTTGAGATGCGGTAGGAGTCGTCTTCCTCCGGCCGGATCTCGGTCTCGGTCCAGCCGGCGCGCCGATCGCCCACGAGGATCTCCATGCGGGTCTTCCGCGGCTCCTTCACGCCGGCCAGGAGGACCTCGTAGCCGTTCGGCTCGCCCGAGTCGCGGTAGAGGGGGGCGAGCTCGCGCTGGACGAGAAGCCCCGTCATGACGAGCCAGAAAAGCGCGGAGACGGCGAACACCAGGCGATGGAGCAATTCAGTGACCCGTGGCCAGTGATCCGTGGCCAGTGACCACTGTCCAGTGACCACTGGTCACTGGCCACGGGCGCAAACGGAGTATAGTCCGCGCGTCGCAGAGTCGTCAACGCGGGCATGGGGTCGCGACCTATCCCAACTTGAACGCTCGCCCCGCGCCGGTTAGCATCCCGCCCCATGCGTGCCAGGACCGAAGAGCGGGCGTTCCGGGCGATGGTGATCGGCGTCGGCGCCGTTGGCGGGACGCTTGCCCGCGCGCTTGTCGCCGGCGGGGCCCGCCCCGTGCTCGTCGATCCTCGCACCGAACTCGCCGGAGCGGGAGCCCGGATCCTCCACCCGAGCGACCTCACCGTGGACTGGTTCGAGGGAGTGGAGCTCGTCCTCGTTGCCACCAAGGCCGGCGCGGCGATCGAGGCCCTCGGTCCGGTTCCCCCGAGGCTCCCGGTCGCCACGCTCTTCAACGGATTCCATCCGGCGGTCGGCAAGGACCGGACGGGCCCGATGCTCCGGGGCGCCGTGGACTTCGCGGCGAGCGTCCGGGATGGCCACGTCGTGTGCACGCAGTCGGGCAGGATCTATCTGCCGCGGATCCCGGTCTGCCAGCGGTTCGCCCGGTTCGTCGGGACGGGGGAGATCCGGCCGCGCCTCGTGGACGACACGCTCCCGCACGTCTGGGGGAAGCTCCTGTTCAACGCGAGCCTCGACCCCGTCGCGGCGCTCACTGGCCGCACGCTCGGACAGGTCTTCTCCCACCGGCCCTCGTTCCGGATCTTTCGGCGTCTCTTCCGCGAGGGCTGCGAGGTCGCCCGCGCGGCGGGCGTGCGGCCGGCGCGCATCCAGGGGGCGGATCCTTTCCGGTTCGCGCGGCTCCTTCGCACGCCCGCCGTGAGCAACGTCATCGCCTGGATCGCGGGCCGCCGCGCTCGCGACGTCGAGAGCACGATGCTCGCCGACGTCCTCGCGGGCCGGACGACCGAGATCGACTACATGAACGGTTTCCTGGTGCGGGAGGCGGAGCGGCTCGGCGTCGAGACGAGGACGCACCGGCGCGTGATCGAGATGGTCGAAGAGCTCACGGCGGGGAAGCGAGTGCCGTATCCGAAGGCGATTCGGGAGATCTAGTCCGTGATCGCAAGGACCAGCACGAGCCCGAGTACGAGAAATCGTGAACGGGCGTCTTCTATCTAGCGGGGCTCTGCCCCGGCCCGACAAGTCGTGCCGCTTACACGGTCACGGTCACGGTCACGGAACACGCTCACGGTCACGAAACACGAACACGTGGCCGTGGACCGTGGTCGTGGACCGTGGTCGTGGACCGTGACCGTGACCGTCATCGATTCGCCCGCGCGAACTTGACTCATTCGTCAACATGTTCCCCCTTCTAGGGATCTAACGAGGCTCCGCCGAAAACCGTCGAGGCGTGTTCGTTCCTCGGCGCATTGAACTTCGAACTTCGAACTTCGAACTCCCAACTTCGACGTTCGACGTTCAGCGTTCGACGTTCAGCTTC
>JACQVV010000336.1 GCA_016209595.1 Planctomycetota bacterium
CAAAGTCACGGGCCGCGGCCGACCCCTGTCTCGCCTCGCCAGAATATGGAACAGGGAACCGGAAATGAGGAACGGGGCGGCGGCCTTCTCATTTCCAGTTTCCTGTTCTCTGTTCCATATTCTCTATTCTTCTTGCCTGTTGCCTGTGTTCCGGCCGCGTCAGGTCGCCACGACTTTGACGAAGCCCTGCCGTAGAGGGCAGGGCCCTTGAACCTCGACCTTGGCGCGGCATATACTCCAGCGTCACTTGCTGAGCAC
Source organism: Planctomycetota bacterium (assembly GCA_016209595.1). Taxonomy (GTDB): domain Bacteria; phylum Planctomycetota; class JACQVV01; order JACQVV01; family JACQVV01; genus JACQVV01. Next base: position 259 of record JACQVV010000336.1, read on the forward strand.
CGGGCTTTACAGGGAGAGTACATGTCCGCCGCGCGGCCAGGTGAGCGCGTGCCCAACCCCGTCACGGTTCTCGTCCTGGGCTGGCTCGTCCCGGGAGCGGGGCACTGGGTTCTCGGCCGGAGGAAACGGGCCGCGCTCTTCTGCGCGATCCTCACGCTCACCTTTCTGGTCGGCTTCGCGATGGCCGAATACAGAAACGTCTCCTACTCCCGTCACGAGTACTACTTCGTGGGGCAGTCGTTTTGCGGGGTGCTCACCATCGCGACCGCGACCGTGAGCGAGTCGCTGCCGCCGCTCGGCCGGCCGATCCCTGGCGAGGACCGTGGCATGCTTTACACCTGCGTCGCCTCGCTCTTGAACGCCCTTCTCTGTCTGGACGCGTACGAGCGCGCCGTGAAGGCGCGGGCCGGCGACGCCCAGGGCGGGAGTGGCGCGAGGGGACCGGAGGGGAAGAAATGAGCCCCACGGTGCGCCCGTTCGTCGAGCTCCTTCCGATCAGCCTCATCATCTCCGTCGTCTACTGCACGATGAAGGAAGAGGGGGCGCGCGAGGTCTTGCGGGCGGGAGCGAAGTTCTTCCTCAAGCTCTATGGGGGCGTCGTGCTCTTCTCGGGCGCGGTCTTCCTTCTCTGCGACTGGGTCATCCGATGAAGCGCGCTGTGGCCGTTGTCGCCCTTGCCGTCCTCTCGCTTGCCCTGGCTCCACCCGCGATGGCCGACGACCCGGAAGGGCCCCTCGCGCTCTCCGCTCGGGTCGCGCGCTCGGAGTACGTCCTCGTCGCCGAGGTTCTGGAGATCAAGAAGGTCGGCGAGGAGTTCGTCCCCGAGGAGGAGGTCGTGGTCAAGCGGAGCCGGGCCGTCTGCCGGCCGGTCGCGCTCCTCAAGGGCACGATTCGCACGAGCCCGATCGAGATCGAGTTCGTGCAGCGGATCGGCGCGAAGACGCCCCACTCCGAGGTGGCCCTCCGCAAGGGGCTCCAGTATGTCTTCTTCCTCGTCGGCCTGGGGAAGGCCGGGGAGTTCGCGATCTTCGACCCCTACTGGGGCGCGGAAAGGCTCTTCACCGGGACGAGGGAGGAGGTCGCGCTGGCCGTCGAGGAGGCGCGCGGGAAGGGGAAGGCTCCGGGTGAGGAGCCCAGCGCGGCGCCTCCCGTCGTGCCCGCTCCCGATCCCGCTCGTGATCCCGTTCCCGATCCCGCGCCGGAGGAGGCAAGTCCAGGTCCAAGTCCAGGTCCAAGTCCAGGTCCAACTCCAGGTCCAAGTCCAGGTCCAAGTTCAGAGCCGGCGCCGGTCGGAGGTCTCATGGCGCGGATCGAGGGGCCGGCCTTCACATTCGACTCGCCCGCGGCCGTCCGCGTCTGGCTCGCGCTTCGCAACGTCTCCTCCGGGGAGCACGCCATCTACTGCGGCGACCTCTCGCCGTTCGTCAAGGTCGAGCTCGCCCCGGCGGCGGGAGGGGAGCCCGCGTCCCGCTCTCCCCAAGCCGCTCCCGCGGGCGCGGCGGAGCCCGGCCTCTCGCAGACCCTCGCGCCGGGGGAGGCGCTCTACTTCCCGATCGACCTAGAGGATCTCTTTTCGCTCTCGCCCGGCGCCTATCGCCTCCGGGTCGTCGTGGAGATCCCGCCGGCCTTCGCGGCGGGCGCGGACGGCTTCCAGGGGACGCTCGAATCGAGTCCGGTCGAGATCCGGATCCAGGGGGACGGGGTGCGCTTCCCGTCCGAGAAGGACCGCGCGTTCGTGCGGGAGGGGACGTGCGACGAGGTCCACGAGAGCACGTTCGCCCTCTCGGAGTGCCGCCGCTGCGGCCGCGCGACCAACTCCAGGGACAAGGTCCTCTGTCTCGCGTGCGCGCAGGAGCTTGGCGTCTGTCCGTTCTGCCTGAAGAAGAAACGGGGAGGGTAGGAGGATGGAGGGAAGGGGGTGGGTCCGGCGGCGGGGGCAGGGGAAGACAGAGTACGTCATCATCACCGTGCTCGTCGCGATTGCGCTCATCATGGCGGTGAAGCTCTTCGGGGACGAGATCGAGGAGGCCTTCTTCGTCTCTGGGAAGGGCACCCTCGACTCCGAGCTCCAGCAGCCGGGGCCGCAGCCGTAGAAGCCCCCGGCCCGTTCCCTCCCGAAAAGGGCCCGCCCCGCGTCCTGGCGCCGAGGCGGCCCCTCGCGGGTTTCGCGAGTCGCCTCTTCGCCGCCTTCCTCGCTCCCCCGCGACCGTACGCCACGGCCGCGCTCGCCCTCGCGATCCTGGGAGTCTTCGCGTGGCTCGCGGCGAAGGGCGACACGGACGACGGTTTCGCCCTCCTCTCGTGGGGCGGCCTCCAGGCCACCTACCTGTGGTCGGGCGACTCGTACCGGCTCCTCTCCGCTCTCTTCCTGCACGCGGGGTCCGGGCACCTGATGCTGAACCTCCTGGGCCTCCTCGTCATCGGGATCATGGTCGAGCGGCGCCTCGGCTCCGGACCGCTTCTTCTTCTCTTCTTCCTCCCCGGCCTCGCGGGGAACGTCGTCTATCTCGCGTTCCGGACGTGGGAGCCCTGCGTGGGCGCTTCCGGGGCGATCTACGGGCTCTTCGGCGCTCTCCTCGCGATCGGGCGCCCTACGTCAGGGGGAGGGGAACAGCCCCCTCTTCCGGGCGACGGGGGTCGGGGTTCGGGGTTCTGGTGTTCCGTCCCCGGTCGCCCGTCGCCCGTCGCCCGGCAGGTGCCAGCGGCCCCCTCCCCTCCTGCGGCCCCTCCCGGGCCTCTCGCCGCGGCTGGTAACGAGAGACGAGATCTTCCAGCGCGCCCGCCAGCGGGTCGTGCCGGGGCTGCCACGGGCAGTGGGAGAGCACGAAAACTCCCCCCCAGGGAACCAGCAGTCGCGCGACTTCACGCATCGCACGACCGGCGTCGAAGTAGCACCAGCTACGATGGCAGACGATCGCGTCGAAGCACGCTCCGGCCAGGCGCGTGTCCTCGGCGGGCGCCTCGACGAATTCGACTTCTACACCCTCGCCCCCGGCTCTTTCTCTCGCCAATTCGAGGGCGGCGCGGTCGCTGTCAAGCGCCGTCACGAGACACCCGCGCCGGGCGAGCGGAATGGACAGGGCGCCCTGCCCGGCTCCCAGGTCCAGGACGCGTTGCCCCGGGTTCCCGACCCCGAAGGCCGCGAGCCTGTCGAAGTAGGCCTCGGGGGGACGCGGGAACGCCGGATCGACACGGGAGTGTGGTCGGCAACCTCGGTCGATTCCTTCCACAGGACGCTACCTCCGCTCGAGGTCCATCCCGCACTTCGGGCACTGCCCGGGCGAGGACCGCGTGACGTCGGGATGCATGGGGCAGGAATACGTCGCGCTCTCTCCGGATCCGCCGGAAGCCGGCGGATTCGCTTTCGAACAGCCGGTCCAGCCCGCCAGGAGCAGCACGAGTGCGCACAGGAGCGACGTGATCTTGAACATGGTTTGCTCTCCTTCTGTCAGACGGGTCGATCTCGTCTCTGCGCAACGCCGCGGCGACGGCGACTATTCCTCGGGACGAAGATCCCCGGCGGGTAGGCGCGAATCGGGGAAAAACCCTGGTGCGGACCGCCTGGAGTGCTTGCGCAAACCGGAACATGGTTCGGCCGCGGTGGCGGTGCTGCTGCTGACATGGGCGACCCTTCAGGAGTGCTTGCGCGACACGGAACATGGTTCCGCCGAGGAACGGGAGAGGTAGAATGAGCCCCTCGTGAAACGGATACTCCCCTCCTTCCCCCTCCTCTCTTTCCTCATCGCCCTGGCCGCCCTCCCCGCGGCCGGGCAGGGGGATGCCGCCGGCGGCGAGCGCGCCGACCGGTATCGCGCTTGGGCCGAGGCGACGCCGGAGCCTCCCGACCTTCGCACGATGCTCGTCGAGCTCGCGCGAGAAGAGTCGCCCGATCTCGACGCCCAGGCGTACGTGGCGGGCCTGGTGCACCTCGAGCGCGAGTTCGAGACCCGGCGCGCCGGGCAGCCCGACCCGGTCCTCTTCCTCGCGGGCTGGGGCGTGCACTTCTTCGACGACCTTGGCTACCGGTACGAGCCCGCCGCGTCCCCCGCGGACTTCGGCCGCGCCAACCACCTGCCCGAAGTGCTGGCGGCGCGCTCCGGCGACCTTCTCGGCCTCGCCTCCGTCCTTCTCCTTCTCGCCGAGGCGAACGACTATCCGCTCCGCCCCGCGGTCGTGGGGCTCCATCCCTTCCTCCGCCTCGAGACGGGGGGACAGACCTACAACTTCGACCTCGCCAACCGCGGAGAGGACTCCGCCGACGCGGACCTGGAAGACCGCCATTCCTGGACCGACGAGGGCCGTCACGGCCCGGCCCGCATCCGGACCCTCACCCGGCCCGAGTTCGTGGGGTTCTTCCTCGCCCTGCGCGCCCGCGCGCGCATCGCGGCGGGGCGGCCAGAACTCGCGCGCGAGGACCTCGCCGGGGCGCGCCTCCTCTTCCCGGGGCTCGCCGCCGGCCACGCCTGGATGGGAGACCTCCTCCTCGAATCGGGAGACCGGGACGGGGCGCTCGCCGCATATCGCGCGGCGATTGCTGCGGGGACACGCGCCTTCGCCGTCCACCGGAAGTGCGCGGAGCTCCTCAAGGAGGCCGGCCGGCTCGACGAGGCTCTCGCCGCGTACCGCTCGGTGCTCGCGACCTCGCCTCGCGACTCGCAGGCGTACCTGGGACTCGCGAGCCTCCTGGAGGCGATGGGGAAGTTCGACGAGGCGATCGCCGAGATCGACGCCTACCTCCGGCTCGCGGGAGATGGCGAAAGCGTGCCGCCCGAGGTCGTCCGCTGGCGTGCCGAGCTCGCCGGCCGGCGGGAGCTCGACCGGCTCACGCCCGGTTCCCCGTTCGAGACGCGGATCGAGGCGCTCGCGAGGCTGGAGGCCGAAGCCTCGGAGGAGGTCGCGCCCCAGATCCTCCCGTGCCTGGATGACCCGAACTACCGCATCCGCTGGGCGGCCGCCCACGCGCTCCGGCGGATCGGCGGAGTGGACGACGAGACCTTCCGGCGGCTGGGGATCGACCGGAAGGCCTGGCAGGCATGGTGGGACGAGAAGCGCGCCGGCCCGGGCTCGCCGGACAGCGGACGGAGATGAACCTCCCGGTCCTCGTCTTCACGATCCTCTCCGCCCTCCTCTTCTGCGTCCTGTCGATCGTCGTCGTCCGGCTGGCGTTCGACCGGGTCGCGACCCACGCCTCGCGGGCGGTGACCGGGGTGCTCCTCCTCGTCTCGTGCGCGATCTACTGGGGGATCACCGTCTACCAGGAGAAGAGCCTGACCGCGGAGATCCACAGGAACTCCTGCTCCGAGAACCTCTCGACGATCCACGAGAAGAGCCTGGAGTACTTGAGCTCCGAAGGCTCCTCCCCCGCCAACCTCCGCGAGCTCGTCCGCCGCTCCGACCTCAACTCCGCCCAGCTTGTCTGCCCCTCGACGGGTGCCGAGTACCACCACGAGGCCGGCGCCCTCCAGCAGCCCGGCCGGATCCTCTGCTACGACCCCGGCCCCCACCGCTTCGAGGTCTTCTGGTACGTGCAGCTCCATCGCCACGTTCTCTTCTCCGACGGCCGGGTCGAGTGGCTCGGCGAGAGCGAGTTCTCGAAGCTCTTGCACGAGGACGGCGGGGGCTAGCTGGCCCCCGTCACGGCCCAGAGACGAAGGAGAGGAATTGCGGATTGCGGATTGCGGATTGCGGATTGCGGAATGAAAAACCGTCCGGGCGGCGGCGGCGGGCCGGCCGGCAGGCGAAGGACTGCCCTCCAGCGACGCGAAGGGCACGAGGGGAAGAGGGCGAGCGTAGAATGGCCGCGAACGATCCGGGAGAAAGGTCATGGCGGTCAAGTTCTCTTGCGCATGCGGCAAACAGATCGTGGCCCCCGACGAGCGGGCGGGAGAGAGCGTCCGGTGCCCCGAGTGCGGGAACATGGTCCAGGTCCCAGGCGTGTCGCTCGCCGAGACGGAGACTCCAAGTCCAGGTCCAGGTCCAAGTCGAGGTCCAGGTCCAAGTCCAGGTCCGTCGCCCCTCCCCCGGGTGCCGCTCTCACCTTCGCTCACGGAGTTCCTCTCGCGCTCCGGAACCGACCTCCCGACCGTGGTACTCAAGCGCGCCGACGACGATCTCGCCGGCGTCCGCGAGCTCATCGAGGGAGCCAACGGCGCGAAAGGACCCGGCCAAGAACGCCTCGGCCGCTATCCCGCCCTCGGGTCGCTCGGCCGGGGCGGGATGGGAGAGGTCCTGCTGGTGCGGGATCCCGAGATCGGCCGCGACCTCGCCGCCAAGGTGATCCTCGGCGGGACGCTCGCCGACCAGAAGGCACTGGAGAAGTTCCTCGTCGAGGCCCAGGTGACCGGGCAGCTCGAGCACCCCAACATCGTCCCCGTCCACGAGCTCGACGTCGCCCCCGACGGGCGGGTCTACTTCACCATGAAGCGCGTCCGGGGGAAGGACCTGGAGAAGGTTCTGCGAGAGGAAGCTACATCCAATTCGGACACGGCCAGGGAGAGGGAACACGGTCACGGTCACGGTCACGGAACACGGTCCACGAACACGGACACGGACACGGACAAGCACAAGGGCGAGGACGGCGCCTATTCGCTCGTGCGGCTCCTCGAGGTCTTCCTCAAGGTCTGCGACGCGGTCGCCTTCGCCCACGCGATGGGCGTGACCCACCGGGACCTCAAGCCCGCGAACGTAATGGTGGGCGAGTTCGGCGAGGTCCTCGTCATGGACTGGGGGCTCGCGAAGGTCCGTGGTCACGCCGACAGGGCGGCAGCCCAGGTCACGCCGGACCTCAGCGGGGCCGAGGTCGCCCGGCGCGCGCGCGGGAGGGCGGGGGCGGACGAAGAGCCCCTCCGGACCATGGCAGGGTCGATCGTCGGGACGCCGGCCTACATGTCGCCCGAGCAAGCGCGCGGAGACATCGAGGCGCTGGACGAGCGTTCGGATGTCTACTCGCTCGGCGCCATCCTCTTCCAGATTCTCACGCTCTCGCGGCCATTCACCGGGGGGAACGTCTGGATGATCCTTCACAAGGTCATGCAGGGCGAGCTCGTCCCCCCCTCGGAACGCGCGCCGGAGCGCCATGTGCCTCGCGAGCTCGAAGCCGCTGTCCTCAAGGCCATGGCGAAAAGCCCCGCGAGGCGATACGCGAGCGTCGCGGGCCTGCGCGCCGACATCGAGGCGTACCTCGGCGGCCGGACGCTCGCTGCCGCGCGCTACACGCCCTGGCAGCGCGCCTGGAAGCTCGCCATGCGCCACAAGGCGGCGAGCAGCGTGGCTGCCGCCGCCCTTCTCCTCGTCGCGTTCTTCGTCGGCTGGCTCGCCGTCGAACGTGGGAGGGCCATCGAGGCAAGGGACGCCGAAGCGGCGGCCGGGAAGCTCGCGCTGGAGAAGAGCCGCGAGGCGGAGGAGCAGGCAGGCATCGCTGACGCCCAAAGGCAGGAGGCCCAGCGGCAGGCGGGCATCGCCGACGGCCAAAGGCGGGAGGCCGAGCGGCAGGCCGGTATCGCCGAGGAAAAGAGGCAGGAGGCGACGCTCCGCCTGGGAGACGCCCTCGAGGACAAGGCGAGACTTGCCCTCGAGCGGAAGAGGACCTCCGAGGCGCTCGTCCTGGCTCAGAGAGCCATCGCCATCCGAGATACCCCGGCGTCGCGGACGCTTCTCGCGAACGTTCTGCAAGAACTCTGGAGGTCGCGGAGGCTTTCGGGCCACGAGGCAGCGATTTCGGTAGTTGCGTGGTCACCCGACGGGAAGCGCCTCGCCAGCGGGTCGTACGACAACACGATCCGCCTCCGGGACGGCGAGACCGGCCGCGCAATCGCCACGCTCGAGGGGCATCGGGACGATGTCAACTCGATCGCCTTCTCGCCCGACGGGAAGCGCCTCGCGAGCGGGTCGGACGACAACACGGTCCGCCTCTGGGACGGCGAGACCGGCCGCGCGATCGCGACGCTCGAGGGGCATGGGGACATCGTCTGGTCGGTCGCCTTCTCTCCCGACGGGAAGATCCTCGCGAGCGGGTCGAATGACAAGACGGTCCGGCTCTGGGACGGCGAGACCGGCCGGTCCGTCGCCACGCTCGGGGGGCATGCGGGCTGGGTCACGTCGGTCGCCTTCTCGCCAGACGGGAACCGCCTCGCGAGCGGATCCTACGACAACACGGTCCGGCTCTGGGACGGCGAGGGTGCAAACCGGGTACCCTGGTAACAGATCTGACCGGGAGCTTGGGTTACAGGTTGGACTTCGGGTATGTCAGCGCGCCGGAGGGCGCGCCCATGCCATGGAAG
>JACQVV010000070.1 GCA_016209595.1 Planctomycetota bacterium
CTCCAGGTCCGGGGTCGCGCATGCGCTCCAGCGGGTCGTCTCCAAGGGCGCCGCCATCATCATGCGCAGGCGCGGGTTCCCGGTGCGCTCGCGGAGAAGCGCGGTGTGGCCCGGGAAGGGGGATCCCGCGAGCGCGAGGCTCCGCTTGTCCACCGGCCCAGTCACGATTCCGTCCACGGCGCCCTCGCAGGCGAGGCGAATTGCCTCCTCGAAGGCCTCAAGCGAGGCCTGCCCTCCGCGAGCCGTGGGGCGAGGAGGGTGCGGCCCGTCCCCCGCGCGGTCCACGAGAACGAGCCGGACTTCGCGCGCGAGGGCGGAGTCCGCCAGCGCCGCGGCGACGATCTCGGGGCCCACGCCTCCGGGATCGCCCGGAGTGAGCGCGAGAACGGGTCGGTCTTCGTGGGCCATCCCACTATTCTATGTAAGGAGCGCGGCCCGATGGGCACCCAGCGGATGGCCAGATCCGCCGAGAGGGTTGACGCATGAAGACGCGCACGGTAGGTTTCCGAAGAATGTCCGACGAGGAACTCCTCCGGCGCGCGCGCGGCGGCGACCGGGAGGCGCTGAACGACCTCCTCGCCTCCTGCCGGGATGGGGTCGTCCGCTTCGTCACCGCGATCATCGGCGAGCCTTCGGAAGCGGAGGACGTCTTCCAGATCGTCTGCGAGGCCGTCCAGACGGGCCTTTCCCGCTTCGAGGGCCGCTCCGCGTTCTCGACCTGGGTCTATCAGATCGCGCTCAACCAGGCCCGGCGGGTCCAGCGGAACCGCGCGCGGCACGCCCGCCCGTCCGATCCGGAGACGCTGGACGCCGCGCGGGCGAAGGGCCGGGGCGTCCTCTCCTCGATCTACCGCCGCGAGCTCCACGAGTCGATCGACCACGCGGTGGGAGGGCTCCCTTCTTCGCTCAAGGAAGCCTTCGTGCTGAGGTACCTGGAGGGGAAGGACTACGACGAGATCGCCGAAATCACCGGCGTGACAGCGAACACGCTCTACGTCCGGGCGCACCGGGCGCGCTCGCTCCTGAAAGCGGCGCTCGGTCCGGTCGTCGACTCGTTCTGGACGGAGTAGACCCCAATGTTGCACAAGATCGGCCCGAGTCCGCGTGCAAAGGCCCGACGGGCCTTTGCACGCGGACGATCAGGCGAGCCGATTTCGGACTCACCAGCGGTTGCGCGAGCCGCAGGCGGGGCCAGAGGCCCCGCCGAGTTATTTAAGTACTTAAAAAAAGACCGCTGGTGGCCGAAAGCGGCCGCCTGACGGGCCGAGATTGTGCAACATTGGGGTATAAGTCACTCCTTCCGGGCGACCCACTCCTCGAAGGGGATATGACCCCGGAACTGGCCGAGGATCGGGTCGTCACGAAGAGCCTCGCGGGTGAACCCGAGGCCGAGCAGGCGATCGAGGTCCTCCTCTGCCGCGGAGTCCTTGCCCGAGAGGAATCGGACGGCGACTCGCAGGAGGACGCTCGCCTTTTCGAGTTCCCTCGCCTGTTCTCCGGCGTTCGCGGCGCTCTCGGCGGCCACGGAGAGAATCTCCTCGGCTTGTGGCAGCTCGACGAAGGGAAGCCGCAGGAGTCCCAGCGCGGACTCGAACCAGGGGAGCTCTCCCGTGGCCCCATACAGCTGGAGATGCCAGCTCGCGAGGTCGGTCTCGCCCGCCCAGCTCGGGTGCCGCTCGGCGAATCGCAGGAGCTCGTCCCGAGCCTCGGCGGGGCGAACGGCATTCGCGAGACACTCGGCCCGCAGCAGGTGGGCGCCGGGGTGCCGCTCGGTCCGCGCGAGGCCGAGGAGTTCGTCCCAGAAGCCAGGCTCCGGGGGCTGGAACTTCCATTCGTTCTCTCTTGCGTGCAGGATCACGACGGCGGCGGCGAGGGAGGCCGTCTCGTCCCAGCCCTCTCGGCCGTACCCCTCGAGGGCGTCCCGCGCCGCGCCCCAGTTCCCCTCGAACGCGGCCAGGATCGCCTCTCCCAACACCGAGTCGAGGGCTCCCGGGTCGGCTGCACGCCGCCAGTTCTTGCGGCGGGAACCGATAAGGGATCCGCGCCCCTGGTGGCCCGCGGCGGCGGCCCGGAGCCAGAGGACAGGGGCGTAGTCCGCGTCGCGGGCGAGCGCCTCCCGGATTCGCGCTTCGCAGGACTCGTACCGGTCGAGCGTGAGATCGACGAGAGCTCGCAGCACGAGGACGTCGAGATCGACCCGCTCCTCGGGAAAGGCGGTCAGCAGGTCCTCGGCCACCTCGAACTGCCGGCCTCGCAGGTTCGCGACGACGTCCCGCAAGGTCGAATTCGCCCCCATTTCCAGGCCCTCCTCGCCCAGATAGAGGAGCAGATCCGGCGCGAGGAGGAGCGGCATCGCCTCGCCGTAGAAGAAGGCGAGCGCCTCGCGCTCCCGGTCGCCCAGTTCCGCGGCGAGCCAGCCCGCCTCGCGGTATCGGCCCCTGTAGAAGAGGGCCGTCACTCGATCGGCACGAACGCCGGGATCGGTCGAGTCGGCGGTAGCTTCGAGCCATGCGTGAATCCGCTCCGGCCGCTCGTCCTGGATCTCTAGCATGGCCGAGAGCGCGGGTGGCCTCTCCACGGGCGGGGGGACGGGGCTTTCCTCTCCGCCGTTCTCGCCGTCCTTCCCGGGTGGAGGGAGCGCGGGGCCGACCTCGCCGCCATTCCCCGAGAGCATCGGCCAGAGGATGACAAGCGTGGTCAGGACGAGCGCCGCGCAAGCTCCTGCCCCCGCGCCAAGCCAGGGGAAGATCGATCGCCCCCGGCGCCCGGCGGGGAGGATGAGTCCTGCGAGGGCCCGGTCGAAAGCCTCCATGTCGGGGAATCGGCGCGCGGGGTCTCTCGCCATGCCGCGCGCGACCACTCCGGCAAGCGCGGGCGGGGCGCGGCGAGTCACGTCGTCGAGCGGCGGCGGGTCGAGAGACTCGACCTGGCGAAGGATCGCCATCGCGCTCGGGCCCTGGTAGGGCGGCGTCCCGGAGACCATCTCGTAGAGGATCGCGGCCAGCCCGTAGACGTCCACCGAGGGGCCGATCCGGTCGGCGGGCTGGTTGATCGCCTCGGGGGCGATGTAGGCGGGCGTCCCGAGGATCTGTCCGGTCTGCGTGAGCCCTTGAGTCCTCGTGCCCAGGATCTTCGCCAGGCCGAAGTCGAGGAGCCGGGGAGCACCCGAGGCATCTACCATGACGTTCGACGGCTTGAGGTCGCGGTGGAGGATCCCCATCCGGTGCGCGTGGGCGAGGGTTTGCGCGAGCGAACGCGCGATCCCAACCGCTTCCGGCAGCGGTATGTCCTCGCAGCGGATCCTCTCGCCGAGCGAGTACCCATCGATCCACTCCATCACGAGATAAAGGATGGCGCCCTCCTGGGCGACGTCGTAGACCCGCGCCACGCCGGGGTGGTTGAGGCGCGCCACGACCTGCGCCTCGCGCCGGAATCTCGCGACCGCGGCCGTGTCCGCGGCCGCCTCGGGGTTCATCACCTTGATGGCGACCGGGCGGTCGAGCTCCGGGTGATGGCCGAGGTAGACCGTCCCCATCCCGCCCTGCCCGATCCGGCGCCGGATCGGGTACTTGCCGAGCCGGCGGGGGGCTCCGCAGCCGGGGCAGAAGGTCGGGTCGCCCGGCGTTCGCTCCCCGCAGTTCGGGCACTCGCCACTGGTCGCGGTACGACGGCCTGCGTTCGCCGGTTCCATGGTCCAGACCCCTACCGTTCAAGCCCTCGCGAGCAGCCGAAGGAACTCCCGCATGAAGGCGGGGAGGTCGTCCGGCTTCCGCGCGGTGACGAGGTTCCCGTCCACGACGACCTCGGCGTCGATCCAGGTTGCGCCCGCGTTGGCGACGTCGTCTTTGATGGCGAAGAAGCTCGTCGCGCGCTTTCCGGCGAGGACCCCGGCGGAGACGAGGATCCAGGGGCCGTGGCAGATCGCGGCGACGGGCTTTCCCGCCTGGAAGACCTGCCGGACGAGGGCGGCGGGGGTCTCATGACGGCGCATGAAGTCCGGCGCGAAGCCGCCCGGGACGAGGATTCCGGAGAGCTCCTGCGCCTTGACCTCCCCGGCGTCCCGGTCCGCTTCGATGGGGTAGCAATGTTTCGACCCATACGTCTTCTTGCCGGTCCCGATGGCCCAGACTCGCGCCCCCGCTTCCTTCAGCCGGAAGTACGGGTACCAGACCTCCTGGTCCTGGTACTGCTCCTCGACGAGAATGCCGACCGTCTTGCCCGCGAGTTCCATCCTCTTTTCCTCCTGGCTTCCAGGTGGCGGACCCGGGACTCACGATATCATGTCCCGACAGATTCGAGGAACCGAGGATGGCCGAGCTTGTCGTTTCGATCGAGGAAGATCTCCCGGGCGCTCCCGGCGTCGCCGTGCTCTCCCTGGCAGGGGCGGTGCAGGTCGCAGATTATCCCGAACTCGAGGGCCGCATGAAGAAACTGGCCCGGGCCGGGAAACGCCGGCTGGCGATCGACCTCGCGAACATCCGGTTTATGAACGAGCCGGAGAGGCTCCTGCGGTACGAGGGGGCCCTCCGGAAGGTGGGGGGGGCGCTCGTCCTCCTCAACGTGCCGGCGAAGCTCCGGGTGGTCTTCCAGACGCTGGAGATCGACAAGAGGATAGCGATCCGAGGGAACCTCTCGGACGCGGTCTCCGTGCTCTCGGACGGGCAGCCAGCCGACCGCCGGACGCACGAGGAGAGGCGCGCGCTGCCCGAGCGCAGGGTAAAGACGGCACAGGTGACGGCCGTGAAGGGTCCCGCCACCGGCGCAGCGGGCGAGGCCGTTCCGGCGCCTCCCGCGGAACCCCCGGGCGAGAGGCGGACCAGTCGCGACCGGCGAGTCGTCCCCGACCGGCGCGTGCCGTCCGCTCCCCTTGAGCACATGCTCCCCAGGTCCTGGGTTGCGCGTGCGCTACAGGCGGTGCGCCGCCTTCTCGGCGGAAAGGGGCTCAGGGCGGTGGGGCTCCTCCTCGCCCTCGCGGCGGCGTGCCCCGGCCAGGATGGCGGGGGGCCCGTGACGAGCTGGGACTTCTCGCGGGGGGCCGAAGGCTGGAGCGCCCCGCTCGGCGGGAAACTCTCGGTCGAGGGCGGCTCCCTCGTCCTGCGCTACGACCAGGTCACGGGGGAGGCCTATCCTGTCTGCGTTCAGGAGCTCGAGCTTCTGCCGCTCACCCGGGCGGTCCGGTTCCGTGCCCGCACCACGCACGTCGACGCCCTGTTCGTGGCGCTCCAGGAGAGGGACGGCTCCTCCTATGTCAGAGAGGCATCGGTCCAGAGGGGCAAGTGGCGCGAGGTGTCGCTCTCCATCTCCGGGTTCGAGCTCGACTGGAACGGGAAGGGAGCTGAGGCCGAGGACGAGAACGACGCTCTCGACCCGGAGCAGATCACGAGGTTCCTCATCGGCGACCCGACGGGCTTCTACCACCTTGCCTGGGGGAAGCCGCAGGGACAGAAGATCGCCACGGGGGCCGAGCTCCGGCTGGACGACGTCGCCTTCGAGGCAGGGGAAGAGAGCGCGACGGCCCGCGAGGCTCTTAAGTACTTGAAAACCCGGACGCTCCTTGGCGTTCACGCCAATCCGGCGCGGGACGAGGCCTCGGATGAGGCCTATCTCGACATGTTCACGAAGCTCGACCGCCTCGATTCGGAGATCCTCCGGCTCGGAAACGACTGGAAGGATCTCGAGCCGGCTCCCGGGAAGTACGCCTGGCCGGAGCGGAACTCGGTCACCCTCGAGCGCGAACGCCGCGCACAGGGTCTTCGCGCCTACTACGAGCTGAAGATCCTCGACCGGGAGCACCGAGCGAACGTCCCGGAGGATATCGAGAAGCTCCCTCTCTCCGAGGTGAGTGTCGGCCGGCGGTACGTGGAGCTCGTCCTCCGGTATGTCGAGCGCTTCGGCCTGGGGAGCGAAGGCGCGTCCCTGCTGGTAGGAAACGAGGTGGACGCCTACTTCGAGGCGCGGCCGGAAGACCGCGAGGTCTTCCGGGGGATCCTCCGAACGCTGCGCGAGAAGCTTGCCGAGAGATTCCCGGAGGTGGGCGTCGGCGTGACCTTCCGGATGACCAGCATGGAACCCTCGCGGCTGGCCGACCTCGTGAGTTTCCTGCACGGTGACCTCGACTGGATCGGCTTCACCTACTACAAGCTCCCGTCGGATGATGACCGCCGCACGCCGCGGGAGGTCTTCACCCAGATGGACGAGCTTGCCGATGGCCTGCCCGTCTACGTGACCGAGATCGGGATGCCGACGTCGGCGGAGATCGGAGGGAGCGAAGAGCTCCAGGCCCGTTTTGTCCGGGACGTCCTGGCGGAAGTTTCGAGAAATCCCCGCCGCCTCGCCGCGCTCCTCTGGTTCGATCTCCACGACCTGTCCGAGGAAACCGCCCGCCAGCTGGGCGACGCGATCTTCGGTCGCTCGGCGCGCGCTCCTGGCCGCAAGGAGTTCCAGGAGATGTTCCGTACGCTCGGCCTCTACCGGTCGGACGGGTCGGAGAAGCCGGCGGTCATGGCCTGGATCGAGAGCCGGCCGTGACCCTTGCCGCGCGCTTGACTCGGGCAGGCAGCTCCGGGTAGGCTTGCAACACTCTCCCGGAGGGGCGTCGATGAGGCGTAGCGCGCGTCGGGGCTTTACGCTGGTCGAGTTCCTGGTCGTCCTGGCGATCCTCGGCATCCTCCTGGCGATCCTCGTCCCGGTCGTCGCGATGACCAAGGAGAGGGCGCGCGGGGCGAACTGCCAGAGCAACCTGCGGGGGATCGCCCAGGGCTTCATGCTCTACACCTCGGCCTACGGCGAGAGGCTCCCTCCGTTCTCGGACACCGGCGCGAAGGACGGCGCCCTGGACGAGACGTGGGTGGGGAAGGTGCTCCCTTACGTCTCGAACGATCGTGACGTCTTCGAGTGCCCCAGCGCGCCTGACATCGGGCTCGAATTCCGGGAAGGTGGAGACTTCGACGCGGCCGACTTCGCCTACGGCTACAACTACTCGCCGCTCACCTATGGGCCCTCGGGCAACGACGGGCCGGGGATGAAGACGACCTCGTTCGGCAACAGCTCCAGGATCGTTCTCGTCTCGGACGGCTCCTACGACGGCACGAGCGGGATCGGGTTTGTCGTGGGCGGGGACCTCGGGAGCCCCGTTCCCCAGCATCCACCGCACAGGCGCCACCTCTTCCAGACCGCAAACTTCGCCTTCCTCGACGGACACGTGGAGAGCTCCGACGTCTATCACTGGACCGAATGGTGGGGAGACGATCGGACGTACGCGCA
>JACQVV010000071.1 GCA_016209595.1 Planctomycetota bacterium
CCCGAGTTCGTCCGGGAGCTCGTCGAGAGGGGCGCGGGTCCCCGCGCCCGACAGAAACACCTCGAGGGCGCGCGCGCGATGCCGGCCCACCACGGCCGGAGCTGTGAGAGCAAACAGGACGTGAACGACGTCGCGGTTCCCGTCCTGCGCCACCGGGTCGCGACGAACTTCAAGGCGCGGGCAGAGGGGATCGACACGGTGGATCTCGTCGGGAAGCTCGTGGATGCGATCCCCCGCGCCGCCGAAGCGAGGTATGCTTAGCAGGACGGACAGAGGGGTTTCTCCCCGGACACCGAGATGGGAATCGACGTCAACGAACGTCTCCTCGGGATGATGGCGGTCGAAAGACGCCTCATCACGGAGAAGCAGTTCACCGAGTGCCTGAACCTCCAGGATTTCTTCGACCAGCGCCCGCTGGTCGATCTCCTCCTGGAAAAGGGCTACCTGACCTCGCGGCAGCTCGCGAAGCTCAAGAGCATCCTGGAGCGGGAGGTGAAGGGCGAGGCGCACCAGGCCGCGCAGACCGCCGCCAAGGACCGTTTCGGGGTCCTCGCCATCCGGTCGCGGCTCCTTCGTCCCGATCAGCTCGACGAGTCGCTCCGGGAACAGAAGGAACTCGCCGGGCGGGGATTCCGCATCCCCATCGGCCAGATCCTGATGAGCAAGGGTCACATGACCCCCGAGCAGGTCTGGCGGATCCTCCAGGTGCAAGGGAAGAACTACATGAAGTGCGAGTCCTGCGCGGCGGCGTACACGGTGTTCAACTTCGATCCGGACGAGTTTTATCGCTGCAAGAAGTGCGACGCGCTCCTTGAGGAAGCGCCGCCGGCGCCCATCCCTCGCGAGGCGATCGAACGCCGCCTCCAGACCACCGAGGAGGACCTCGAAATGCTCGACGAGGACGAGGACCAGAGCCCCGGTCTGTCCGTCATCGATCTGTAGCGGCGCGCTGTGCGCGGCTTCGTCTCGTCCTTGCTCGCCTTTCTCGCCGCGGGGGCGGCATCGGGCCAGGACGCGCCCTCCCTTGACGCTCTGCTCGCCGAACTCGCGAGTCCCGACTACGAGAAGGCCGAGGAGGCGGAGATCGCCCTCGCGGAGCGGGGCGACGAGGGGCGGCTCGCGCTGGAGCGATACCTCCTGGTCGAGCTCAAGTACGAGCAGGAGATCGACCGAGGACGGCTCGGGTGCCTGATCGAGCGGCTGGGCGACGACGACTACGCGGCGCGTGAAAAGGCGGCCGCGGAGATCGCCGAGCTCGGCCCTCGAGTGCTGGGCGCCCTCGAGGCCGCACGCGGAAATGCCATGGATCCCGAAATCGCCGGACGACTGGAGCTCGCCATCGCGAGGGTCAACGGGGAGATCTGGAAATCGCTCCGAGAGCGCGCGCTCACGCTCGCCATCCTGGCTCTCGTGCGGATCGGGTCGGCGGATTCCGCGCCCCTTCTCGTTCGCCTTGTGGGCTCCGGGGACCTTCACCTCGCACGGACGGCGGACTTCGCGCTCCGGGCGATCCTCATGGATGGGCCCGAGCCGAGCGCGCCCGGGGCTCGAACGAGTACACCCCGGGAGTGGGAGGCGTTTCTGGGCAGGAAGCGCGAGGAGCCACGAGACATCTTTGTCGTCCCGGGCACGGCCTCCGAGACTCGAAGCGTGGAGGCGAAGTGGGGCACGTGGCGCGAGCCGGAGCTGGGAAGAAGACCCCGGCTAGAAATCGAAGCCCTGGCGGCGGATATCGTCCCGCAGGGTCAGTACCCGCAGGAACCTCGCAATACGTTTGGTCGAGAAACCGTGTCGCTCGAGGACCGGATCGGTTTGATGAGCCCCTTCGGGGCGGAGCTCGCCTCGATGGAGTGGCCGATCCACCGCCTTCGCTACTTCGGACGCGACGCGCGGGGCAGAGGTCGCTTCGCGTGCTTCGCCGCCGCGAAGATCTGGTCGAGGATGGAAGTGCAGTGGGGCCTGGAACGGTTCTCTTGCTGGCTCGCCGGCGAGGTCGTGCTCGAACCCGGAACCGGCCGCCTTGTCCGATGCAACCTCGCCGGGCCAGCCGTGGGAGAGACATGGAGCCCATGTGGGCTCTCCATGGACGGCGAACACTGGGACATCGAGATAGGTCCCCTCGTCTTCGACCAAGGACTATGGTACGAGGCGGTTCCCGGGGAAGAGGAGTAGCCCGGGCTCACTCCACCGCCATGAGATCGGGATCCCGCCGATCGTTCCCTACCACGACGCGCGTCCGGCAGCCAGCCTTCCGGATCGAGATTCTCCACGGCCTCATCGTGATGGCGCCGATCAGGAGCTCGTAGGGGAGGTCGGGAGAGATGTGGAAACCGTCATGGATCTCCTTCTTGCCGATCCGGACAAGGAGGAAGATCACCCCCGTGATCCGGATGGGACCGCCCTTCGCCGTGGGGGCGAGCTCCGGTCGATCGTAGGAGAGGATCGACGAGCCGGCGGGGACGGCCGACTCGGCAATGAACGATCGAAACGTGCCCTTGTCGAACACGGCGTTGACGGTTCGCCACTGGCCCTTTAGAGCGCTTATCTGAACGGCGCGGATGGGCTTACCCATAGTGGAAGTCTATCCGAGAAAAGTGATCGAGGTCGAGGACGGCGGGACGCGCCGACAGAGAGGAAAACCCCCGCGCGGAGCCGGTCGCCGCCCGGCTCCGGCCCCGCGCGAGGCTCGTGGTTGCTTCGCTACGGACCGCCGCCGCCTGCGCCGGCTCCGCCGCCCGCGCCGGACCCTCCCGAGGCGTCGAGGTTGGTCTGGATGGTCCCCTTCGCCTCGGTGAACTTCCCGCCCACCGTCCCGCCGAACTCCTTCACGACGAAGAGGACGGCGATGGCGACGACGGCGATGATGATGATGTACTCGGTCATGCCCTGACCCCTTCGAAGCGCGTGGTTCTTCATGGCTCTTCCTTTCATGGTCGTTTCATGGATCGCGTTTCGTTGAACGAGAGGGCGAGAATCGCAAGGCCCGTGCCGCACGAAGGACGCGGTCCGGGGAGTGGCCTCAACCCGCGCTCAGGCCGAGGATTGCGGTCGGGCGACACCTGGACGTCTGGGCGGGAGGTAGCCCGGAGCGTGCGAATCCGCACGCTTTCGCCCGCCGGAGCGTGCGCGGCGCGCACAGAGGAAAACCCGTCCGGATGGCGTGGCGCTCCTTTTCCAGTCGGGTCCTCTGCGGGCAGGACGATCCCCTTGACCCTTGCCTCCGTGGCCGCTACAGTGGCGCCTTCCTCGCATCCCAACCGTCCGGGAGAACGAACGATGGCTTCCAGATGGACTCTTTTCCTCGCCCTCCTCGCGGGCGTGTTCCTGGGCGGCTGCACGGTCGATTTCGGGAGGGGCTACGAGCGCTTCCACAACACGCTCGCGGGGAACTCGGACGAGACGGCGCGTCCGGAGGGAGCCAGCAACGAACACGCCGCGATGATGCAGGAAGTCGAGCGCGACCAGCCGGAAGAGTAGGCTCCCCTCACGAAACAGGTGCTTTCCTTGCGGCGACCTTCGCTGTTGCCCGGGGTGACGAAGCCCGCCTCAGCCGCGCTCCTTGCCTTCCTCACCTTTGCGCTGGCGGTGCCGCTACCGGCTGACGAGGGCTCCCTCGACGAGGCCGCGCTCATTCGGCGACTCGATGAGCTCGCCGCGAAGCACCCGGGCGCGGTCGAGCTTCGCGAGATCGGGCGATCGCGCGGCGACCTGCCGATCCGGCTGGCGGTCCTCGCGACCCCGGGCGAGCGGGCGAAGGACGAACGGCCCGCGCTTCTCGTGGTCGCGGGCCTCGACGGGAGCCACCTCCTCGGGACAGAACTCGCGCTCTCGCTCGCAGAATCGCTTGCCGCCTCGACCGACGAGAAAGTCCTCGCACTTCTCTCCGGGCGAACGGTCTACGTAATCCCACGGGGGAATCCCGATGGCGCGGCCCGCTTCCTGGCGAGCCCCGCGTCGGGGGAGAGCGGGAACGACCGCGCCATCGACGATGACCGGGACGGGCTCTCGAACGAGGACCCGCCGCGCGATCTCGACGGGGACGGCCACATCACCTCCATGCGGATCCTCGACCCCGAGGGCGACCAGGCGCCGCTCGCCGAGGAGCCCGCCCTTCTCTTCCCGGCCAACCGCTCCAGGGGGGAGCGCCCTACCTACAAGGTCTACAGGGAGGGGCTCGACTCGGACGGCGACGGAGAGATCGCCGAGGACGGCGAGAACGGTGTGAACATCGGGGTCCAGTTCCCGCACCGGTTCGGGGAGCTCGATGACGGCGCGGGGACTCACGCCGCGATGGAGCCGGAGGCGCGCGCGCTGCTTGACTTCGTCCTCGCCCACCCGACGATCGCGCTCGCGCTCACGTTGGGCCTCGACGACAGCCTCGTCGCGGACCCGAAGTCGGGGGCGCCGGAAGCCGGGAAGCCCGCCATCCTCGTCGATCCCGAGGATCTCCCCTACTACCAGGAACTCGGGAAGCTCTATCGCGAGCGGACGGGCCTCTCTGGGAAGCCCAGGGAGGTCCCGGGCGGGACCTTCCAGGAATGGGCCTACTTCCAATTCGGCATCTTCTCGCTTTCAGCGCGCGGGTGGTTCGTGCCCTCGGGGGAGAAGCCGGCCGAAGAAGTGAAGGAAGAGGGAAAGAAGGAAGGGGAAGGAGAAAAGAAGGAAGGAGAGGGAGAGAAGAAGGAGGGAGACGGGAAAGAGGAGAAGAAGGAGGAGCCCGACGAGGCCCGAAAGGCGGAGCTCGCCCGTCTCGCGCTCGCCCGGAAGTGGGAGCGCGGCTTCCGCGAGTGGACCCCCTTCGAACACCCGACGCTCGGAGCCATCGAGATCGGGGGCTTCGTTCCGGGCTTCGACACCAACCCCCCGACAACCGAGGTCGCCGGGATCGTTGAGAAGCACGCCTGGCTCGGCCCGCATCTCCTGGGGCTCCTGCCGGACGTCCACCTCGCGGATGTCGCGATCCGGGAGGCGGGTCCGGGGCTCTGGTCCGTCTCGGCCGCGGTCACGAACCGAGGCTATCTCCCTCTTGCGACCGCACAGGGGCGGCGAGCGAGCCGGCCCGACCCGGTCGTGGTCCGCCTGGCGGGGGAGTTCGAGCTCGCGGGCTCTCGGCCCGAGGGGTATCGCCAGTTCGTTGTCTGGGACCTCCCTGGCTCGGGAGGGCGGAAGGAGTTCGAATGGCTCGTGAGCGGGACGAAGTCGCTCGCCGTCGAACTCTCGAGCCGGCGCGGGTTCTCCCAGCGAGTGGAGCTCGAGGTGCGGTGAGACGCGCTCTTCTCCTCCCGCTCGTGCTCGCGCTTTCGCTCGGGGGAGCCTTCGCCCAGACCTTCACGAGCCAGACGCACGAGCCCCGGGTCGAGATGGCCTGGAACCGGTATCGCTCCTACGAGGATCTCTCGGCGGCGCTCCGGCGCCTCGTCGAAGCGTACCCGCGATTCGTCGCGCTCTCCTCGATCGGGAAATCTTCCCAGGGGCGCGACTTGTGGCTCGTCACGGTCACGAACCCCGACACCGGCGCCGACACGGCCAAGGCCGCGATCTGGATCGACGGCAACATCCACGGGAACGAGGTCCAGGGAGGGGACGCCTGCCTCTACACGATCTGGTACCTCATGGAGTACTACGGCCGGATCGAGTCGGTGACCCGGCTCGTGGATCAAAGGACCTTCTACATCCTCCCTGTGGTGAACCCGGACGGACGGGCCGCCTGGTTCGGCTCGCCCAATAACGCCCACTCCGCGCGCTCCGGGCAGAAACCGACCGACGAGGACAGGGACGGCGCCTTCGACGAGGACGGCTACGACGACCTCGACGGGGATGGCGAGATCACCGAGATGAGGAAGCTCTCGCCCGAGGGCGACATGATCGAGCACCCGGACGATCCGCGGGTCCTCGTCCGCGCGCCTCGGGGGAAGCCCGGGAAGTACCTGCTCCTCGGGTCCGAAGGCGTGGACAACGACGGCGACGGGAAGGTGAACGAGGACCCGCCCGGGGGCTACGATCTCAACCGGAACTGGCCCGGCGACTGGCAGCCCGAATACGCCCAGTACGGCGCGGGTGACTATCCCCTTTCTCATCCCGAGAGCCGGGCGATCGCCGAGTTCCTCATCGGTCACGCGAACGTCGCCGGCTTCCAGTCCTACCACAATGCGGGCGGCATGATCCTCCGTGGCCCCGGAGCCAAGGAACGCGAGGAGGCGTACCCCGCCGCGGACATCGCGGTCTACGACGCGATCGGGAAAAGCGGCGAGGAGATGCTCCCTTTCTACCGGTACATGGTGATCTGGAAGGATCTCTATTCCGTCCACGGGGGCGAGGTGACCTGGGCCTACGAGGACCTCGGGATCCTCGCGATGACGAACGAGCTCTGGTCTTCCTCCCAGATCGCGAACCGCGCCGGCGAGGACGAAGCGCCTCGCGCCGACGGGGTAGACCCCCGCTACCAGTGGATGGCGCGCGAGCGCGCCGAGAGGGAGGAGGTCGACCGGCTGCTCCTGGGCGAACCGTACGCGCCCTGGAAGGAGGTCGATCACCCGACCTACGGGAAGATCGAGGTCGGCGGCTTCCGCAGGATGTACGGCCGGGTCGCGCCCGCCTGGATGATCGAGGAGATGCTCCACCGGAACGCCGCTTTCACTCTCTTTCACGCGAGCGAGATGCCGCGCCCCGAGATCGAGTCGGTCGAGACCCTCTCGCTCGGCGGCGGCCTCTTCCGGGTGGACCTCGCGGTCGCCAACCCTCATCTCATCCCGACGATCACGGCCCGAGCCGCACAGAAGAAAATCGGCCGGCGCGACCTCGCCGAGTTCCTGGGGGACGGAATCGAGGTCGTGGCCGGAGGGACGATCGAGGGACGGCTCCACGAGCGCTTCGTCCCGGTCGAGAAGGTCCCCTCGCGGCTCTGGTTTCCCAACGGCCTCGGCTCCCACGCGCGGCTTCGCGTGCGCTGGATCGTCTCGGGGACGGGAACCGTGCGCGTCGCCTACGACGCCGAGAGGGGCGGCCGTGTGGAGCGGGAGGTCCGGCTGGGAGAGTAGCGCGGGAGACGGGAGCGGCTACTCCTTCCCGTCCCTCCGCCGTCTCGCCTCCTCGAGATTTTCTTCCGCGGCCTTGTGGTACTCCCAGTCGTTCGCGGCGATCGCGAGCGATTTTTCGAGATCGGCGACCGCGCCGGGGGCGTCCCCCATCGAGAGGCGCAGGCTCCCTCGACGGTAGTAGGGCGTCGGATCCTCGGGCCCGAGCCGGATCCTCTCCCCGTAGTCGGAAAGGGCGCCCGCGAGATCCCCGGCGGCCTGGCGGGCACGGCCGCGGTTGTGGTATGCGGGGGCATAGTCGGAATCGAGCCGGATCGCTTCCTCGAGGTCCGCGAGGGCTCCGGCCAGGTCGCCAGAGTCCATCCGGACGAGGCCCCGCTCGTTCCAGAGTTTCGCGTACCCAGGGTCGATCCGGATCGCCTCGTCATAGTCGGCGAGCGCCTTCTCGTACTCGTCCTTCAGGTAGTAGATCCAGCCGCGATTCCACAACGCGGCCGCGTAATCCGGCGCCAGGCGCACGGCGCGCGAGAAGTCCTCGATCGCGGCGTCCCACTCCTTCTTCTGGCGCCAGACCGTCCCCCGGTTGGCGTAGGGGTAGGCGTATCCGGGGTCGAGCCGGATCGCCTCGCCGAAATCGGCGATCGCGGCATCGAGGTCTCCCTTCTCTCGGCGCACGTATCCCCGGCTGTTATAGGCGGCGGCGAACCGCGGTTCGAGGGAGATCGTGAGGTCGAGGTCGGCGATCGCCGCATCCATCTCTCCGAGCTCGCGCCGGCAGATCGCGCGCGTGCGGAGCGCGAGGGCGTGCCTCGGGCGAAGCGCGATCGCGCGGTCGCAGGCCGCGGCCTGCTCGCGGTAGATCTGAAGCGCCTGGGCGAGGGCGAAGTGGAACTCCTCCTCGCCGCGGTTCCCACGGAACCGTTCGATTCCCGACTCCGCTATCCGGCGTGCGGCCTGGCTGTCTCCACGGGCGAGCGCGAGCGCCCAGTCAGCGAGGAGTCGGAGAGAATCGGATTCTCCTCCTCCTCCGCGCGCCGCGGCGGCCTCGATCTGTGAGATGGCCTCCAGGGCGAGTCGTTCCGCCTCGGCGAACCACGTCGCGCGTCCCTCCTCCTTGCGGCACCAGGCGAGGTAGGACCGCACGAGGAGGATCCGGGCGAGGTCGAGCCGGGCGGGCGCGAATTCGGGATCGAGCTCGATCGCCTTCTTCCAGCACGCCTCGGCCCTGTCCCACCAGCCGGTGAACTCCCAGGCGCGGCCCAGGAGATGCGACCCTCGCGCGGAACGGGGCGTCGCCTCGAGCGCTTCGGCCAGCCGCTCGCGCACCACCTCCACCTTCTCGACCATGGCCTCGTGCGGGATGTCTTCCTGGTAGAGGGATTCCCGGGCGCGGTCGAGGATCTCCTCGCAGGAGGCCAAGGTTTTTCCGAGCGAGCGCTCGCTCGAAGTCTCCTCGCCGGGAGGAGGTCCGTGCTGACCCGGCGCGGCGCCGTCCGGCGACCGCCACGAGACCTTGTAGATCACGACCGCGAGAAGCGTGGCGACCGCCACGCTCGCGCCGAGGACAGAAATGAGGGCGAGCCGCCGCCCGCGGCCGCGCGGGCGAGGTCTCGCCGCGCTCGTGGCCCCGCGCGGCCTCGCCAGACGAAGCCCGACCTGGCGGGCGAGATCCGTTGCGAAGTCGGCGATCGTCGTGTAGCGGTTGGCCGGGTCTTTCGCAAGAGCCTTGAGGCAGACCCTCGCGAGGCCGGGCGAGACCTGGGGGCTCAAGCGGTCCGGCGGCTCCGGCTCCTCGGCGCAGATCGAATTGAGAATGCCGCGAAGGGTTTCTCCGCGGAAAGGGGTCCGTCCGGTGACGAGCTCGTAAAGAACCACTCCGAGAGAGAACTGGTCGCTCGCCGGTCCGATCTCGTCCGTGGCCCCTTCGGCTTGCTCCGGGCTCATGTAGCGGGGCGTCCCCAGCACCGCTCCGGTCTGGGTGAGCGACCCCCCGGAGGCAAGGCGGAGGTCCTTTGCGAGCCCGAAATCCGTCACCCGCGGGCGGTCCTGGGAATCGACCAGGATGTTGCCTGGCTTCACGTCCCGGTGGACGATCCCCTGGTCGTGGGCGTGCTGGAGCGCCTGGGCCACCGCGCAGACGATCTCCACGGCCTTGCGCGCGGAGAGCCCTTCCTTCATCCGGCGGTCGAGCGTTTCCCCCGCCACATACTCGCACGTGAGGTAGCGTTCCCCCTCGCAGAGACCCACGTCGTGCACCGTGACGATGTTGGGATGGGCGAGTCTCGCCGCCGCGCGAGCCTCCCGCTCGAACCGCTCGGCCAGAGCCGCGTCCAGGGCCGCCTCTCCTCGGATGCGCTTCAGCGCGACCACGCGGTCGAGCGTCGTGTCGTGCGCCTTCCACACGACCCCCATACCGCCGCGCCCGAGCTCTTCGAGCAGCCGATACCTCCCGTAGAGCCTCCCCGGCAAGTCGCCCGACGCCGGCGATTCCACGGCGCGCCGGGCCTGGGAGTCGACAAGGGTCGGCTCCGCGCGCACCGGGTCCGGCACGGTCGGCTCGGGATCGCTGCCCTTCATGGCACCTCCGCGCGGGATTCTACCGCTAGAATACGCGCATGTTGCGCGCCACGGCCTTCCTCGCCCTCTTCTTCTTCTTCGCTCTTGCGGCAATGGCCGACGAGCTCCAGGACGCCGTCCGGCTCTTCGAGTCGGAGCGAGCGAAGACGTACGCCGAGCGCCTGCCGGCGGCGCGGAAGCTCGCCGCGTTCAAGGACGAGAAAGCGCGCCGGGCGGTCCTCGTCCTCTACAGCCACGAGGAAGACGCGAACATGCGAGCCTACCTCCTGCGTCTCCTCGCCCCTCTCGGCGGGACCGAGGTGAAGGCCGCGCTCCTCGCGGCCCTGGGCGACGGCAAGGACGCGGCGCGGCAGCTCGCCGCGGCGCAGTCGATCCGGGGCCGGATGGACCCCGACTTCACGCGCGCCGCCGTGGCGCTCCTCGCCGAGTCCTCGACGGGGCAGTCGCTCGCGACCGCGCTCGACCATGCCCTCGCGACCGCGGACGACGAGGAGTCGGTCCGCTGGCTCGCAGGT
This sequence comes from Planctomycetota bacterium, assembly GCA_016209595.1. Classification (GTDB taxonomy): domain Bacteria; phylum Planctomycetota; class JACQVV01; order JACQVV01; family JACQVV01; genus JACQVV01. The sequence continues at coordinate 10,127 of JACQVV010000071.1, forward strand.
CCGGGGCTTGCCATCACGGATCCGCGGGCCCTCCTTGCCGTGATTCGCACGATCGGGAAGCTCGGAGCCCCGGCCGCGGTCCGGCCTCTCGAACGGCTCGCCGCCGGGCCGGAAGGGAAGGTCCGGATCGCGGCGCTCGAAGCGCTCTCCGGGATCGACGACCCCGGAGCGCGGCGGATCCTCGAGCGCGCGATGGAATCGACGGACGCTGACGTCGCCGCGGCGGGGATCCGGGGGCTCGCCCGGCACGCGAGGACGGACGAGGCGCTCGCGACGAAGATCCTCCGGTACCTCGACGCCCGAGACGATCAAAGGAGGCTCGCGGCGGCGGACGCGCTCGGTGAGGCGGGCGTCGCGCGCGCGCTTGGACCCCTGGTGGAGATGCTCGCCGATCCCGCCTGGCAGGTCCGGGCGGCCGTGATCGCGAACCTCCGGAAGCTCCGGCTCGCGGAAGCGATCGATCCCCTCCTCGACCGTCTCGACGCCGAGGACGGCCGGCTCCGCGAGGACGTGCTCGCCGCGCTGGAGGACCTGACCGGCCAGACGTTCGGCGACAGCCCGGCGAACTGGCGATCGTGGTGGAACGCCCACCGGGACGGGTTCGTCGTGCCCCCTCCCCGGCAGGGCCGGCCGGCCGCCCCGAAGGACGGGGACACCATCTCCGGCTACTACGGGATCGTCGTCCGCTCGAAGCGGGTCGTCTTCGTCGTCGACATCTCTGGCTCGATGAGCGCGGCCGCTACCGAGAAGGGCGCGAGCGGGACCCCGCCCGCGGGCGGCGCCCCGGCAGGGGCGAAGACGCGCATGGAGCTCGCCAAGGAGCGCCTGGAGGCGGTGCTCGTGTCGTTCTCCTCGCAGGTCAGGTTCAACGTGATCTTCTTCGACAGTCGCCTCGATAGCTGGCGCGACGCGCTCGTCCCGGCCACGGACGAGGACAAGGCCGACGCAATCGAGTTCACGAGGAAGCAAGCCCCGCGCGGCGGGACGAACATCTTCGACGCGCTGGCCGCCGCGATCCAGACCGAGGGCGTGGATACAGTGTTCTTCCTCACGGACGGCGACCCGAGCGCCGGCCAGTACACCGACCCCGACGACATCCTGCGCGAGATCGGTCGCCTCAACAGGACCCGGCGCGTGAAGATCCACGCCATCGCACTGGGCGGAGCGCGGCCGTTCCTCGCGAAGCTCGCCCGTGCGACCGGCGGCGAGTACGTCGAACCGTAGAGATGCTTCCATCGGTTCACCGGCCGGACTAGAATCCGCGCGTCCATGGGTAAGCAGAGACACTTCTTCCTCGCGGCGGTTCTGGTTCTCCTCACCGGTTGCCCGGAAACGGAGCCGGCGAAGGAGCCTCGCTGGGGCGAGCGCGTCCTCTACCATCCCCCCGAGCGCGCGAGCACGACCGATCCGGGCTGGCACGCGGTCTACCTGCCGCTCGCGGGGGAGGGCGAGGGCGCGAGCCTGGAACTCGCGCGGGCGCGCCTTCTCGAAGGCGTGAAGATGCTGCGCAGTGCCGTCGGGCGCGGGCGGATCCGGCCGGACGCGGAAAGGGTCCTCGACTCGCTCGGCTGGCGGACCGGGGGGCTCGACCCTGCCGAGTTCTACGAACGACTCCCCGACCGCGACGGGGAGGCGAGGAGCGTCCGCCTTCGCGGTAGGCCGGACGGCGAGGGCTACCTCGTGGACCTCGCGCCGGACGCGGCGGCCCCGGGCCCGAGGCTTGGCGAGGCGGTTCTCAAGATCCGGCTCGTGCCCTCGACGTGGCGCGAGGCGCGCTCCTTCCGCCTGGAGTCGGACCTCGAGATCGACATGGGGGACGTCGACGGCGCCTCTGGCGCGCGTGCTCTCGAGCGGCTCGCGAACCGCTTCGCCGATCCCGCGGTCTCGAGCCAGCCAGCCCACCCGGTCGAGGGCCTGGCACTCGACAACCTGGACCGCCGCGACCTCGCGATCCTGGGCGGACTGCAAGGCTCCTTCCCGCGCACGATCGAGCGCGCGCTCAACCTCTACGAGGTCCACGACCTCGCCGCAGGACCCGAGGAGTGCCCGCACCTACACCTCGTGACGGCCAACCGCGCCCGCGGGTTCGAGAAGCACTTCCCGGCGCTGGCCCGATGGCACTCGCGCCTGGGGGACGTCCTCTCCGTCTCGCTCTCGATCCCGACACCGGCGCCGGGAGAGGTGGACGGGATCGTCTACCGGACCAAGGGGAACTGGCTCGAGGCGACCGTCCGCAAGAGGCCCGAGGGGGAACTCGCGCCCTTCGACCGCCGCGGGCTCCTCTCGATCGAGGCGCGCGCGTCGGGACTCGTGGCCCACGTCCACGACCTCCCCTTCGACGTCTCCTTCAGGCCCGGGGACCGGTCGGCGCGTCTCACGATCGTCCTCGACCGGATGCCTCGCTCGCTCGGCGTCGAGGGAAAGGCGCTCGGCATCCTCGACAAGAGCGTGATCCATGCGCTCTCTGGCCTCGACCTCGACCGGATTCTCCGCGACTTCCTGCTCGCGCTCCTTCGCGGGAACGATGGGGCCGGGACCCGTATCGAGATCGACTGGAGGCCCGTGGACGGCCGGAACCGCCTCCTGGTCTCGGTCCGGACCGAAATCCTCTCGAACCGGGCCGTGAGCACGGGATCGAGAATCGCGAACTCGCTCTACGGCCCCGACGACGAGGTCCTCGCCCAGGCACGCGGGCTCGCGGACGTCTTCCTGGAAGGGCTGGAGCTCGACCTCGAGAAGTTCGGCGAGCGATGACGGGGGCGCCTTGCGCGCCGCCTTCGTTCACGCCAAGATAGGCCCCTTCCCGAGAAAGGGATTGCCTCCGCCATGAAGTCCATCCACGCGCCATGAAGGTCCGGCTTCCCGACGGCAAGGAGCTCGCGGTCGGCGACGGCGCGACCGCGGCCCAGGTCGCCCTGGCCATCGGACCGCGCCTGGCCAAGGCCGCGCTCGGGGCCATGGTGAACGGCGAGCTCCGCGACGCATTCGCGCCCATCCCCGAGGGAGCCCAGGTCAGGATCCTCACCGACCGGGACGAGGAGGCGGTCACGCTCCAGCGCCACACGCTCGCCCACATGATGGCCCAGGCCGTCGAGGAGAAGTTCGCCGCGGAGGGCCACCCGCGAGGCGTGGTGAAGCTCGGAATCGGTCCCGTGATCGAGAACGGCTTCTACTACGACTTCGACCTGCCGCGCCCCTTGCGGGAGGAGGACCTCGAGGATGTCTCGCGGCGCATGGAGGAGATACGGAAGAAAAACCTCCCGCTCCGGAAGTACGAGTTACCGAGACAGGAGGCGATCGAACGCTTCGAGAAGCTCGGCGACCCGTACAAGGTCGAGCTCATCCACGCGATCCCCCCTGGGGATCCCGTGACCTTCTACGAGCAGGGGGGAGAAACGGGCTTCACCGACCTCTGCCGCGGCCCGCACGTCCCGCGAACCGGCGCCTGTCCGCCGCACTTCCGCTTGATGTCCGTCGCCGGGGCGTACTGGCGGGGGAGCGAGAAGAACCCGATGCTCCAGCGGATCTACGCGGTCGCGTTCCGCTCGAAGGAGGAGCTAGACGAGCACCTCCGGCGGCTGGAGGAGGCCAGGAGACGCGACCACAAGAAGCTCGGGAAGGAGCTCCGGCTCTTCGCCACGGACGCCGAGATCGGACCCGGGCTTCCCCTCTGGCTCCCGCGAGGAGCGGCGATCCGCCGCGCTCTCGAGCGCTACATCGTGGATCTCGAGATCCGGCGGGGGTACGACCACGTCTACACCCCGCAGATGGCGAAGCTCGAGGTCTACAAGCAGAGCGGCCACTGGGCCCACTACAAAGACAGCATGTTCCCGATCATGGAAATCGAGAACGACGAGTTCGTCCTTCGGCCCATGAACTGCCCGCACCACTTCAAGGTCTACAAACAGGATCTCCACTCGTACCGCGACCTCCCGGTCCGGATCGCGGAGCTCGGGACGATGTACCGCTACGAGAAGTCGGGGGAGCTCGCTGGGCTCTCCCGCGTGCGTGCCATGACCCTGAACGACGCCCACATCTTCTGCCGGCCCGACCAGATCGCCGCCGAGTTCCGCGCGGTCGTCGAGATGATCCTGGACGTCTACCGTCTGCTGGGATTCGAGGACTTCTGGTTCCGGCTGTCGCTCCGCGACCCGGCGAACACCGAGAAATTCGTGGCCGGCGACGCGATGTGGGACCTCGCGGAGGACCTCCTCGTCCGGGTCCTCGACGAGATTGGCCACAAATACGTCCGCGCGCCCGGCGAGGCGGCGTTCTACGGCCCCAAGCTCGACGTCCAGGTCCCGAACGTCCTCGGGCACGACGAGACGATCTCGACCGTCCAGCTCGACTTCCACTTCCCGAAGGCGTTCGACATCGAGTTCGTCGCCCAGGACGGAAACCGGGCGCGACCCGTCGTGATCCACCGCGGGGTGATCTCGACCTTCGAGCGGATCGTGGCCTTCCTGATCGAGGCCTACGCGGGCGAGTTTCCGGTCTGGCTGGCGCCCGAGCAGGTCCGGATCGTGCCGATCACCGACGATCACCTCCCCTACGCCCGGGCGCTCCGGGAGCTCCTGCTCGATCGGGGCCTCCGGTCGAGCGTGGACGAGCGACCCGAGCGGATGCAGGCGAAGATCCGCGACGCCGAGCTCCTGAAGGTCCCATATATCGCGATCGTGGGGGCGAAGGAGGTCGAGGGGACGACCGTGAGCTTCCGCTCGCGGCGGGAGGAGAACGCGAACGGAGTCCCGCGAGATCTGTTCGTGCAGAAGATCGCAGATCTCGACCGGACGCGGGCGCGATGAAAACGAAACCGGCGGCCGTGCGAAACGCCCGGCCGCCGTGGGGAACGCCCGCGCAGCTATCAGACGATGCAGACGACAATGATGAGCGAGAGCATGACCGCGTACTCGACTGCCGTGGGTCCGGCCTGGAGGTTCGTGGTTGCTTTCATGGCTTGTTCTCCTTCGTGGGCTAGCAGACGACAATGATGAGGGCGAGCATGACGGCGTACTCGACCGCCGTGGGTCCGGCCTGGACATTCGTGGTTGCTTTCATGGCTTGTTCTCCTTCGTGGGCTAGCAGACGACAATGATGAGGGCAAGCATCACCGCGTACTCGACCGCCGTGGGTCCGGCCTTGACGTTGGTCTTCGTGCTCATGGCTTCTCTCCTGATTTCTTGGTTTTCCTTGTGCGCCACTCGATAACGCAATCGGCATGCCGTCGGGAAGTACATGTACAAGTGGTTGTCAAATAATCACTTGCAACCGGAGGGTCTTTCCGTGAGCTCCACGCCGCCCGTTCGATTCTCGAACAGCCTCGCGCTCCTGGGCCTCCTGGCCGCCCCTCTCTTTGCGCAGGAAGATGCCCCCAGGAAGGAGGTCTACCTCTTCCGGATCGCCGAGCAGGACGCCGGGCGCGAGGAAGTCGAGCTCACCCCGGCGGGGTGGAAGGCCAAGGGGACATACGATCTCCTGGGAACGAAGAAGGGAGCGTACGAGTTCGAGTTCGCGCGGGAAGACGGAGTCCAGCGCTGGACGGTCCTGGGGAAGTCGGAAGACGGGGCCGAGACTGGGCGACTCGAGGCTGAGATCCGCGACCAGAAGCTCCTCGCGCGGCTCGGCGCGGAAAAGATCGAGAAGACCTTGGACCTCGCGGGCGCCGTGGAACCCTTCCCCTACGAGAACCTCGTCTGGGCCTCCTTCCTCGAGATCGCGAGGAGCTACTCGGCCGCCGCCGCCGCCGGGACTCTCTCTCCCGGTGACAAGAGGACGGCGGTCCTCGCCTCCGCGGTCACGACCTTCGATGTGGTTCTCAATTCTTTCTCTCGCGAGACTCTTGGAGTCGGGGACAAGGAAGGAACGTACCTCGTCCTGCGCCTGACGCTCGCCGAGAAGGTCGAGACGATCCTCGCCTCGACCCCGGAGGGCCTCCCCGTCCGGATCGGCGTCCCCTCGCAGAAGGTGGACGTCGTCCTCTCGGGCTATGAGAGCATCGAGGTCCCCGAGCCCGCGCGCACGAGCCCTCTCGACTCCGGCGAGTGGCGGAAGCTCCTCTCTGCCCCGGAGCACGAGGTCGTCGCGGAGAAGGGTGTCCGGGTACCGATGAAGGACGGCGTGAAGCTCGCGGCCGACGTCTACCGGCCCGCGGGCGAGGGGAAGTTCCCGGCCGTGCTCGTGCGCACGCCCTACAACCGCACGACCGATGGGCTCCTCCGGGGGGCGTTCTTCGCCCGCCGCGGCTACGCTCTCGTCTCCCAGGACGTGCGGGGCCGCTTCGAGAGCGAGGGAGACTGGTTCCCCTTCCGGAACGAGACGGCCGACGGCTCCGACACGATCGACTGGATCGCGGCCCAGCCCTGGTCAGACGGAAACGTCGGGATGATCGGCGGGAGCTATGTCGGCATCGTCCAGTGGTACGCGGCCCGGAGCGGGAACCCTCACCTCAAGGCGATCGTGCCGATGGTTTCCCCACCGGACCCCGACCAGAACATCCCCTACGAGGGGGGAGCCTTCCTTCTATCGACCGCCTGGTGGGCGAAGATCCTCGAGGTCATGGAAGAGCCCGGGTACGCGGGTGGCCTCCCGGAGGTCGACTGGCTCAAGGCCCTCGCGACGCTCCCCCTCTCGGAGCTCGACACGGCGCTCGGGACGAAGCACCCCTTCGTCGATGAATGGCTCGCCCATCCGCCGACCGACGAGGCCTACTGGAAGCCCTTCCGCTACCAGGACCGGTTCGGCGAAATGGACGTCGCCGCGCTCCACATCTCGGGCTGGTACGACGGCGACCAGCCGGGCGCCACGCAGAACTTCCCCGGCATGCGCGCGGGCGCGAAGACCGAGACCGCGCGCGGTTCGCAGTTCCTCGTCATGGGCCCATGGGGCCACGCGTTCAACTCGGCCCGGAAGCTTGGCGAGGTCGACTTCGGGCCGGAGGGAGTGGTGGATCTCGATTCGGTCGTGCTCCGGTTCTTCGATCGCTACCTCAAGGGCGTCCAGAACGGCATCGACCGGGAGGATCCGGTCTTCGTCTTCGTGATGGGGGAGAACCGCTGGCGCCGCGAGAAGGACTGGCCGCTTCCCGGGACGGTCCCCACCCGGCTATACCTTGCGGGAGGGCCGGCGAACAAGATCGAGGGCGGCGGTCGGCTCGCGCTCGACGGGCCTGCGGACGACGGCGCATCCCCGAACGTCTACCGCTACGACCCGGCCGACATCCCGCCCACGACGACCGACTTCGACGATGTGATCGGGAACTCCGCCACCGCGGACCAGTCTGTCCTCGCCGACCGCGAGGACGCGCTCGACTACACTTCCCCGCCGCTCGCCGGTCCCGTCGAGCTCACCGGCCCCTTCCGGGCGGTCCTCTCGGTCTCGACCGACGCTCCGGACACGGATTTCGCCATCGGGATCTACGGCCTCGCCCCGGGCGGGAAGCTCCGGATGTACGCGGGCGGGATCCAGCGCCTTCGCTACCGGAAGCCCGGCGAGGACTCGCCGGCCGCTCCCGGAGAGATCGTCCAGGTCGAGATCGACTGCTGGGCCACGGGCCTTCGCTTCGAGAAGGGCGACCGGATCCGCGTGATCGTGTCCTCGACGGGCTTCCCCGGCTACGCCAGGAACCTCAACTCCCTTGAACCTCTCCCCACGGCGAAGGAGCCACGTATCGCCGAGAACAAGGTCCACCACGACCCCGCCCATGCGAGCTGGCTCGAGGTCCCCTTCGTTCCCCGCGAGGGCGCGCAGGCGTTGGCATTCGAGGAGGGGCCGAAGTAGGGGCCGGGTTTATCCCGGCCCTGGTGCGGCGGGGGATAAACCCCCGCCCTACAGCAGCAATGCAACGTTGGGGTAGATCGAAAGGCATGCCCCGCCCCTCAGAGCCGACCGAGCCGCTGAGAAGCGCTTCCGCCGGGCCCTCCGATCCGACCGCCTCCCGCGGCCGGACGGGACCCGAGACGCCGGATTCGGCCCGAATCCTGGGCGATTACGAGATCCTCGAGGAGATCGCGCGGGGCGGAATGGGGGTGGTCTATCGCGCCCGCCAGCGGAGCCTCGGCCGCATCGTGGCGGTCAAGCGGATCCTCGCCGGAGGGGGGGCGGGATCCGAGGAGATCGAGCGCTTCCGCCGCGAGGCCCGGGCCGCGGCATCCCTCCAGCACCCCTCGATCGTTGCGATCCACGAGGTCGGCGAGGCCGAGGGGCTGCCGTACTTCTCGATGGATTACGTCGACGGTCCGAGCCTGGGAGAGCTCGCCCGCAAGGACCCGCCTTCGCCGGACCGGGCGGCCGGGATCCTGCTTCAGATCGCGGAAGCAGTCCACTACGCGCACGAGCGCGGGATCCTACACCGCGACCTCAAGCCGTCGAACGTCCTCATCGACGGGACCGGCAGGCCACGGATCATGGACTTCGGCCTCGCCCGCACGATCGAGAGCGGGCCAGGGCTGACGGCTAGTGGGGTCGCCGTGGGGACCCCGGCCTACATGCCGCCGGAGCAGGCCCGCGGCGATCGGAGCGCGATCGGCCGGCCGAGCGACGTGTACAGCCTCGGGGCGATCCTCTACGAGATGCTGACCGGACGGCCCCCCTTCCGGGCCGACACCGCGATCGAGACGATGAGGCAGGTCGTGGACGCCGATGCCATCCGGCCTCGGCTCCTCTCGCCGTGGATCGACCGCGACCTGGAGACGATCTGCCTCAAGTGTCTGGAGAAGACGCCGCCCCGGCGCTACCCCACGGCCGGGGCGCTCGCGGCGGACCTCCGGCGCTACCTGGAACATCGGCCGATCGCGGCCCGTCCGGTCGGCCGCGTGGCGCGGCTCTGGCGGGCCTGCCGCCGGCGACCGGTCGTGGCGGCGCTCTCGGCCGCCCTCTCGCTCGCCGTGATCGCCGGGGTCGTGGCTGTCGCGTGGCAGTGGCGCCAGGCCGAACGGGCGCGAATCCTCGCGGAAACGGCGCGCGAGAGCGCTCAGAAGGAAAGCCAGCTCGCGCGAGCGGCAAGAGAGGAGGCTCAAGACCATCTCGCTCGAAGCCTCTTCGACCAGGCCCGGGCGGTGCTCGCGGGCGGAGAGCCCGGCCGGCGGTGGGAAACTCTCGAGCTTCTCGCCCGGGCGGAGCGGCTCCGGCGGCGGGAGCGACCGGCGCCGGCGGGCACGGGGACCGAACTCCCGTCCGATGAATCGGCGCGGAGCCTCGCCGCGGCCGCTCTCCGTCTCCCCGACGTGCGCCTGGGCTGGGAACGGCCGCTCCCCCAGACTCTGCCGCCGACGATTTGCGCCGGCGGGCAGCGGGTCGTTTCGCTGTGGCTCGACATGCGCCGCCAGCGGACCGGAATCGTCCTCCTCGACGCCGAGGAAGGGCGGGAGCTTCTCCGGACAGAGGACGACAGGCTCTGGATCACGGCCATCGCGCTCGACCGGGACGGCGGGCGCCTCGCCCGGTCCAGCGATGGCACCGTATCCATCTTCGAGGGGGCCTCGCAGAAGCCGTTTCTCACGCTCGAGGGACCGCGGGGCACGGTGGAGCTCGGGGGCCTCTCGTTCGCCCCATACGACCGGCATCTCCTCCTCATCACCCGGCTCTCGCCTGCGGCGGCCGAGCTCCGCCTCTGGGATCTCGCGACGCAGCCCGCCCCGCCATCGCTCGCGCGGGCCGAGGTTCCCGCCGTCCGGTTCGCCTGGAGCCCCGATGGCGGCCGTCTTGTCTTCACGGCGGGCGAGCGCGCTCTCGATGTTCTCGACGTGCCGGAAGGGAGAGTCTCCAGCCGGTTCGACCTGCCGATCGCGATCGCAGGGGCGCCATGTTTCTCGCCCGACGGGACGGCGCTCGCCGTCCCCTGCCAGGACCGGGACGACGATCGCGGCACGATCCTCTTTCTCGACTCGAGCACGGGAGCTGAAAAAGACCGCCTCCGGATCGAGGGTCCCCTGCGCGGCGGGCGCCTCTCCTTTAGCCCGCGCGGAGAACTCCTCGCCTCTTGCGGGTCCGAAGGGACGGTCCGGGTCCACCGTCTCGGCGACCGGCGCGAGGTGCTCCGCTTCTGGACAAGGCACCCCGAGGGCGCGGTTTTCATGGACTGGCAGGGAGAAACCCACCTCCTGACCGCCGGCCACGAGGGCCGGCTCCGGCGCTGGGAAACGACGTGGGACGTGCCCGAATCGATCGTCCCCCTCGCGCGCCCGGCCAGGGCGCTGGCCTTCGACCCCTCGGGCGGACGGCTCGCCCTCGCCGGGCGCGACGGGGATGTGGCCGTGCTCCTGTTCCCGTCAGGGAGAGTGGAACGCGAACTCGAGGGCGGGAGGCCGGCGAGTCTCGTCTTTGACCCGAGCGGCAGGCGCCTGGCGGGCCTCTCGAGGAGATCGGCCGTCCTGTGGGAACTCGAGAGCGGGTCGGTTCTCGCACAACTCGAAGCTCCGGACCGGCGGGAGGCCCTCGATTCCCTCGCGTTCGGTCCCGATGGGAAGGCCCGCGTGACGAGATCCGGAGACGGGCGCCTCCGAATCGAGGAACTCGGTCCCGGCTCCAGCGGCCCCGAGGACGTGGAAGGCGCGGCCACGGGGCGCGGCTTCCTCGATCCGTCCGGCCGGCTCCTCGCGGTCCTCCCGCCGATCGGAGAGGGGGTCGGCCCTGTCCGCCTGCTCGATCTGGAGGCCGGCCGAGAGATCGGCGAGCTTTCCCCTGGAGGGGATGAGAGCCAGCTCGCCCTCTTCGATGCGAGGGGCCGCTGGGTCCTCGTCCAGTCGATCGAGGGGTCCTTCGGGATGAGTCCTCTGTGGATCCGGCTTTCGGTCTGGCCCGTCGGGTCGCCCTCCGATTCGCGTTCGATCCCGACCGGCGCCCTCCCTTCGGCCTACGCTTTCGATGCCACGAGACCGTCCCTAGCCGTGGGATTCGACGACGGTTCGATGGAGATCTGGCTCCTCGAACCCTTCGGGCGCCTGCTGCGGTGGAAGCCCTACGATGGACCGGTGGTCGCGATCGCCTTCACCCCCGACGGTCGGAGCCTCCTCACGTCGGACGGTCGCGCACCGGCCCTTCTCGTCCTCGACCTCGACGGGCTCGGCCGCCGCCTGACCGAGACGGTCGGTCTCGGCTGGTGAGTCTCGTGGGCCGAGAGAGCCTGTTCTCCCGGTAAGATAAATGCCACGGCCCGCGCCCACAGGAGGAGTCCCGACATGAGATCGATCACCCTTCTCGTTCCCGCCCTCATCCTTGGGAGCTTCTCCGGCCCGACCAGGGGCCAGGAGGACGGACGGACGGTGATCCAGGAGGCAAAGGACCTCGAGAGGGCGGGGAGGGACGACGAGGCGAGGGCCCTCCTCGACCGCTTCGTCACCGAGCGTCCGGACGACCCCTGGGTTCCGGCCGCGCATCTGAAACTCGCGTTCCTCTGCCGGAAGAGCCGCAGGTTCGAGGAGCAGCTCGCGAACGCCGAGGCGGTCCTGGCGAAGGACACCGCGGGTCAGTTCACCGAGACGGCCGAGCTCATGAAGGGCTTCGCGCTCGTCTCCCTCGGGCGCGACCTCGAGGCCAGGGCCCTGATCGAGAAGCTCGCAAGCGGCTCCGAGGACCCGCTCGTCCGGCAGCGGGCCGAGGAGCGCTGGCGGACTGTCCAGAAGGTCGGCGAGCCCGCACCGGCCCTCGCCGTCGACCGCTGGCTCGCGGGTCCGGTCGAGGATCTCGCCTCCCTGAAAGGGAAGGTTGTCCTTCTCGACTTCTTCCAGGAGGGCTGCTCGGGCTGCGCGGCGGCCGAGAGCAAGATCCGCGATCTCCAGGAGAAGTTTCGTGGGAAGGGCCTCCACACGATCGGGATCGGCGTGCGGTTCGAGAACGCCGGTCCGGACGCCATCGAAGGCATCGCGCGCTGGATGGCAGGTACGAGGCGCGCGCACGACTCGCTCGCGGTTGACGCCAACGCCTCCGACACCTTCCAGAGATACGCGGCCGAGGGGACGCCGTTCTGCGCCGTGATCGACCGCGAAGGGAGGCTCGTCCACCTCGACTTCTTCGACCCCGACACGGTCCCGGCTCTCGTCGAGCGCCTGGTCGGAGAGGACGGCGGAGAGGGCGAGTGAGGGACGGGAAGACCGCACTCCTCCTCACGATCCCCGCTCTCCTCGCGACCCTTGGCTGCTCCGAGGAGGGCGAGGAGGAGCCCGCCGCCGCGCCCGTGCGTGAAGGGACGACCGCCCCGACTCCCGCGGTTCCTGACGACCGCGACCCGGACGGTTCCGTCCCGCCTCCCGCGACTCCTCCCGACGGCGGGGCGCTCTACGCCCGGTTCTGCGCGAGCTGCCACGGATTCGACGGCCGGGGCGAGGGCCCACTCGTGATGGAGCTCCATCTGGCGCCGCTCGCGTCGCTCGCCGGGAAAAAGGGAACCGAGGAAAAGACCGCACGGGGCGTCCCGCCGCAGGACCCGAAGGCCCTTTTCATGCCGGCCTACGAGCGGACGCTTGCCTCGGCCGAGATCTCCGCGCTCGCGTTGTTCATGGAGAAGGGCCCATGGCCCGAGCCGCGCGAGCGCCAGTTCTCCGGTTCCCGCGAGGAAGTCTGCGCTCCCTGCCACCGCTCGGGCGGGGACGACCTCATCGAGGAGGCCGGCTGCGCCGGCTGCCACGAGATCGAGGGGCACCACCGCCTCGCGGTCGGTCCCGACCTCTCCTCGGCAGGCGTCCGGATGCCGAAGGCCTGGATCCAGGAGTTCCTCGCCCGGCCCTACAACCCGCGCCGGATCGGGGCCTTCCCCTTCCGGTCGAGCCGGATGCCCGACTTCCGTCTCGAGGAAGAGGAGCTCCTCGCGCTCACCGAGTTCCTCGGGTCGCTGGCGAACGAACCCGTTCCCGGCGTCGAGCTCGCGCCCGCCGACGAGCCTCGGGCCCGCGAGCTCTTCCAGCGCGACCACTGCCTCGACTGCCACAAGCTCGAGCGCACGGGGACGCGCTTCGGCCCCGAGTTCACAGACATCGGGCGACGGCTGCGCCCGGAATTCCTCGTGGCCTGGCTCCTCGCCCCCGGCGGCTCCATGCCCGATCCCAGGCTCTCCGAGGAGGACGCAAAGGTCCTCGCGGCGTTCCTCTCGGCACAGCGGGCCGGCGACGAGATGGGCGAGGAGCACGCCGACGCCCTCCCCGGCGCCCTCCCTCCCTCCTATCGCGAGCCCGCGGACGACGCGGAGCGCCAGACGAGGATCGCGAGCGGCCGGGATCTCGCGACTCGCCTCGGGTGCTGGGCCTGCCACGACGGGATCGTCCCGGACCCCGAGGCGCTGGAGAAGCCAGGCCCGGCTCTCGACGTCATCACGCTTCGCGTGAAGAAGGACTGGTTCTTCGATTTCGTGCTCAGGCCGTCGCCCGTTCGGCCGGAGCTTCCCGGTCGGATGCCCAACCTGCGGCTCACCGAGCTAGAGGTCCTCTCGATCTACCACCGCCTCGCCGAGGTCCAGCTCGCGCGCCGCGCCGACCTCGCCGGCCGGATCGCGAGTTTCGAGGCGGCATGGAAGGAGCACGGCGGGGACCGCGAGGCCGGCCGAGCGACCTTCGTAGAGAACGACTGCCACTCCTGCCACAAGGTCGGGAACGAAACCTTCCCGCCGGTCGCAAGCTACTACTACAAGCCCGAGGAGAACGATCGCCGCAAGCGCCTCGCGCCCGATCTCGGTCTTGCCGCGGGGCGCCTGTCACCCGGCTTCGCCGGCGCCCTCCTTGCCGACCCCGAAGGCTCGATGGCGTGGAAGGTGGCCGTCGAGAGTCCCGACGCCGGAGCTCCGAAGAAGGAGAGCTGCATGCCACGGATTCTCAAGGACGAGCAAGCGATCCGGGACGTGCTCGCGTACCTCCTCGCGAGAGACTGACCAAAGCCCCATGAGCGCACCTGGGAGCGGTCGCCGACTCATCCTCCTGTCGCTCTTCGCGTGTCTTGGGGACGCGGCTCGCGCCAGCCTTGGGAGCATCCACGGCCCCGTCCATGGCTGGATTTGCGGGAATTGCCACCCGGCAGCGTTCTTCGTGAATGCGCTGCCGATCTTCGCATGGGTCGTCCTGATCGGCGGATCTCTTCACCTTCGCCTTCGCAGGCGCGACATCCCGGGGGCGGAGATGGACACCGGCCCGCTTCTTCTCGGGGCCCTCATGGGGCTCGCCCTGGCAACTCCTCTCGCGTTCTGCGGGGCCTGCGGCGCGATCGAGATAGACGATTTCTCGGACTCCACCTCGTGGACTCTTGAGTACCGGCTGAAGTGCCTCGCCGACGAGGGCTTTCACATGGCAATCGTCAACCTCGTCCTCGTTTGGCCCGTGCTCTACTTCTTCACGCTGGACCCTGTCCTGTTCGTCCTACACCGCTCCCCCGCGCCACCAAGCGCAGAGGATCGCGCCTAGAACGAATGCCTCCGAGGGAGTCCGATCAACCCGTGGGTCGGCTGGGTCCACTCCCGGCCCAGGCCGGGAACATCCTCGGGGGATCACGCCCGGCGCGGACTTCTCGCCGCCCCGGTCCGACAAATAGGCCGAGGCGGCGAGAAGAAGCACTAGCGATTCGGCTGGATCGACTCCCAGCGGAGGTAGGTCGGGTTGACGTGGGCGCGGACGGTCACGTCGTCGAGGAAGGCGGTCTCGTCGAGGAGGCGGCCCGGGTTGTCGCGGAGCGAGTCCGGGCGGTCACGGAACGTCACGCGGACGCGCGCCTCCTTGGAGAGATCGAGGGAAGAGAAGCCCTCCTGGATCCCGCCGTCGTCGCGGGCCGCGTTCTTCCAGGCCCCGCCGGCTCCGATCTCGACGTCCATGTCCACGATCGGCTTGCCGGAGAGGTCGCGCGGGAGGTAGGACGTCCAGTCGACCCAGCCGCCCTTTCCGGCGGGGGCCCCGAGGCCGGAGAGGTCGAAGCCGAACTCGGCACGGCTGTCCGTGCCGCTCGGCGTGCCCCGGTAGCGGTCGGCGAAGTCTCCGGGCTGGTCCTTCCTGGAGAGAAGGAGCCGGTCGAACGTGGCGTCGAGCGCCATCGGCTGCGGCTGCCCGCCGAAGCGGAGCAGCGTGTTCGGGCCGAAGTAGACGCTCTCATCGAGGTTCGTGATCCGGTTGGAGAAGACGGTGAGCGGTCCCCATTCGCGCCGGATCAGGTTCGTGGTGCTCCGGTCGATGTAGACCCGGATGTCGTTCGACCCGCCGTCCGGATCCCAGCCGGTCCACTCGATCCGGATGTGGTGCCACTCGCCGGGCCGCCAGATCGACTTCACGTCGCGGAGGAGCTCGATCTGGTTCGCCGCGTAGGGGCTCTCCAGACCCTTGCTGAACACCTTCTGGTAGCTCTCCAGGAACTTCTGGATGTCGCCGGTATAGCTGTAGTTCGTGTCGGATCGGAACTGGTGCTTCGCCGACTCGTTCACGACCCGCGGGTGGTCCTCGTAGGGGAACTCGTGGGTGACGACCTCGTACCCCTCCTTGTAGACGAGGCGATAGATGGGGTCCTGGATCTGGTGGCTCGTGTCCGGCGGCGGGGGAGGCGGGGGCCGGCAGGCGTCGTACGGCACGCGCACGAGCTCGATCAGCTCGTCGTGGAAGATGTTGAGGTCCTGCGTCTCGCCACGCTCGACGCCCCGGAGCGCCTTCTTGGCGAACCAGTTGGCGTACGGCACCCAGTAGGGGCCCGACTTGGGGGCGACCTTCCGGATGTAGTCATAGGCGTACTCGAAGAGCCGGTCGTAGGCGTCCTCGTGGAGCTCGCCCTTCACGACCCGGCGCTTGACGACCTCCTTCGTGATCGCGCCCGGCGTTCCCTGGGGGAGCATGTAGTAGGTCCGCGCGAAGTGGAGCATGCCGTCCCGCGTGTACCAGATCGCGGTGTGGATGCCCGGCTTGGTGTCGCCGCTCTTCGCCCAGCGAGAGAGGTCGTTGTTGGCGAAGAAGAGGTCGCCATCCTGGTCGAAGGCATCGTCGTCGAACTTCACCCAGAACTCGGCGGCGCCCTCGGCGATGTTGAGGCGATTGGCGGGGCCAAAGGCGACTACGTGAGGCTTGTCGTTCTGCGAGAGGAGTCCGTCATCGAGGCGGTCGCCGCCGTCGAAGACGCTCCCCTCCTTGGCGGGATCGAGTCCCGGCGGCGCGGGGTTCGGCTTCTCGCCGTCGGGGAGGTAGGCCGCGATCCGGCCCTCGGCGAAGCCGCCCAGATGCACCTGAGGACCGCGACGAGTCGTGTCCGCGAGCCGGAGTCCGCCGGTCCGCGTGTCCGCGGCCTGCGTGGGCACGGGCTCCGGATAGCTCGCGAGCCCCTGGATCGAGCGGGCGGCCCCGAGGAGCTCGGCCTGACTCGTGAGGCGGACCGAGCGCATGAGTTCGATCGTCGCCTGGACCTCGTGGGATGCCAGGACGCGTCCGTCCCTGTCAAGCACCCGGCCGAGCGAGGTCACGAGGAACCGGCCGGAGGGGGCGACCGAAAGCTCCGTCGTGTGCCGGACGAGCGTCGTCTTGTCCTCGAGCACGCGGTAGGTCGTCACACGGTCCGTCTTGAGGACGGTCCCGTTCGCGTCCACGAGATACCGGATCCGCACATCGGGGTTGAGACCCACGAGCCGGGCGTTCGGATTCGAGGAGGCGAGCACAAGACCGGCGATCTTCGGATCGACAGGTGCTCCGGGTCCGCGAGTGAGCCCCGCGATGAAGCGCTCCAGGTCCTCGAAGCTCGTGAAGGCCGTGGCCGGGCCGCGGCGGTCGCGTTCCTCGACGATTGCCCGGGCGAGGCCGCGGGCGGAGTCGTCATCCACCTTGCCGCTCGCTCCTTCGATTCCGGAGAAGACGGCCGTGAGGAGTTCGGCCGGGGCGGTGTTGACGTTGACCGGGGCACGTGGGGCGGGTGTCGTCTCGTGCGCGGCCTTGGGGTCGTGGCGCGCGAGCGCTCCCCCCCACCACTCGACGGTCGCGGCGTCAAACGCCGCGTCAAGCGTCGCGTACTGCGAGAGGAGCCAGAGATCCGCGCGGGCGGCGGACTCGTTCGCCGAGGTCACGCCGTAGGCGGTCCACAGGACGCGGCGGACGTCCTCCCATGTGCGGCATCCCACCTCGCTCCACGGCCGGCCGGCCGGCGTGGGCTGGGCCGCGGCGAGCTTCGTCCCGATCGTCCCGTCGAAGACCGAGAAGAGGCTGCCCTCCCGGAACATCCGGCCGAGGTTGTCGAGGGCGAGCGTGTTCCCGTTCCCGGATGGGTCGAGCGGCGAGAGCGCGATGAGGCTCCCGCCCTCGTAGATCCGCAGCGCGAAGTGGAGGCCGTCGTCCCGGTAGCGCGCCTTCTGCTCCCCTGTGGTCGGAAGGAGGCCCGAGTGCGCGTAGCCGTAGGCGACTCCCTCGCGGTACGACGGCGCCGTGGCGAGATCCAGCGGGGTCGTCCGGCTGTCACGATACGAGAAGGCGTCATGGACCGACACGAGCCGCTGGTCGGCCACGAGGCGCTCCAGGCGGGCAACCGCGCTCGCCACGCCCGCTTCGGCGGCGAGCCGCGCCTGCACGGACTCGGTGTGCGTGCGGGCCGCGCTCTTCTCCACGCCCATCAGGCGGGCCATGCCGATCGCGACCGCCGCCAGCACCAAGAGGACGCCGAGCGAGATGATGAGGGCGCTCGCCTTGTTCGACCGCCGATTCAGGTTCATCCCTATTCCTCCTCCGCGGGGAATTCGAAATCGCCCCGCCGTTCATTCCACCAGCGGCTCCATGCGGCCGCGTCCGTTCCCAGGTCGTTCTTCGTGAGGCGGTGGAGCACTTCAGCGAGCCCGTTGCGCCTCTCCTCGGTCGCTTCCTCGCGGCCGAGCTCCTCGACGAGGAGGTCGACGACCTCCTTCGTCTTCATCTGAATGAGAGCGATTTTCGACGAGAGGTCGAGCTGCCGGTCGGGATCGCCCACGCGGCCGACGAGCGCGCGCGCCACCTCGACCGAATCCGGGGCGATCCGGGCCATGGCCCCCGCGGCCATCCCCACCAGCACCGCTCGGGTCTCCGTCCCGTAGATCGCTTGAAGCCGGCCGAGCGCCTTTTCCCGCGCCGCGGGTCCGATCGCCCCGAGCGATTCGATCACAGCCATGAGGACGGCGACGTCCTTCGACTCCAGGTCGGCGACCATCCCGTCGGCGGCTTCCCTCGCCCCGAGTCGCCCGAGGGCGTATGTGAGCGCAATCCGCGGTTCCGGTTCGCGTTCCCGCCGGTAGGCGTCGAGCAGCGTCCGCGTCAGGTCCTCCGGGGCGAGCCGCTCCAGCCCCTCGACCGCCGCCGCGCGGACTCCCGGCGTGGGGTGGACGAGGAGCTCCCTCGCCCCGCGGAGCGCCCGCTCGTCGCCGGCGAAGCCGCCGAGCGCCCAGCCCGCGTCCGACCAGAGCTCCGGCTCGTCCGCGCGCAGGATGTCGAGGAGCGGGATCACCCCCCGCGGGTCTCCGAACTCCGGGAGGCTCCGGGCGACGAGCCCCCGCACGTAGGTCGGCTCCGCGGTGTCGGCGAGAACAAGAAGAAGCGGATAGACCGACTCCTTCTTCTTGAGCCCGACCAGGAGATAGACCGCCCCGACCTTCTGGCGCGAAGGGGTCGTGACCTTCTCGATGATCGCGTGTACCTTCTCCAGGTATCCATCGATCTCCTGAATCCTGGCGAAAGCCTGGACGTCGGTGACCTTCGCCCCGCCCCGCCGGCAGCCCATGTAGATCTCCTCGAGGGCCGCGCGCACCGCGGCCGTCCCGGCGTCCTCGGCCGGATCCTGATCCGCCGCTCCGGGCGGCAGCGCCCAGGACGCGAACGCCAGGATGAGAATAAGGCGACTCGTTCTCATTCGATTCGCGCCTCCTCCCAGAACCGCTCGAACTGGACGCGCAGGTCCCGGATCGTTGCCACGAGCGACGGGACCGAGGAGATGTCGGAGAGCGGGCCTTCCGCGTCCGCCGGGTCGAGCGGGAGGCTCCGGAGCTCCAGGAGGTCCCTCGACCAGGCCCGATGGAGCGCGAGATACCGGAGCGTCATGTCGGCTAGTATCGACCTCGCCCGCGGGAAGGCAAGGGCGACCACCTCTCGCGCGTCGAGCTCCTGGAGCTCCTGCCGGCGCGCCTCCATCCGCGCGCGCCAGCCGTCGCACCACTCGCGCCACGCGAAGGGGTCGAACTTCCCGCCGCCGCCCACGAGGTACTTCTCGCCCCTCTCGGCCGCCGCCCACTCGGCCCGCATCTCCCGGTCGAGATCGTCGATCGCGGCGAGGATCGCTCGATAGCGCTCCTCCCGTTCCCGCGCCTCGCGAGCGCGCCGTGCACCGTCTCCCACTTCGAGCCAGGTCTCCGCAACCGCCGCCTGGTCCCTGGCGGCCCGGACCTCCGGCGACTGCCGTTCCGGGTCGTAGGTCGACCAGACCCGGTAGCGGCCGGCGAGAAGCTTCCTCGCGCCGTACGGGCCGAACTGGACCTCGAAGGTCTCTCCCGCGAGCGGCGCGCGGGCGTGGTCAAAGGACTGGCCCGCGAACTCGATCGAGAGATCGAGGACCGCTCCGGCCGGGAGAGCGCACCGGGCCGCAACCATGACGCTCGGGCCGTCCGGCGCCTTCTCGTCCGCGAGGACGGCGAGGGCGACAGATGCTCCCCCCGGCAGGGCTGCCGGCGCCGCGAGCGTGGTCCGGGCATCCTCCGTCCCGGTGCGCGGCTCCTGGCCGTCTCCGGCAAGGTACCGATCGCGCTGGGCCGGGGTCATCCACTTGTCCCCGACCCGGACGAGGTCCGACTTCCCCGCGGGGCCCGGCTCGGGTGCGGGCGTTGCCTCAACCTTCGGAGTGGCCTCATCGCGCGCCGCGGGCTCGTCGGAGCCGGCGCCGCACCCGGCAACGAAGGACACGACGCAGAGAAATACAGCGAGACAGCGCATGGGACCCTTCAAGCCCTGTGGACAGAGAGTTGCGGAGATTCCTATCATCAATTGGCATGCCGAGGATGCCAAGCGCCACACTATGCTGTATTGCAGTGCTTTATGGCGATGCTCTCGGTGGTCTGGGACGCACGCTTCGCTACCAGTTTGTAATGTCGTTCCGAAAGGTAACGGCCATTTTAAGGAATTGAAGCCGATACGCGCGAGCTTCAGGGCGAGAAACTTGTGAACACATCCTCCTGTCGGGCATCGTGCTACAAGAAGGTAGAGGCAACCGGGACGGCCACAGGAGATGGTACACCTCTCCACGATCGAGCATGAGGATCTCCTCGCCCGGGATCGCGAGAGAATCCTGGGCGACCGCGTGCCGTTCTCGGTCACGGTGGAGCTCACTCACCGCTGCAACCTGCGCTGCGTCCACTGCTACTGCCCGCCCTCGGCGCCGGCGCGGGGAGAGCAAGAGGTCGAGGAGCTCGCGCGGCTCTTCGACGAGCTCGCCCACGCCGGCACCCTTCAGCTCGCGCTCACGGGAGGGGAACCGCTCCTCCGCCCCGACTTCGAGGAGATCTACGTCGCGGCCAAGCGCCGCGGTTTTCTGGTCGTCGTCTTCACGAACGCCACGCTCGTCACCGAGCGACACCTCGAACTCTGGACCGCGTATCGTCCGGCCCGGGTCGAGGTGACGCTCTACGGGCAGAGCGAGAGCGTCCACGCCGCCGTGACGCGGGTCCCGGGCGCGGGAGCGCATGTTCGGGAAAACGTCCGCCGGATGGTCGCGCGGGGCATCTCGGTCGAGCTCAAGACGGTCGCCCTCACGCTGACCCGGAGGGAGCTGGGCGAAATGCGCGCTTTCGCCGGCGAACTCGGCGTCCCGTTCCGCGTCGACGGCCGCATCCATCCGCGCCTCGATGGGTCGTTCCGGCCGCTCGCGTACCGCTTGCCACCGGAAGAGGTCGCACCCTCGCAGGCCAACTCCCTCCCGGGCTGCTCCGCGGGTCCGGCGCCGGCCGCCCCGCGCGCTTCCCGCGCCGGCTCGGTCTTCCTCTGCGGCGCCGGGCTCACCGGCGCGACGATCGACCCGTACGGCCGGCTCCACATCTGCACGATTCCGTGAAGACCCGGGATCGACCTCCGCGCCCAGAGCTTCGCCGCCGCGTGGAACGGCGCGCTCAGGCAGCTCCGGGAGACGCTCGTGCAGAGATCGCCGCATGACGACGGCGCGTGCGTCGAGCGCTGCCCGGCCGTGAGCTGGCTCGAACACGGCGCGATGGAATGATCCCCGCGTTTCGGCGATACTCGGCTTCCATCGTGGCTCTTGGTGGCCAGATCCGGGGAGCGAGCAGATGAGATCCACTGTGCGTGGCGACTCTCCATTGGAGGATGCACTCGGACGAGTGGTCCTCGAGGCCAGGATCTGTGATCCTGCCGAATGGGCACGAGTTCTCGCGGACGCCCGGACCGAGAGGATCGGCCCTTCGGTACTTGCCGTGCGCCGTGGTCTCCTCGAGAAGGAGGTCGTCCAGATCGTCCAGGCGGTCCGTGGCGAGGATGCCCAGGTTGCCCCCCCGGACGCTCCGCGGATCGGAGGCTTCCAGATCCTCGGTCGGATTGGCCGGGGTGGGATGGGGACGGTCTACGACGCAGTCCAGCAGGGGCTCGATCGACCGGTCGCCCTGAAGGTCCTGTCGACCAACGCCACCAAGCGGTTCGCGCGCGAGGTCCAGCTGACGACGGAGATCGATCACGCCAACGTCGTGCCGGTCTACAAGGCGGGCTTCTCGGGCGAGCACTACTACCTTGCGATGCGCAAGATCGAGGGCGAGTCGGTCGCTCTTCTGGCCGAGAGGCGCCGCCTCGGTCCCGACCAAGTGGCGAGGATCATTCGCGACGCGGCGCGTGGGCTTGCCGCGGCGCACGATCGGGGAATCGTGCATCGGGACATCAAACCGGCGAATCTTCTGACGGAGCCCGATGGCGACGGATTGCGGGTACTGGTCGCCGATTTCGGTCTTGCCAGACGGTGCGAGGACGCCTCCGTCACTCTTTCAGGCGAGGTCGTCGGGACGGTGCCTTTTCTTCCTCCGGAGCGGATCGAGAATCCAACGGCGCCCGCAGCGCCGGCTGGCGATCTGTGGGCTCTCGGAGTGACGCTCTACCTGCTCCTCACGGGGCAGCTCCCCTTCGTGGCCGAGTCGGTCGTCGCGCTCCTCCACGAGATTGTGACCGCCGATCCAGTCCGACCGAGGAGGCTCGTCCGACGCACGCCGCAAGACCTGGAGGCCGTCGCCCTCAGGCTCCTCGAAAAGGCGCCGAGGCGACGATATCGGTGCGCCTCCGATCTGGCCGAGGATCTCGACCGGTTCCTCGATGGGCGGCCAGTACTCGCCTCGCGGCCGGGGTTCCTGCGGCGTAGCTGGCGTACGATCCGGCGCCGGCCGGTCGAGGCCTTCCTCTGGGGGATGGGCGGAATCCTCTTCCTGGCGCTCGCTGGCTGGGCGGTCTCCTTGCCGATCGCCAAGGCTCGAGAAAACCGGATGGCGCGGGCGAGGATCGAAGCGGAGGGGCGTGCCGCGTTCGAACGGGGGGACCTCCCGAAGGCGATCGATCTCCTCAAGGACGCCGAGCGGATGGGGGCAGGCGTGACCGCGCTCCTCGAGACGGCCAGGAACAGAGAGCATGCCGACCTCTTGGTCCGCCGAGCTCGTGAGCTGCTCAAGAGCGCCGCCGGGAGCGAATCCCCGGATTTCGAACAGGCATCTGCGTTCCTGTCGGAGTCCCGGAACCTGGCCGATCCGACGGAGGAGTGGCAAGCGACGTTCGACTACATCCAGGGTGTCGGGAAGATCGGGATCGACGGCGAGGGCGAGGTCGAGCTCTACTCGGTGGCCGAGAACAACGCCCCCACCGCGCTCTTCCGCGCAGCCCTGCCAGCTACGTTCCGGGCCCTGCCGCAAGGTTCGTATCTTCTCGTCCATCGTCCACTCGAGGGGGGGCCGCGACCGATCCGGATCCTCCTCCGGCGCGATGCGAGGCGGATCGCCGTCGGTCTCGACCTGGATCTCCGGACCCTGATCGTCCCCCCTCCCGCGAACGAGGAGGACCGGCCAATCGGTCGAGCCCTGGCGCAGGCCCGGCCTGGCATTCGGCTCTTCTTGTCCCCAGCGAGGTACCGCGAGCCGGTCGAGATCTCCGACCTCCCGGCCCTCACGCTGGCGGGCAGCCCCGGGACCGCGGGCAGCCCCGGGACGGTCCTGGATTCGTCCGCTCCGAATGCCGTCCGAGTCGTCGACTCGCCAGCGGTCCTCCTTCGCGATCTCGAGATCGTCAGCAGGGGGGAAGCGGCGGTCAGTGCCGTCAGCCTCGAGAACTCGCCCCGGTCGGCCATCTCCGGGCTCGTTCTGTCGTCGGCCTGGGAGAATGTCGTGAACAAGGCAGGGGCCCGGTCCGAACCGCCTGTCGGAATCCACCTCCGCAACTCGCCGGGCGTTCTGATCGAGGCGACGCGGCTCTCGCGGATGCTCACCGGCATCTGGGTCAATCGATCTCCCCGGACGCGAGTCCGACTCTGCGATGTCGAGAGAGTGCTGGGAATTGCCGTCTATGCCCTCGACAGCGCTGAATGCCTCCTGGAGGGGAATCTCATCTCCGTAGCCGAAGGGGATGGGATTCGCGTCTGGGACTCATCGCCCGTCATCGTCCGGTCCAATCGAATCCACCAGACCAGGAACCACGGCATCTACATCTCGGATGTGTCCGGTGTGGGTTCGGCCGTCGTCGCGGCCAATGATGTCGCGCAGGCCAGAGGAATAGGCATCGATTGCGAAGGGGTTCGTCCTGTCCTGACGGACAACATCGTCGTCGTGTCTGGAAAAGCCTACTGGCTGAACGTCCCGCCGGTCGAGGCCCGCGGAAACGTGCTCTTCGCGAGTACTGGCGGACACGATGGAGAGAAGAGGTGCGTGGTGGATGCGGACCTGGCGCGAGGACTCGATCGCCACGGTGGAGGGAACATCGTTCGCAACCCGCGGTTTAAGGGGGATCTGGTCAATCGGTCGCCGCAAGTTGCGTCGCGGGCCGACTTCGAGCTGTCCGACCCAAGCATGTCGGAAGACCGCTCTCCTCTCGAACCCATCCTCGACCTGCTGCCAGATTAGCTGCTTTGTCGATGTCGACGCACGAACGACTGGAAGCGGCCCTGCTCGGTCCAGGCGAGCGGGAGGCCCTTCGAGCGGCGGGGCTGGAGCCGGGAACACAGGCATGGGCCAAGGCGCTCACAGAGATCTCGGAGCTGGGCGAGCAGGCTCGGACGGTCTTGACCCATCTCCTCGGAGAGAAACCGTCCCCCTCTGCTTCCTCCCAGCGACCCGGGAGGATCGGCGGGTACGAGATCGTGGAAACCTTGGGCGTGGGGGCGATGGGGCACGTCTACGGAGCCCGCGATCCCTCGACGGGCAGAATCGTCGCCATCAAGGTCGTCCTCGATCCGAGGCCGGAGTTCCTCCAGCGTTTTGAGCGAGAGGGGCGCCTTCTCGCGCGGCTGTCCGATCGTCACGTGGTGGCTGTCTACGACTCGGGCATCGCGGAGGGCGGGCCCTTCCTTGTCATGGAGAGGGTCGTCGGATTCGGCCTGGACGTCATGCTGAAGCGTGAGCGGATCTCCCCCGATCGCGCCGCTCGACTCGTCGCGCAAGCGGCCGCCGGCGTGGGCGCAGCCCACCGGCAGGGAATTCTCCATCGGGACATCAAGCCCGCCAATCTCTTGGTCGACGCCGAAGACAGGGTCAAGGTGTCCGATTTCGGCCTCGCCAGCGAGGCGAACCTCCACCAGATGACCCGGACGGACACGGTCCTGGGTACCCCGCACTACATGAGCCCCGAGCAGGCGCGGGGGGACTGGGATAGCGTCGGGCCCGCAAGTGACGTCTACTCGCTGGGCGCGGTCCTCTACGAATGTCTGACCCTCACGCGCCCTGTCGAGGGCGCGAGCCCGTTCCAGATCCTGGGGCGGATCGGAACGATGGAGATCGAGCCGGTACGCAAGCGGGCCGGTCTTCTCGTCTCCCGGGATCTGGAATCGATCACCATGAAGTCCCTCGAGTCGGCGCCGGCCGCCCGATACGCCGACGCCGGCGAGATGGCCGCGGACCTGGAACGATTATTGGCGGGCGAACCGACTCGCGCCCGGCCCGTTTCGGGAGCGAGCCGCCTCGGGCGCAAGATGTGGAGGAGGCGGCGGCCGATCGCCATCGGCCTCGCTGTGATCCTCGTCGGAGTGGCCTTCGCGACCGTGGAGCAGTTCCTCTCCTGGCGAGACAGCCAGATCGCGCGGGAGGCGCTGGAGAAGGGAGACCGCCTGCTGGTTGCCGGAGAAATCGAAGAGGCGAGAGCACTCTACGAGGAAGCGGAAGAACTGTCGAAGGACTCCGGATCCGAAGCCTCCGAGCGACTCCGGTTTCTGGCGGCAATCGAGGATGTCGATCTCTGGCTCAAGAAGGAGGGGAAAGCGGCGATCGCCGAATGTCGCGCACGCGTGGCCGCTCTCGATCCTGCCTTCCCTGCCGGGCGCGAGGCGCTGGCGCGACTCGAGCGGGAGCTGCGCCAAGGGAGCATAAGGGTGGCTACGAATCTGGAGGGCGAGGTCTATCTCGAAGATGCGGTCGGCGAGCGCCGCCCCCTCGCGCGTGGCGAATATCGACTCGATGAGGGGCGCCACTTCCTGACCCTCGTACGCCCAGGATCGGCCGGTTGGCCCCTCGTCGTCGACCTCCCGGCCGGGGAGGCGATCGAACTCTTGTTCGAGGAGATCGATTCCCCGGCCCGGCTCCATCCCGGCGCGATCCTGGAGCTGCCGCGCGGACGATTCGAGGGGCCGATCGTCCTCGAGAATCTTGCCCATGTGCTCGTCGAGGGAGAAGGCCCAGGGGAGACCTTGTTGCCAGCGTCGTCCGAGGCGCCGGTCACGATTCGAGGGTGCGTCGACGTCACCGTCCGCAGCCTCTCGATCGAGGGGCCTCTGACGACCGGAGTGCAGGTCCGATCCTCCAGGAGAGTCACCCTCGAAGCCCTGTCGATCGGAGGGGGGACGCATGCGGGCGTCGATGTCACGGGCTGCGAGGAGGTGATCCTGGTCCGTCTCGAGATTCGGGGAACGGGGACAGGGACAGGAATTCTCGTGCAGGGGCCAGGGACCGCCAGGATTCTGGTCGAGGAAGCTCGACTGGAGAGTTTCTTTTGGGGAATCTCATTCCAGGACTGCACGGACGCCTGGGTCCTCGGAGGTCGGATCGGGGGCCAAGCTGGCGATGAGAAGTCCTCAGCGATCCGGCTCCGGCGGTGCGAGGGACTCCGGGTTGAAGGGGCCCATATCTCCGGCTTCTCTCGGGGCCTCTCCGTGGGACCGGCAGAACACCTCGCGGTCGAGGGGTGCTGGTTCACGGCCCTCAAGAGTTGTGGCGCCGACTTGTCCGCGAGTGCCCACGTGCGCTTCGAGGGCAACTCCTTCGATGGCGTCGGAGCTACCGTGCTCGGTGGCGACCAGGCCCTGTTCCTGACCTTCCGCTCGAATCGGGTGACTGGCACGAAGCAAGTGATCCGACTCGATGCGGCGACCTGGTCCGAGGGGGCGTTGGGGATGAACGCCGTCGACGGCGCGGACTTCCAGTCCATGGTTCGGGAACAAGTACCCATCCCGCTAGAACTCTTGACCGAGAACTCCGGGGAGAAGGTCGGGGCGGAGAATGCCTCTCGCTTGTTACTCCGTCCGCCCTGGGCTAGGATGCGATAGCTATCAAGGGAGGGCGGTCATGACGAAACTCGCGCTGCGGGCCTGCCTCTGTCTCGTAGGAGCAGCCGGTTGCCTCGCTGCCCAGGAATCCGAACAACACGCCTCGCCGCACCCCATCGTCCTCAAGCGAGACCTCCAGACCCAGCGGCCCTTGCGCGTGGGAATCCAATTCGGGGTCGGGTTCGGACCGGATGGCGGAGACGACTTGTTCGAGCTCCGCCTGCGGGTAAACTCGATCGACACGATCCTCGCGGTCTCGGAAGACGAAGTCGTCGAGCTGCGCCGGCAATACCTCGAGTTCCAGCGCGACCAACTAGTGGGCGGGAAACTATTCAACTCGACGGCGGAGTACCTGAATGGCACCGACGTCGTATTCCGAAAGACAGCGGAGGGCGTCGAGGTGGAGGTCCGGGGGGGGACGCTGGACGACTACCAACGGCTACTGGCCCGGACGCACTTCGAGTACTTTGTGCTGCCTTATCCCGGCCGGGCGGTGTCCCTGGGCGAGAGCTGGACGGCCGAGGTGGACAACTTCCTCGGTCCGGAGATCGTGCATCTGGCGTGGACCGAGAATCTGGTTCTGACCCTGGCCTCGATCGAGGAGAGAGAAGGGCGCCAGATCGCACGCATCCAGGGTGTCTGCGACCTGGGTCTCCGGGCAAGCAGGCTGACGGGCCTGCCAAGACCGATGAGTGGCCCTGCCGACGCCGAATGGCTCCACGATATGACGGAGGGCAGACCGGTCTCCTTCGATCTGAAGGGTCGGCTGAAGGACACGGACTCGACCGAAGACCCCGGAGGGGCCGGGGCGAACGTCACGATCCGGATGGAATGGACCCCAACCGAGAAGGAAGAGTGACGACCTAGTAGGCTGACCTACTAAGCCCAGGTAGCGATCCGTCTCGCTCGCTTGTCTCCTGTGCGGCCACCGCTCCCCGGTGGCGGAGTATGCGCCGCCGAATGGCCCCGTTCAAGCGAATGACTCCCGTAGCCAGGGCGACGGACAAAGTCGTAGGGCGGGGGCTTGTCCCCCGCCGAAGCGCGGGGCATGGCCGAAGACGGCGGGGGACAAGCCCCCACCCTACAGGTTATCGGGCGACTTTGCCGGGACCCTGCTCCCGTAGCTCGGATACCTGAGACCCGGCTTGGGACGGCCGCCCGGCCATAATGGCGCGGGCATCTCAGGTGCCTCAAGGAGGAGAGGGGTGGCGATCTCGCTCACGTGCGCGTGCGGAAAGAAGCTCTCGGCCCCGGACACGTCGGCCAGCCCCGCGGCCGAGCGTCTAGTCTTGCCCGGGCGGGACCCCTGACCCGTCCGGCCATGAACATCGCCGGTATCCATGACGCCCGACAAGATCCGCTTCTCCTGCAAGGCGTGCGGCCAGAACGTCGGCGTTTCCCCCACGCGCGCCGGCATGGTCGGCAAGTGCCCGAAGTGCGGGAAGCCGCTCGTGGTGCCGGCCGCGAGCCTCCGGCCTCCGACTGGCCGAGAGGCCCCCTCGCAGCCGCCTCCCCCAGCGCGGACCCTTTGGCCGGCCCTTGACACCTTGACAGATTAGGCCCTCGCGGGAGTGACGAGCGCCGCGTCCCCGCCTCCCGCCGCGAGCGCCGCCTCGCAACGCTGGAGCTCGATGTACGCGGACGAGGCGTCCAACCGGAGGCGCGAGGTCTCGCGCCGCGCCCAGGCCACGACTTCTACGTCCTTCGTCCCGGCGACGAGGAGGGAGGGGCCCTCCCCGGCCGAGAGAAGAAGGCTCGGCGCCGCGTCGAGAGCCGAGGGAGCTCGGCCCGTCCAGATGAGATGCCCCGTCCGGCTCGCGAGCCCGTGGATCTCGAGGCTGCTGAAAAACCCCTCCGCCGCGACGCAGGATCCAGACGACTCGGGCGACTTGCTTGACACCGCCGGTCGCGGTCGCTGACCGCTCGTAGAGAGCAGGAGCGCGGCCGCCAGTCACCCCCCGGCGCGAGAGGCGCGGCCATGAGAGCCAGACCGTGGACGGCTTTCGAGGCTTCCGGGGCGTGGAAGACCTTCTGCGGCGAGGGGCGTTGGTTGGCCGCGCGGCATCAAGGGGGAGAAGGGACATGGCGCGGCGTCCGTCAGGCCGGGGGATGGCTGCGAGGGACGGATTGTGCTTGGCGGGTCGGCGGGGGGGGGGGGCGTAACTTTTGTTGAAATAATCCGATTTTCTTGATCGTGCAATGTGGGCAGGGATGGGGCAAGGGAGAAGGGCGGCGTGC
Organism: Planctomycetota bacterium; assembly: GCA_016209595.1. Lineage (GTDB taxonomy): Bacteria > Planctomycetota > JACQVV01 > JACQVV01 > JACQVV01 > JACQVV01. Next base: position 39,020 of record JACQVV010000071.1, read on the forward strand.
GGAATGGCCCATGGAGAGATTCACGGCCCCGCTATCCCTCGCAAACGACCCTCCCGGCGGTTTCGGTCCAGATTCGCCGGAGAGGCCGTCCCTGCCCTTTCCTGAGGGCCTTCTCTCGTCCTCCTGTTAGTGTAGAGAGGGAGTGTTTTCCGCAGAACAAGGGAGGTCGGGGATGGACCAGGACCAGTGGCGGGCCCAGGTAGGCAGGCTCTCGGATCGACAGCTCATCGAGCGGGCCAGACACCTCGCTCGCGCCGAGTGGGAGGTCCAGCACGAGCTCCTCTTCCACTTGATCGAGATTGAGAAGCGACGGATCCATCTTGGCCCGGGCTACTCCTCGATCTTCGACTATCTCGTCCGAGGACTGGGGTACTCCGAGTCCTCGGCGCACCGGCGCCTGGCGACGTCCCGGGCGATCCGCGGGTCTACGAGGGCCTGCTGACGAGGCGGCTCAACATGAGCACGATCGCGCTCCTCGGGCCGGTGCTCACACCGGGGAACGAGGAACAGCTCGTGGGCGCGGGGGACCTCTACTGCTTCTCGGTGGGCGACTGCAGCGGATGTCCGTTCCGAGAGACGTGCCTGACGCCGGGAGAGCGCGCCGGCCGCGCCGGAGCCCGCCGGCGGATCTACCTCTCGGACGTGCGCAAGAGGAAGCGGGCGGCCGGCCAGGCGGG
>JACQVV010000334.1 GCA_016209595.1 Planctomycetota bacterium
GCCGGTAGTAGAGATCCTCGCGGAACTTGCCCTGCCGGACCTGCTCTTCGAGGTTTCGGTTGGTCGCGGCGATGACGCGCACGTCGACCCGGATGTCGGCCGTGCTTCCGACCCGGCGGAAGGCCTTCTCCTCCAGGAAGCGGAGGAGCTTCGCCTGAAGGCCCGGCGCCATCTCGCCGATCTCGTCGAGGAAAATGGTCCCTCCGTCCGCGAGCTCGAAGAGCCCCTTCTTCTGCCTCCGGGCGTCCGTGAAGGCTCCCTGCTCGTGCCCGAAGAGCTCGCTCTCGAGGAGAGCCTCCGGGAGGGCAGAGCAGGTGATGTTGATGAAGGGTTCGCTCGCGCGTTCGCTCGACGCGTGGATCGCCTTGGCCACGAGGTCCTTGCCGGTCCCGCTCTCCCCGAGGAGGAGGACCGTGGAGGCCGGACTCCGCGACACGCGCTCGACCAGGGCGGTGATCTCCTTCATGATCTCGGTCTCGCCGACCATGCGTTCGCTCGCCCGGGACCCGGCCTGAGCGCGAAGCGCCTTCACCTCGCGCCGGAGCCTGGTCGTCTCCAGCGCCTTCTCGACGAGGATCAGTATCTCCTCGACCTGGAAGGGCTTGTTCGCGTAGTGGTACGCGCCCTGCTTCATCGCCTCGACGGCGGTCTCGATCGTTGAGTAGGCCGTCATGAGGATCACGAGGCAGTCCGGGTCCGCCTCCTTGATCTTCTTGAGGAGCGTCAAGCCGTCCGTGTCGGGTAGCTTGTAGTCGAGGAGGACGAGGTCCGGAGACTCGGCCGCTCTCTCCAGGGCCTCCTTCCCATCGGCGGCCTCCTGGACCCGATAGCCGGCCTGTTCGAGGCGCTTGCGGAGGGACCATCGGATGAGTTTCTCGTCGTCGACGACGAGGATGCTGGGGGTGCGCATGGTCGTTCGAGCTCCGTGAGGTATCCGGCCGTGGGATTGCGCAAATCCCATGCCGTCGCGGGAGAGCCCGTCGCGGGTTGCCAGGATCTGACTCGAAGGATACCATGGCCGGGAGCTCTGCGGAACGAGGTCCCGAGAGGCGCGACGTGTCCTTTGGTACGAGGCTCGTAGCCGGGAGTCTCCTCCTGGTCCTGGTTTCGGTCGCCGTCGTCGGCACATTCGCCGACCGGATGTCCCAGGAATCTCTCCGGGAAGCGCGGCTGGGCGCGCTCAGAGACACCGCAGCCCTGGACGTCGAAAGGCTCGGGACTTTTCTGGAGGGGCTGGAGGCGGAGGTCCGCCTGTCCCAGGGCTTTTTCAACCTCAAGACGAATCTCCCGATCGTCGCCCGCCACGGCGACGACCCCTCGCATCCCGAGTACGTGGCGGCCAAGAAGATGCTGGACGCGCAGCTCAGCGCCTTCCGGCGGACCCCCGGGTTCATCGACATCACGCTCGCGGACAGCCACGGCAGGATGGTCTACGTCCTGGACGAGGCTCGCGAACGGGAACGCCTGGGCGACGTCGTGACGGGCGCCACGCGTGTCGCGTTCGATGCCTCGAAAGAGGATTTCCACATCGAAGACCAGCTTCTCGAGGAATCGACAGGCGCGCGGCGGGAGATCCTGCTAGGGGCGCCGGTGCACGGCTTCGAGGGGGAGTTCCTCGGGGTCGTGCTCGTCCACGTAGACGTCCTCCACCTGATCGGGTTCTTCCGCGAGGCCCCCGGGCAAGGGGAAACGGGCGAGAGGGTGATCGGGAAGCGCGCCGGGGACGAGATCCTCATCTTCCGTCCCGAGCGTGTCGGCGACGAGACGGACTGGGCGACCAGCGTGCCCGCGGAAAGCGACCTCGCCCTCCCCATGCAGGAGGCGCTTGCGGGGAGGACCGGAGCGGGCCCGTCCGTGGACCACCGCGGAGAACCGGTCCTTGCCGCCTGGCGCCCCGTGCCACGGCTCGACTGGGGCCTCGTGGTGAAGATCGACGCCCGGGAGGCGTACGCCCCGGCAGGGTGGCTTCGCCTGAGGATCCTCGTCGTCACGGGAACCGTCCTCGCCGTCCTCGTGCTCGCCTCGATCGGGCTCGCCCGGACGCTCACGCGGCCGGTCCGGGAGATCGCCCGGGTGGCGGACAGGATCCGGGGGGGGGACCTCGTCCAGCGCGTCGAGGTGCGCGCGAACGACGAGGTCGGGACGCTCGCCCGATGCTTCAACGAGATGGCCGACGCGCTGATCGAATCGAACCGGTGGCTCGAGGCGCGCGCCGGCGAGCTCGCAAGTTCCAACGAGGAGCTCCGCCGCGTCCAGGCGCAGATGTCGGCCCTGGGCGAGGCCCTCGACCGGACGGCCATCGTCTCCGAGACCGACATCGCGGGCAAGATCACTTACGTCAACGACAAGTTCGTCGAGATCTCCGGCTACTCCCGCGAGGAGCTCCTCGGCCAGGACCACCGGATCATCAACTCCGCCTACCACCCGAAGTCCTTCTTCAAAGAACTCTGGGCCACGATCGGCCACGGGAAGGTCTGGCGGTCGGAGATCAAGAACCGCAAGAAGACCGGGGAGATTTACTGGGTCGACTCGGCGATCGCGCCGATCCTGGCGGAAGGCGGGAAGCCCGTCCGGTACATCTCGGTGCGCTTCGACATCACGGACCGCAGGAAGGCCGACGAGCAGTTCCGGACGCTCAACCGCGAGCTCGAGTTCCGGGTCTCCCAGCTCGCGGCCGTCAACCGCGAGCTGGAGGCGTTCAGCCATTCGGTCTCCCACGACCTCCGGGCGCCGATCCGGTCGATCGACGGGTTCAGCCAGGCCCTCCTGGAGGACTTCGGGGAGCGGCTCGAGGACGGAGCGAAGGGCTACCTTCTCCGCGTGCGTGCCGCGAGCCAGCGCATGGGGGAACTCATCGACGACATGCTGACGCTCTCTCGGGTCACGCGACAGGAGATGCGGCGAGAGCGCGTGGATCTCTCGGGTCTCGCGCGATCGATCGGCGAGGAGCTCCGCCGGGCGCACCCCGCCCGGAACGTGGAACTCGTCGTCGAGGACGGGCTCGTGTCGCGCGGAGACTCGCACCTCCTCCGCGTGGTGCTGGAGAACCTCCTCGGCAACGCCTGGAAGTTCACCTCCAGGAAGGAGCGCGCCCGGGTCGAGTTCGGGAGGAACGGAGAAGGCGAGTTCTTCGTCCGGGACGACGGGGCGGGATTCGACATGGCCTACGCGGGGAAGCTCTTCGGCCCGTTCCAGCGACTCCATACGAGCGGAGAGTTCCCGGGGACGGGAATCGGACTGGCCACCGTCCAACGGATCGCGCTTCGCCACGGAGGGCGGGTCCGGGCGGAAGGGAAGCCGGACGAGGGAGCGACCATCTATTTCTCACTGGGCGCGCACGCCGGGGAATCGGGCGACGGGGGACGGGCGGCGGGGGACGGAGCCCCCGGGCGACGAACGACGGGCGACGAGCGACGGAGCCCCCGAACCCCGAACCCCGAACCCCGTCGCCCGGAAGAGGAGGAACGATGAGAGACAGCAAACGGATGGTCATCCTCCTCGTGGAGGACGACCGGGACGACGAGGATCTCACCATTCGCTCGCTCCAGCGGGCGAATGTCCTGAACGAGGTCGTCGTGGCCCGGGACGGGGTCGAGGCTCTCGACTGGCTCGAGAGCACGGGGCGGTTCGCCGGACGGGACAGGGACGTCGAGCCCCAGGTCGTCCTCCTCGATCTCAAACTCCCCCGAGTGGACGGGATCGAGGTGCTCCGCCGGATCCGCGCGGACCCCCGAACGAAGCGCCTCCCGGTCGTCGTCCTCACCTCCTCCCGCGAGGAGAAGGACGTCGTCGAGAGCTACCGCCTCGGCGCGAACAGCTTCGTCCAAAAGCCGGTCAACTTCACGGCGTTCGAGGAGGCGGTCCGGCAGCTCGGGCTCTACTGGCTCCTCCTGAACGTCCGCCCCCCGATGGCGCGAGAGGAGGGATGACGGCCCAGCTGGCGGCGCTTCTGGTCGAGGACTCTCCGGACGACGCGCTCCTCATGGCCCGGGAGCTCCGCCGCGCGGGATGGGAGCCGGCGATCCTGCGCGTCGAGACGGCCGGCCAGATGCGAGACGCGCTCGCGTCCCGGCGATGGGACGTCGTCCTTTGCGACTACTCGCTCCCCCACTTCGGAGTGCTGGAGGCGCTCGAACTCCTCCGGTCGACCGGCCTCGACGTGCCCTTCCTCATCGTGTCCGGAGCGATCGGGGAGGACAAGGCGGTCGAGGCGATGCGCGCGGGCGCTCACGACTACGTGATGAAGGGGAACCTCGCGCGGCTCGGCCCGGCGATCGAGCGGGAACTCCGCGAGGCGGGGAGCCGCACCAACCGGCTGCGGGCGGAGCGCGAGCTCCGGGACCGGGAGTCGCACCTCTCCGCGGTGCTGGGCCACGTCGCTGAGGGGATCCTCGTCTTCGACGAGGAAGGACGGATCGAGTCGGCGAACCCCGCCACGGAACGAATCTTCGGCTGGACGCGCGCCGAGCTCACCGGGCGGCGGATCGTGGAGATCGTGGGACTGCCGGACGCGGGGCTCTCCTGGATCCCGCCGGTCGGCAGGGAGGAGCTCGGCGGGCGCTCGCGGAGCGGAGCCTCGCTCGACATCGCGCTCGCCGTGAGCGAGATGAAGAGGACCGACGCGAGGCGGCTCTTCATCGCGGTGGCCCGCGACGTCACCGAGGAGAAGCGCATGGCGCGGCGACTCCTGGAGCAAGCGAGCCTGGCGCGCGTCGGAGCGATGGCGGCCGTCGTGGCTCACGAGGTGAAGAACCCGCTCGCCGGGATCAAGGGGGCGGTCGAGGTGATCGGGAGCCACCTTCCGCTGGACAGCCGGGACCGCCCGATCGTGTGCGAGATCGTGGAACGGATCGACGCTCTCGACCGGATCGTTCGCGATCTCCTCCTCTTCGCCCGCCCGAGGCTCCCCCGCCCGGAACCGACTCCCCTTCTGGCCCTCCTCCGCGAGAGCGTGTCTCTCCTTTCACCGGACCCGGTCTTCCAGCGCGTGGCGGTCGAGATCTCCGGCGAGGAGATCACGATTCCGCTCGACCCCGAGCTCATGAAGTCGGTCTTCTCGAACCTCCTCCTCAATGCGGCCCAGGCGATGGAGGGGCACGGGAGGATACGGGTCGCCGTCAGCCCGCGCCCCGGCAGCTGCCGCGTCGTCATCCAGGACACCGGGCCCGGCATCCCGCCCGAGCACCGCGAGCGGCTCTTCGAACCCTTCTTCACGACGAAGCACCGGGGCTCCGGCCTCGGGCTGGCGACGGCGAAACGGATCGTGGAGGGCCACGGGGGACGGATCCGGATCGCATGCCCGCCTTCCGGCGGGACGCAGGTCGAGATCGATCTGCCGGCGCTGGGATAGCGCGGCCGCAATTCCGCGAGACCGGAAGCCCAGACATGCAGGCAAGGTGTCCCCCTTGAGTGGCGAATGACGAGGCCGTCCACGGGTAGGAATTGCGCTTCACGAGCCGGAAATCGTGCCCGAGTCGCCCCCACGCCACACCTGGATGACGTCGAGCGCCCTGCAACACGCTTGCCGGACTCCGTCCGCGCCGGATCGGTGAGCAACGCGACCCCCTCTCCACCTTTCTCACCGACCTCCATGATGGCAAGATGACAGTACGTGGCGCCCCCCACGCTTCGGCGGCCGGATGACATCGCAGGATGGAGACCTTCCCCAGCATCGACGCGGCCCGGTGCCTGCTCGCCCTCGCGGGCGAGCGGGGAGAGATCTCGGGCACCCTGGCCGAGGAGCTTCTGTCGCGTTTTCCGGAGGGGGGAGGAGAAACGGGCTGGGTGCACATCCACCGCGCTCTGGAGACCGAGATCCTCATGATCCGCTACGAGATCGCGTCGCTCTACGCCTGCCAGGGTGAAGCTGCGAAGGCCGTCGAATACCTCGACCCGATCGTCGCTCGCCACCGCAGCCTCTGCCGCCGGATCCGCGAGGACGGGACGTTCAATCGGATTCGCGAGTCGCCGGAATTCCGCGAGCTCCTGGAAAGGCGCTGCCGGTAGCGCGGGCGCCGTCGCACTCAGTTCGGGTTGTGTCACTCCGCGTTTGAGGCGTGTGCCTTCCTCCGCCGCCGGCGCACGCCCGCGGGTTCGGCGCCCAACCCCGCCGTGCGCTGGATGAGCAGTGGCACACAGGAGCGGCGCAACACGCCCTCCGCCACCGAACCGTAGGCCCACCGGGAGATGCCGGAGCGGCCGTGGGTCGTCATCGCGACGAGGTCGGCTTTCTCCTCGGCGGCCGCGTCGAGAATCGCCGTGGCCGGTACGTTCCGGTCGACCCGGATCCGGCACGGGATACCGGCTCGGGCAAGGGTCTCGCCAAGGGGTTCGAGAGCCTCTCTCCCGGCGTCCCCTCCGGATCCGATGCCCGGGTCGATCTCGACCGGCGGCTCGGTGAAGAAGAAGGCGCCGCCCTGCGCGAGGATCGGGCAAGCCGCGTCAACGTACTGGAGGACGACCTCCGACTGGTTGCTCTTTGCCATCGCCCGCACGAGGGGCAGGATCCGGGCCGAGGAGTTCGAACCGTCTAGCGGGACGAGGACTTTCCTGAAGCGCGCGTCCTCCGCGGGCTGGCCGGGCTCGAGCCCACGCGGGTTGGCGAGAAGCAAGGGGTGTCGAGAACGCCGGAGCACGCGCTCCGCGGTGCTCCCGCGCACGGCCCTGGAGAGTCCCGATCGCCCATGCGTGGACATCGCCAGGAGCGACGGCCGCCAGGTGCGCGCGAACTCCAGGATCTGCTCCGCCGCCTCCCCGGATCGGATCTCGAAGTCGGCGCGAATGCCGGAGAGGGCGAGCGAGTCGCGAACGCCGCAGAGATACTCGCGCGCCCTCTCGAAAGCCTGAAGGTGCCAGCCGGACTCGTGGTCCTTCGCCGCGGGGATGACCGTGAGGAGGCGCACCTCGGCCTCGGACTGAAGGCCCCTGTACAGGCGGGTCAGGATGGCCTCCGACAGCGGGGAGCCGTCGAGGGGAACGAGGATCTTCTTGAACATGGACCATTTTCCCATTCGTATTCGAGCGCCGGTGCAAAGGGCGGGCCGAACGTCAGAACCCAAATCTCGACGGACCGGCCGCGCCTCGCGGACCCGAACCGCCGAAAATTCCCCAGGTGCGCCGGAGTTTCTCGTACTGCGGCTCCCAGTACGCGGGGCTGTGCCCCGCGCGAGCCGCGCTCCTCGCCCCGCCCGGCTCTCCTTCCTCCACGGCCCCGTCTTTGCGGAAGGGTTGGGTAGAGGAGTCCGTCAGTGGAACCGCACGAGGAGCGCTACGAGATCCTGGAGAAACTTGGCGAGGGGGGCTACGCGACTGTCCACCTAGCTTTCGATCCCCAGGAGCGCGTGCTCGTGGCCGTGAAGCGCCTCCGGTCTTGCAGCGCGAAGGATCCGGTGAACGTCCTCTACTTCCTCCACGAGCAGCAGATCCTCTCCGTGCTCGACGTCCGGGGCGTGCCCCGGGTGAGCGGGATGGGGGAAAGCGGAGGACTTCCCTATTTCGCGATGGAGTTCGTGGACGGAGCGACGCTCGAGGCACACATCCGAAACCACGGACTCGACCGGATCGATGCGGCCTGGCTTCTGTTCTGCGTGGCTCTTCTCGTCCACGAGATCCACGAAGCGGGGGTCGTCCACGGGGATCTCAAACCCGACAACGTTCTGGTGGACACCGCGGGAAATCCATGGCTCGTGGACTTCGGCGCCGCATCGGTCCTCTCCGAGGCCCCCCGCCCCGAGGAGGACGACCTCATCGTCGGAACGCTCGCTTACATTTCGCCCGAGATCGTGCGCGAGGGCGTGCGCGGCCGGAGCGTCCGATCCGACGTCTACGCCCTGGGGGTGATGCTCTACGACATCCTGGCCGGACGGCTTCCGTTCGACGGGGACAGCCAGACGCAGATCCTGGAGGAGATCGAAACGCGCGACGCGCCCCCGCTCCACGAGGTCGTTCCGGGGATCTCCCGGGCGCTCTCCCTCGTCGTGATGCGCGCACTGGCCCGCCGGCCGGCCGACCGCTATCCCAGCGCGCGCCACTTCGCCCGGGCCCTCGGGACCGCCCTCAAGCGCGAAGGCGTCCGGGCCGCGCGCTCCGCCGCCGAACCGATCGCCGCGGCGTAGCGCCCGCAGCAAAACCCTGATTCCGCCGGACAGACGGCGCCAGGGTTTTGGGATGGGCTCTTCGTCCCGCGCGGGGCGAGCTTGTATCCGCGCCCGATTCGCGGTGTCCTGTTGGCCTCGGCATGCACGGAGACGAAGTCATGGAATGGAACCGGGTACACGAGTTGCCGCTGCGTTGAGCCGCCCCCTTCCCTCCCCGGAGCTCGAAGCGTCGGTCCTTCCGTATGTCCGCAAGGAGGTTGTCACGCTTCGCGCGGGGCGTTCGATCGGGGAGGCGCTCGAGGCGCTCCGCTCGAACGAGCTCCCCGCCGCCCCGGCCGTGGTCTACCTCTACGTGCTCGACGACCAGGACCGGCTCGTCGGCGTCGTCCCCACGCGGCGTCTCCTCATGAGCCCGCTCCAGGCTACCGTGTCCTCCATCATGGAGGCGCGCGTCGTCACGATCTCGGACAACGCGACCGTCCTTTTCGCCTGCGAGCTCTTCCTCCTCCACCGCTTCCTCGCACTCCCGGTTGTGGACGCCACGGGGCGGCTCGTGGGAACCCTCGACGTCCGGCTCTTCACCGACGAGGTCTTCGAGCTCGCCGAGAGGCGTGCGGTGGACGACGTTTTCCAGCTCATCGGCGTCCGCCTGGCCGTCGGGAGACCGCCGACTCCCTGGGCGGCCTTTCGTGGCCGCTTCCCCTGGCTCCTGGCCAACATCGCCGGCGGGCTCCTGGGCGCTGTGGTCCTGGGGCGTTACGAGGCCTTCCTCGACGCGCGGATCGTGCTCGCCCTCTTCATCCCCGTGGTCCTCGCCCTCGCGGAGAGCGTGAGCATCCAGTCGCTCACGATCACGATCCAGGGTCTGCACGCGTACCACGCCGGGTTCTCTCCCATCGCGAGAGCGCTGCGGCGCGAGTTCCTCGTGGCGGCCCTCCTGGGACTCTCGAGCGGGAGCGTCGTGGCCACCGTCGCCTGGCTCTGGAGGAACGATGTGGGGACGGCCCTGGCGGTCGCCGGCGCGATCGCGCTCTCGATGCTCACCGCTTCGCTTCTCGGCGTCCTCCTGCCGACCCTCGCTCGCGCGCTTCACCGCGACCCCAAGATTGCCGCCGGCCCGCTCGTCCTCGCGCTCGCCGACCTTGCGACGCTCCTCTTCTATTTCCACCTGGCCGGGATTCTTCTCTAGCCGAGGCCGGCTGTCTCAGCGGGTGTCGTTCTCGCGCTGAGCGCGACCCCCGTTTTTCCGCTCCCGCTCCCGGCCGTTTCTCGGGAGCGGGAGGGGGAACAACACGTCTCATCGGGCTGGGGCAGAGCCTCGCTTGTGCTCAGGATGGGAACCACTCCCGTCTCACCCATGTTGACAGAGAGGGGGACGCAGCATCCAGGGGCCGGGAATTCAGGGGTTTCGGCGGAGGAAGGCGGCGAACTCCTCTGACTCTTCATGGACAGCCGGCATCCGGCCGAGCGGGTTCGCCCGCCCGCGGCGGCGCGGGGTTGCGCGGGTCGCCATCCTGTCGTAGTTTGGACATGCCATGGCGCTGACGAAGCACGATCTCGAGACCATCGAGGCGCTCATCGAGCGCCGGTTGCGCGAGGAGCTGGGGCCCCATCCCGACTCGCCGGAAGGGAGGGGCCCGGCGAGAAGCACCGTGTGGGATGCCCTGCGGGAGCTCGCCCAAGCCCAGGGACGCACGGAGAAGCGAGTCGAGGAGCTCGCCCAAGCCCAGGGACGCAC
>JACQVV010000335.1 GCA_016209595.1 Planctomycetota bacterium
AGGATGGCCGGAGCGACGATTGGTATCGAGCTCGCGCCGTGCGGGAGCAGGACCGGGAAACCCGGGCCAAGCGAAAAGATGAGCCCGGACCTCCCGCCCGGGAAAAGTCCGACCGGGAGAACCGGCCGCGCCGTAGGGACGAGGCAGAAGCCCTCGTCCGGACGAAGACCGGCCGCGCTCGGCGTCCCGCGGTCGAGGTCGAGGGGGATCCGCGGGAAGCGATCGACGAGAAGAGGAAGAAGAGGGACCCGCGGGAATCGACCGACGAGAAGAAGAAGTCGGAGGACACCCCTCGCCAGACCACCGAGAAGACCCGCCGCGCGACCGCCCGGACTCGCCGCAAGACGGGAAAGATGGAGGTCGCGGAACCGGGAGCGGGCGGCCGCCCGCGGAAGAAACTGGCCGAGCGGACCCTCCTCATCGCCGGCGGGGCTCTCATCCTCATCGTCCTGGGCGCCGTTCTCGTCTTCTGGGGCATCTCTTCCGGCAGCTCGAACGGCGGCGAGGAAGCGAAGGATCCGAAAGCGGTCCGGGCGTCCCTGGAGGCGGAGTACGCCCGGCGGCACGACGAATCGGCCGGGGACGCCGGGGCGCTGCTTGATCTCGCCGAGTGGTGCGGCAAGAACGGGCTTCCGGACCGCAAGAAGTCGACCCTGGAGGAGGCCGTCACCACCGACCCGGAGAACGAACGCGCCCACAAGCTCCTTGGAGAGGCTCTCTTCCAGGGCAAGTGGTATCCAGCCGAGGAAGCCGCGGCGCTCGACACCTGGCTTGGCAAGATCGAGCAGGCGCTAGGCGGCGGGGCTCTGTACCACGAGACGCCCCACTTCGACGTCGTGGTGAAAAAGGACGAGGACGCCGACGCCGCGAAGACCTTCGCGCAGTCCCTCGGCGCGAAGGTCGAGGACGTCCTCGAATCCTTCCATAAGACGCACCGGACCGACTTTGCGGAGAAGCTCGAGGTCACGGACCTCGACCGTGTTCCACGCCGCCGGATCGTCGTCTTCCCGTCCCGCGATCTCTACAAGAAGTTCGCCGAGAAGGCCCCCGCGGAGGCCGTGGATTCGGAGGGGTACGTCGATCCCCGGGACGGCGTTTGCTACATCTACAACTACAAGGGGTTCCTCGAGAACCTCCCCTTCCACGAGGACTTCTTCGCCACCTTCTACTTCCGGCCCGAAACGGTCGAGGGGGAGCCGCCCCCGAAGCACCACGTCCTGTCTTTGCGCGGCCTGGAGGCCTTCCAGGTCCTCGGCACCGGCGCCGTCGTCACGCAAAGCGAGCACTTCCTCGTGGCCGTCCAGAAGGACCCCGGCTACTCCGCGATGATGGCCGGCAAGACCTACTGCCGGGTCCTGGAGGGCCTCTACGACGGTTTCTTCGAGGCCTTCGCCCGGGAAGACGTCGTCCTCACTCCTCCCGACAAGGAGATGCCGATGTTCATCTTCAAGGATCGGGAGAGCTACGTGAATTACGGGGCGAAGACCTCGGAGGCCCGCGCCCAGCTCCTGTCCATCGCGGAGGGGCACTACGAGCCCGACACGGGCCGCATGGTCTCGTTCAAGCAGGACCAGGAGAAGAACTACGGAACGATCCTCCACGAGGGGACCCATCTCGTCTTCCACTACCTCGCCAAGAACCAGTCGCAGCTCCTCGGCTTCAACGAGGGGCTCGCCGACTACTTCGGCGGCTACAGGCTGGATGAGAACGGTCGCTTCGTGATCGGGGAACCCGTGAACACCAAGCGGCTGCCCATCCTGAAGCAGATCCTCTCCGCCGACCCGGCAACGCTGAGCCCCGAGTGGCGCCCCTACCCCATCAAGGAGCTCCTCACTTTCACCTACATGGACCGCGGCAAGCTCCTGGCCGAGGGGACCGCGACCGCCCAGGCGAAGATGAACGTCCTCTACGCGCAAGCCTGGGGTCTCACGCATTTCCTCATGCACGGAGGAAACCCCGAGTACCGCAAGAAGTACATCAACTACGTCAAGGCGGAGCTCGAGAAGCGGACCGGCCCGAAGGTCATCCTTGATACCTTCTACATGACCGACTCCGAGCTCGCCAAGATGGAACGCGAGTTCAAGGACTACGCCCTGAAGCTCGAATAGGAAAACACCGAAGACTGGAGAGAACCAGATGAGGAAACTGATGGCCGGTCTCTGTGCCGGCCTGCTGGCCGTCGCGACGCTTCCCTTCCTCGCGGCCCCCGCCGTGGCGCAGGAGATGGAAGAAACCCCCGAGCCGGGGCCCGAGCACGAACGACTCTACGCCTTCCTCGGCGAATGGACCGGGGAAGAGACCTTTGCCGACTCCACCTGGACGCCCGGCGGAGACCGGGGCCACGGGACCTACTGCTTCTCCCGTACCCTGAACGGGATGTTCGTCGAGCTCGGGTATTCGACCGAGCTCGCGAAGGGCGGATGGTTCGAGGGACGGGGCTTCATCGGCTACCATCCCGTCCGCCAGGCTTACCAGTACGTCTGGATCGACCCGGTGGGCGTGGCCGAGGTCGCATACGGCGATTGGAAAGGCGACGCGCTCGAGTTCGAGCTGGCGTCGGAGTTCGATGGCAAGCCGTACCAGCTCCACATTGTCTACGAGCTCCAGGGTACGGACGAGATCGCCTTCCGGATGGAGTCCTCTCATGGCGACTCGCCCATGTCCAATCTCATGACCGCGAGCTACCGCAGAGTGGGCGCGCCCTCGGCCGAGGACGGCGCGGGAGGTGCGGCCGGTCCCGAGGATTCCCTGCCGGCCTGCTGCAAGAGGTCGCGCGACGCCGTCGCGGCGGGGGGAGAGATGGAGGAGTGCTGCAAGAAGGCCGAAGAGGCGCGCCGCACGGGCGGCGAGGTGCCCCCCTGCTGCAAAGAATAGCGAGGCACCGCCCTAGCTGGACGAGTCTCCCTACGGTCACGGTCACGGTCACGGTCACGCCGACGGACCACGATCACGATCACGATCACGACCACGACCACGACCACGACCACGAGAACGACCACGAGAACGACCACGAGAACGACGACTGACGCGGTCCCAAACTTGACTCATTCCTCAAAGTGGGCCCTCTTCTAGGGATCTAGTCGAGCTGGACCCCTCGGGTTCGACCGTCGAAACGGTCCGCGAGCTCCGGACGTGGATCGTGACGGCGAGACTCGGCAAGCGAGGGCCGGCCCTCGCTCTCGCGAACGGGCCGCGGCGCGGGCCGCGCCTCCGGCTCGGGGACGGAGGCAAGCGCGAGGAGGACGGCGGCAATGGCGGCCCCGAGGATGGCTCGGCGCCGGACGGCCGCGGGGGACGCGCTCCTCTGCCTGGAGTCGAGCGCGCGGGTGAGCGCCAGCTCCAGCCGCGCAGACGTCGCTTCTCCCGGGGAATACGGCAGGACGGCCGCCAGGCGCGCGGCGCACGCGGGGCAGAACGCAAGGTGCTCGCGAAACGCGGCCGCTTCCCCTTCCTCGAGAAGCCCGGCCGCGAAGGGAACGAGACGGGAGCGGACACTGTCGCAGTTCACGTTCTTTCTCCTCCGGAAGAGAGTATCTCGCGAAGCCGCGTTCGAGCACGCGAGAGATCGCTCCAGACGGTCCCGACGGAACGCCCCAGGACCCTTGCGATCTCCTCGCACGAGAGCCCCTCGGCCGACTGGAGGAGGATCGCCGCCCTCTGCGGGGGCGCAAGCGCGTCGAGGGCCCGCTCGAGTCGCCCGCGCTCTTCGCGAAGCGAGGCCACCTCGGTCGGGTCGACCCCGAGAGCGGCCAGGGTGCCGGGCAGGGGCCCGGCCCTCGCGCGAGCGGCTCTCTTCGAGCCCTCCCGCCAGGCGATCCGGGCCACCCAGCCGAAAAGCGGTCCCTCGCCCCGGTACTGCCGGACGCGCTCGAGCGCGATCCGGCAGGTCTCCTGGACCGCCTCCTCCGCGCGATCGGGCAGAGCCCCGGCGGCCCGCGCCATGCGGTACAGGGAGTCGAGGCTCGAGGCGAGGAGCTCGGGGAGGAGGGCGGGATCCCGCGTGGCGCGATGTTCCACGACGTGATGATAGACGGCGGTTCTCCTCCCACAGACTGTCGAGCTCATCGCTCTTCCCGCGCCGCCTTCTCCCGGTCGAGCTTCCGGATTTCATCCCAGCGGCTGACCGAAAGCTCGTCTTCGATGACCGGGTCGAGCACTTCGCGGGCGTAGATCCTCTCGGCCCGGCGGAAGGACGGGATCGCGAACGACGCCGCGACGACAAGGGCCGCGAGGGCCCCGGCGCCGAAGGAGAGCGCGAGGGCGCGCCGGTAGGGACGAAACGCACCCGTCCAGTGGCCACTCCTTCGGAGCCACCCCCCGACGACCACCGCGAGGGCGCCGGTGATCGCGCTCCCCGCGAGAAGAATCGCGGCCCAGACAACGGGACGCAGGGGATCGGGTTCGCTCCCGTCCGCCCCGGTGAAGAAGAGGGAGAGGAATGCGCCGGGAACGACGCAGGCGAAGGCCCCCCACTCGATCGTCGTGAGGACTCGACCTGGAGCGGGCGGCCGGTACTTTCGCGCCCACGCCCAGAGCGCGAAGGTGACGGAAAGGGCGAGCGCGATAGGCTGGAGGAAGAGCCCCGGCTGTTCGGCGAGACCGGTGGCGCGCGTCGGATGGAATCGGTCCAGGAAGAGGAAGCCCGCGACGGGAACGAGTGCCCAGAGCGCGACGGCCGCCGCGACGTCGCACGGGGCGGGGCCGCCGACCGACTGCGGCTCCACCCCGCGGGCCCACGCGGCGAGCGCCGCGTTCCAGCCGGCGCCCAGGACGAGGAGAACCGCGAGAAGCGCCAGCGCCACCACGACAAGCGCCCGGTAGTCGAGCCGGCGCCCGTGCGCCGGATCCATCCGGACCCAGCCCCCCGCCGGGGCGAGGGCGCGATCGAGGAGTCCAAACTCGGAGAGCTCGGTTCCTTCCGGAAGGGACATCGCCTCCTCACGCTTCGCTTCGACCGCACGGAGGATCCGCCACTCGCGGTCGACCGCTGCGGCGTTCCCCTCCGCGATCCAGGCGTCGATTCGTTCCCTACGGAGCCTCCTCTCGACCGCGACGCCGACCAGGAGCTCGATGATCGTCGCGGCACCCACCTCTTGCTGGAGCGCGAGCGCGATCCCCGCCTCCCAGATCCGCTGGGCCTCCTCGGTCCTCCCTTCGGAGTGGAGGATGGACGCGTACCTTCCGGCGCGAATGAGCCCGTCCTTCAGGCTCCCGAGGATCGGGAGCTCCGTCGCGGCCCAGAGCCCGATCCTTCCGACAGGGTTGTCCGGCTCCCCGTCCACGCGACGGGCGAGCGCGAGCAGGTTCGTCTTCCCCAGGTGCTGGCTGAAGGACCCCCTCGAAGCCGCTCGCAGAAGCTCCACCGCCGCTCTCTCGGCACGCGGCCGGTCGACGAGCCGGAGTCTGGAGGGTTCGTCCTTGGCCGACTCGTCCTCCTCGAAGGCGTCCTCGAAGAGAAACGCGGCTTCTCCCAGCTCGTAGAGACTGTTCTCCGGATCGGCCTCGAGCGCGCGGTTTCCGGCCTCCTCGACCTCTCCACCCCTCTCCGCGCGGGCCGGCTCCTCCTCCTGCATGCCGACGGCGAGGACGGCCACAAAATGGACCCCCAGGAGCTCCGGGTCTCCGGGTCGTGCCTCGCAGGCGCGGGCGAGAAGATCGACGCGCTCCTCGCCCTGCACCTGGTAGGCCTTCCAGGTGAGCCGGTCGGCCTCGTCTCCTCCCCGGGGATCCGGGCGGGATTCCTCGCCGAACATCCATCCCCACCGCGACGGATCGTCATGGAACATGAAGGCTATATGAAGCGTGTTCCTGCGCGCGAACGGGGCGAAGACGAGCCAGACGAGCCCGAGACCGGGAAGGACGACGAGAAGGAAGGACGCAAAGGATCGCGCGATTCGGACCATGGCCGCTCCTTTCAGGCTGGAGACTGGAGGCTGGAGGGCTGAAGGAAAAGACATTCTCGGCACAGCCTTCCGTGCTTCCCTCCCTACAGAGGGGCGACCCCCGGATCCCTTGCGGTCATTCCGGAAAGTAAGCCCTCCCTTACTCGTAAAGAAACCCTTACGCTGGCTGGACTTCCGATCGCACAGAGCGCCCTTCAATATCTGAAAGAAATTGCAGAGGCGAAGCAGTTCCGGGCAGGGTACGAAGTTTGCGTAAGCTCGTCCTTCTTTGCATCCCTCGCCAGGATCGGAGGATCACAAGCGATGCGACGGACCATCGGCGCGCTCTGCCTCGTCGGCCTCCTCCTCTCGACCGCTCCCGCGGTCGCGGCCTCGACCTTCGTCAAGGGGGAGACGGTCTCTCTCTCCGTGGGGACCCTCTCCACGAGTTACCGGGCCTACTGGGTGAGCAGCAAGGACGGCTACCTGGGCTACGGCAATCCCTTCAAGATCGCGACGCTCTCGCTCGGCCTCCACACGATCACCGTCTACATCTATCGCACCTCCGACTGGGTCCTCGTCTACAAGGGCTCGGGCTCGGTCGAGATCGTCGCCCCCGCTCCCGCGCCGACTCCAACCCCGACACCCACACCCACGCCGGCTCCGACCACGGGACTCACGTACGCCCCGGGCGAGTTCGAGGAAGTGAAGCTGCTCCTCCTGGGGTGTCCGGACACCTACATGGTCTCGGACATCTATCCCCAGTTCCTCGCCGGGATCCGCGGCGTGTGCCCGACGCGGATCTACGTGGACAACGACTATGTCCGCTACGACCTCGTGGATCTCTTCAACCAGGCGGGCGTCGGCAACACCGACCACTCGTACGTGACGGCGCCGGTCGACACGATCTGGATCCGTGATTACGGCCCCCTCTTCATGAAGAACCAGGGACGCCTCGAGGTCGTGGACCTCCAGTACTACCCCGGACGCGACAACGACGACGCGATTCCCGGGGTCGTCGCCCGGGCCGACGGCTACCCCGTCCGGCCGCTCTCCCTCTACTGGGAAGGCGGAAACTACACCTCCGACGGCCAGGGGAACACCTGGTCTACGAACTGGCTCTACGGCGCGAACACGAACTACACGCAGAGCCAGGTGAACTCGAAGGTGAGCCAGGCCTTCACCGGGAAGCACAACACGCTCGAGTACCAGCTCAACGACGGAGGCACTCGCCACCTCGACATGTTCGCCAGCTGGGTTGGGCCAACGCGGGTGATCCTCTCCCGGTTCCCTGCCGGCCACCAGAACTACGACCGGATGGAGCGGAACGCGACGAAGCTCCGCGGGATGGGGTACACGCTAACCCGGATCGACCAGGCCGACTCGGGTTACAGCTCCCACGCGAACTCGATCCTGGTCAACAAGGTCGCCTTCGTTCCCACCTACGGAAACGCGACGACCGACGCGGCCGCCCTCACGGCCTACCAGGGGGCGGGATACCGGGCGATCGGCGTCGACTGCCGGAGAATCATCCAGTGGTCGGGCGCGGTCCACTGCATCACGATCACCGTCCCACGCTGATCTTCCTGCGTTGAGAGTGCCCGGCCGCTCCCGCATCGTCCTCGCGGGAGCGGCGCTCCTGGGCGCGGTCGGCCTGGCGACCCTGTGGCTCGCGCAGGGAGGGGACGGCGAGAGCGAGCCGGCACGAGCGCGGACGGCCGACCCTGCCGTTGCCGGCGAGTCGCGTGGCGGCGCGAGTCCGCCTTTCCGCGAGGACGGGAAAGGTGGCGAACGCGGTGCGCCCGGGCCGCGACCACTCGAGAGTCGCGAGCCTCCCGATGGGCTCCCCGCCGAGGTCGCGGCGGCGGCACGCGGAGAGCCCGATGGCGCCCGCGTCCGTGGCGAGCCACCCGGCCCGATGGAGCTCCGGATCGAGGGGGAAGACGCCGGAGGCAATGCCTTCCCGGAGGACGACGCTTCGAGGGGCGCGGATCCCGCCGGCCAGGGCGATCCGCCTGCAGCGCGACCACGACCGACCGAGGAGGAGCGCCGCGCCGTGTGGACCGACCGCCAGAAGAGAAGGAACCGCCTGCGGGTCGAGGTCCTGACGGGCGAGTTCGAGCTCGACGCGAGAGAGGCGGACGAGCTCGCGGGCATCCTGGACTCATCGCTCTCCGACAAGATCGGCCTCTACTCGACGCTCGACCCCCAGACCCTCGACGAGAGGGCGCTCTCGGAGGGACTCGAACGGATCCGGACCGAGGAGAACGACCGTCTGATCGACCTCCTCGGTCGCGAACGGTACGCGGCCTACCAGCAGATGGAGGACGGCGGGCGCTTCGTCCTCCCGGACGAGAAGAAGATCCCCGAGGGACGGTAGGTCGGGCCACCGAGGCCCGAGAAATGTGCGCACCGCTGCCATGCTACGGTGGCCGTGGTTTGGGCTCCACGTGAACTTCGAACTCTGAACTCCGAACTTCGAACTTCCGAGTTCGGCGTTGGGCGTTCGACGTTCGCTTTGTAGCCCAAACCACGGGTTCCGTACTAAACTCCTGGTGATGGGTCCTACCCCCCGGCGGCGCCTGGCTCTTGTCCTCGCCGCGAGTGCCCTCCTCTTCGCGCTTCCGCCATCCCTGGACGCCTGGCTCGGCGCCGCGGTCCGGCCTCCGGAAGGGGACGAGGAGCTTCTTGCCCGTCCTGGGGGCCCACCGCCGGTCGTCCGGCGAAGTGAGCTCGTGAACCTCTTCCAGGTCGTCGAGTTCGCGCTCGTCGCGGCCTACCTCGCCGCGATCCGCCGGCACCCCTTTCGCCTGGCTCTCTCGCTCGCCGTCGTCGTCTCGGCCGTGGGCGGGTTCATGATCGACGTTTTCTTCCGCGCGCTCCGTCCGAACTCCTTCTACGCGGGGGCGACCGCGCCTCTGGAGTGGTTCGCGGCCTCCGCAACAGCCGCCGCGGTGGCGGGCGCGGCGGTGGGGAACATCCTCGCCCGCCGCCCGCGCGCCGCATACATCCCGGCGATGGCGCTCCTCGTGGGAAGCGCGATCGGCGTCCTCTACGCTCCGCTGCTCCTTCCGGCCGGCTCGCGTCTGCTCCGGATCGAGGCGTTTTCGGTCCGGCCGAGCCGGCCCTTCACGGTCTCGGAGCTGGGTTACCTCCTGGGCGTCGCCTGGGGCTCCCTCCTCTATGTCGAGAGACGTGTCCAGGGCGGAATCGACCGCCTCGTTGAGCGCCGCGCGAGGCTGCGTGAACGGCAGCTCGGGGTCGCGCGGGAGTACGTCAGCCGCGTCCGGGTCGGGCCGGTCGAGGTCGTCGATCGAGAGTGGGAGAAGAGCGTCCTCGGGAGCGGCCTCGCGGTGCGGCGCGAGGGACGCTCGTACACGGGCGTCCCCACGGTGGAGCATGCCGAACGGGCCGTGAGACGAGTCGCCGCGCTGCGGATAGCGCTTCTCGCCGCGGCCCGGCTCGCGATCCTTGCCGGGCTCCTCGCGCTCTTGGGTTCACGGCTCTGGTCCTAGCAGCTGCTGACCGCGAAAGCGTGCGTTCGAGAATCGAACACTTCTAGGGCCCGCCGCGCGTCGGGCTGTCAGCCACAAGCGTCGGCGCGGCCTTGACTTCCGCAATCCACGCCGATTGGCATGTAGATTGCGATTCTTCCTCCCGTATCCGCCAGCAGGAGGGACCCCCATGCTCCTCACGCCCACGCTTCTCCCCGCCGTCGCCATCCGGACCACGTACGCGATCGATCTGGGCTACGTCGCCCAAGCCCGGGTCGAGGTGCAAAACGTCGCGGACGCCGCGGCGCTTGCGGGGGCTTCGTACGTCGCAGTGAGCGGCGCGGGGAACCGGACCCGGCCCTTCGCCCGTGCGTCGCGCCCGGTCTTCGGGGCGTTCTAGCCCGCCAAGTGCAGGACGCTCTCTGGCCGGCCTACTTGCGCGTGAAGCCCGTCCCTCGGCACATTCCGGCCGGAGTAGATCTCGGCCATCCACGGGAACGCGCAGGAGCTCCTCCAGAACGCACTTCGCTCGCCACCCCCCAAGATCGAGGAGATAGGGGATGGGTTGATCCTGGGCCGTCGAATCGGGCATACTCTAGGGATACTTCTTAGCATCCTCTGGGAATACCGAAGCGGGGAGGGCATCATGGCGGCGAGGACGGCAAAAGTGGCGGTGAGTCTTCCGGTGGAGATTCATGCCAGAGTCGAAGCGATCCGTCACGAATTCGGCATGGGACGGAGCGAGGTCGTCGTCCAAGCGCTCACTCTCTGGTTGAAGCAGAGGGAGGAACAGGAGCTAGAGGAACGATACGTGAGGGGATATTTGCGCCTGCCGGAGAAGGCCACCGACCTCGAGGGGCTGTTCCAAGCCGGGCTCTCCAGCTTCGTACGGGAGAAGTGGTGATGCGTCGAGGGGAAGTCTGGTGGGCCGCGCTGCCACCGCCGGCGGGACGCCGGCCGCTTTTCTTGTTGTCGCGCGATCGCGCCATCCAGGTGAGGGAGTTCGTCACGGTCGCCGAGATCACGCGCACCATCCGAAACATCCCGGTAGAAGTCGCCCTCGGACCGGAGGATGGCCTTCCGAGGAAGTGTGTCGTCAACCTGGACGTGATCCAGACCATTCCGAAGAGGCTCCTCACGGACAGGATCACGGTGCTGTCCGCGTCAAAAGTACAGGCCGTGGAATCCGCCCTGAAATTCGCCCTGAATCTGTCCTGAGGACGCGCGCCGTCGTCTGAGAGAGTATCTCGGCCCGCCAGGTGCTGGACGCTCTACGGCCGACCTACTTGCGCGCGAAGCCCGTCCCTCGGCACTTTCCGCTGTAGCCAGCCGCCGACTTCC
The DNA here is from genome assembly GCA_016209595.1 of Planctomycetota bacterium. Classification (GTDB taxonomy): domain Bacteria; phylum Planctomycetota; class JACQVV01; order JACQVV01; family JACQVV01; genus JACQVV01. The sequence continues at coordinate 10,718 of JACQVV010000335.1, forward strand.
CTTCAAAAACTCTGCGGCCAGCGGCCAAGCACGGATCGCGGGGCGCTGTGAAGACAGGGCCTGGCAACCCCTATCGTAAGAGCCCCCCCTACACACGCGGCTTCCGCAGAGCGACGATGGTCTCCCGGGTCGCCATGGGCCCGAGCGAGCCGAGCCTCCGCGCCTGGTCGGAGAGCTCGCGCGCGACGGCGAGGCGCTCCACCCGGAAGCCGGCCTCGGTCGCCATCTCGGCGAGGATGAGGTCGGCCGGGACGTAGACGCGCTCCAGGTGGCTCCCGCCGATCACGATCCACGCCGGGGCGCCGGGGGCGAGGACGCGGGCCATCTCAGCGAGGGCGAGATCGAGGTCCTCGAAGTAGGAGCGGACGATGCCGGCGAGCTTCGCCTGTCCCGCCTCGCGGAGGCGCTCGGTCGCCTCGGCGGCGGCGGGGTGGGGTTGGGCGCTCCAGTCGCGCCTGCCGGCCCCGCGGTGGGCGCGCACCTGCGTCGCGGCGAGGCCGCGGCGTCCGGTGCGCGAGGGGTGCCAGATCGAGAAGAGCCTCGTCAAGGGCGCGAGGTTCCTCTCGTAGTCGTAGCGGGCGAGATAGGGAGGAGACGTGACGATCCCGGGGGCGATCCCATCGGCCAGGGGCAGCCGGCGCGCGTCCCCGGCAACGAGGTCGATCCGTCCGGGGCACGGGGTAGAGACGTCATCGGAGATCGCCGCCAGGGAAGAAAGAAGGAGCTCGGTCGGAGGCGGCGTCTTCTCGCGGCGCCGGCCGAGTCCGGTGACGGTGAAGGCGGCGGCAGCAAGGAGCGCCGCGCGGTGGAGAGGGTGCTCGAGCCGCCGGGCCCAGTCTTCGAAGGTGCGGGCGTCCGGAAGATCGGGAAGAGGCGGCGGGGGCGTGGTCGCCCCCTTCGACCGCGCGAGAAAGGCGAGCACGGGAAGAGCCTCGACGCCCAGGCCGTGGCCGCCCCTCTGCGCGACCGCGAGCGGGACCGTCCCGGTTCCCGAGAAGGGATCGAGAATGGGGCCGCGTCCGGGGCGAGCGATCTCGCGGAAGCGATCGACGAGGGCGCGGGCGAACCCCTGGCGATAGCGGAGCCAGCGGTGCCGGGGCTCGACTTCGTTCGGCGTGAAGGTGACGGCCCGGGCGAGCTCGGGGGCCACCTCGAGGCGGTCCTTGAAGCGGCGCTCGAGGGCTTCCCTTTCCCGAGCCTCTTCCCGCTGCCGCGCCCGGACGCCTGGGTTCCTATCTCTTCGTCGTCCCACCGCGAGTGATCCGGCTCATCAGGAGATCCCCAGCGCCTTCTCGATCTTCTCCCGGAGGTCGGCGTTTTCGGCGAGCATGTCGATCGCCGACTCGCGGCCTCTCCCGAGGCGCGTCTCGCCCAGGCTGAACCACTCGCCCGATTTCGCCACCACCTTGGCCGCCAGCGCGAGGTCGAGGAGGTCGGCCTCGCGGGAGATGCCCCGCCCGTAGAGGATCTCGAACTCGGTCGCCTGGAAGGGAGGCGCGATCTTGTTTTTCACGACCTTCGCCTCGACCCGGATCCCGATCGTCTGGCCGAGCGACTTCAGGACGCCCACGGGCCGGAGCTCGATCCGCACCGAGGCGTAGTACTTCAGCGCGCGGCCACCGGGGGTCGTCTCGGGGTTGCCAAAGAAGGTCCCCAGTCGGGCGCGAAGCTGGTTGACGAAGACGACCGCGGTCCGGCTCTGGTGAACGCTCCCGGCGAGCCGCCGGAGAGCCTGCGACAGGAGGCGGGCCTGCCGCCCCGGGTCCGAGTCATCCCCCATCTCTCCCTCGAGCTCGGCCCTGGGGACGAGCGCCGCCACCGAGTCCACGGCGAGGGCGTCCACGCCGCCGGAGCGGATGAGCGCTTCGGCGATGTCGAGGGCCTGCTCGCCCGAGTCGGGTTGGCTGATGAGGAGCCGGTCGAGGTCGACCCCGATGGCGCGGGCGAGCGGCGGGTGCAGCGCGTGTTCGGAGTCCACCAGCACCGCGACCCCCCCCTTCTTCTGCGCGCGGGCGAGGCAGGAGTGGGCGAGCGCCGACTTGCCGGAGGCCTCGGGGCCGAAGATCACCGTGTTCCGCCCGCGCGGGACCCCGGCGCCGCCCAGGATCCGGTCGAGGGAGGGCGAGCCCGTGGAGATCCCCGCGACCGGAGAGCCGGCGGCGGGAGCCCCGAGGGTGAGAATCGCTCCCTCCCCGTGGACTCGACGAATCCGCTCGATCGCGTCGTCGAGCGGCGTCGTCCGTCCCGGCGGGCGGCTTTCTCGGGCGGCCAGGGAGCCAGCTACCTTCCCCGCGGGCCGACGGGGTTCGGGACGGCCTGCCGGATGAGCTTCGCCAGGTCGTTGGGGTTGAAAGGCTTGTCGAACCAACCCACGACGACCGGCTCCTTCTCCAGCTCCTTCTTCATCCGGTCGTCGATGTACCCGCTGACCACGATCACCTTCTTGAACTCGTCGCAGAACTCCAGCGACCGGATAGCCTCCAGCCCGTTCCACTGGGGCATCTTGATGTCCATGAGGATGAGCGAGTACTCGTTCTGCATCGCTCTTCCGAAGGCGTCCTTGCCGTCCGTGGCGACGTCGTACGACATGCCCTCCTGCTCGAGGATCTCCTTGAGGAGCTCCTGGACGTTCGGGTCGTCGTCGACGACGAGCACGTCGACGATGCGCTTGTCCTTTTTCGGGCGAAAAGCGGTCATGGCAGGCTCCCAGGCTTGATGCAAACTTTATAGGAGGCCCGGGGGGCTGTCAACCGCGCGCCCGCAATTGACAGAACCCCGCCGCCGGGCCTAGAATGTGCTGGAACGTGCCCTGATGAGCGTCCGAGTCCCAGACGAAGAGCGGCTGAGCTCCCTGCTGAGCGAAGGCCCGTCGACCCAGCGCCGCCGGATGTTCAAGGTGGGCCCCGTCTTCCTGCGCCACTACTTCCTGGTGTGGTCGGTGATGACGGTGGCCTTCATCTTCGCGACCGGCGCGATCCTCCTCTTTTCGCACCGCCAGCTCGCGGGGGGAGCCGCCGATCCCAAGTACGCGGAGAACCTCTCGCTCATCATCCGGACGAACGCGATCTTCATCCTCCTCGTCACCCTCTTTATGGGGACCTACACGCTGCTCCTCTCCCACCGGATGGCCGGCCCTTCGTATCGCATCAACAACTCGATCCGCCGGGCCCTCGACGACGACTACAGCTTCCAGATCCACCTTCGCGAGAACGACTTCCTCCACGAAGTGGCGGAGAACATGAACCTCCTGCTCCAGAAGCTCGCCACGCGGGAGATCCGGCGCAAGGACCGGGAATATGAGCACTCCGAGCTCGTGAGGCGCGCCGAGGAGATTCACCGCCGCGGCCGCGAGATCGTGCAGGCTGCCAGGGAGAAAGCCGCGGACCCCGAGGAGGTCCGCGCGCTCGCCAGCGCGCTCGACGAGGTGCTGGCGGAGCTCCAATCGGGCGACAACCGGTGACCGCGAGGGCGGTCGTCGGACTCCAGTGGGGTGACGAGGGCAAGGGAAAGATCGTCGACCTCCTGGCGAGCCGCGCCCAGCTCGTGGTGCGCTATCAGGGCGGGGCGAACGCGGGGCACACGGTGGTGGTCCGGGGCCGCCGGATGGTGAGCCACCTGGTGCCCAGCGGGGCGCATCACCCCGGCGTCGAGTGCGTGATTGGAGCCGGCGTGGTCCTCGACCCCGCCGCGCTCCTCGACGAGATCGGGCAGCTCCGGGAGATCGGGATCGACCTTGCCGGCCGCCTCTGGGTGAGCGAGCGGGCCCACGTGGTCTTCGCCTATCACAAGGCGCTGGATCAGCTCCAGGACTCAGCGCCCGGCGCTGCGAGGATCGGGACGACGGGGCGCGGCATCGGCCCCTGCTACGGGGATAAGGTCAACCGGACGGGGATCCGCGTGGCCGACCTTTACGATGAGGGCGTCCTCGCGTCGCGACTCGCCGCGAGCATCGCCGCCGCGAACGATCGGCTCGTCCGGGCGGGGCGCGAGATCTTCGATCTGGAGGCGACGCTCGCGGCCACGCGGAGTCTGGCCGAGCGGATCCGTCCCCACGTCTGCGACGCCGAGGAGCGCGTCGCGCACGCGATCCGCGCCGGCCGTGAGGTCCTCTTCGAGGGCGCGCAGGGGACGCTCCTGGACGTCGACCTGGGCACCTACCCGTACGTCACGAGCTCGAACGCGGGCTCCGGCGGCATTCCATCCGGAACGGGGCTCCCGCTCCGGGTCCTCGACCTGTGCCTGGGGGTCACCAAGGCCTACGCGACGCGCGTCGGCGAGGGACCGTTCCCGACCGAGCTCCGGGACGACGTCGGTTCCCGCCTCCGCGAGGTGGGACGCGAGTACGGCGCGACCACCGGGCGTCCGAGGCGCTGCGGATGGCTCGACGGCGTCGCTCTTCGATACGCCGCCCGCGTGAACGGGGCCGATGGGCTCGCCGTCATGAAGCTCGACTGCCTCTCCGGGTTCCATCCGGTGAAGATCTGCCGCGCCTACCGGATCGCGGGCGCGGAGAGCGAGCGCTTCCCGGCGGGGCTCTCGGCCCTGGAGAGGGCGGAACCCGTCTACGAGGAACTCCCGGGCTGGGACGGCGACATCTCGCGGTCTCGCGGGATCCCCGAACTGCCCTCCGAGGCGCGCCACTTCCTCTCCCGGACGGAGGAGATCACCGGGGCGCCGGTGACCATCGTCTCGGTGGGGCCCGGCCGTGAGCAGACGATCGAGGGCCGTCTCCGTTGAACGGAAGATCGGCGTAGCACGGCCGGATGTACCGGATCCGGATCCCCATCGCGATCGCGATCTTCGCGGTCCTCGGTGGCGTCTTCCTCCTCGACCTCCGCCTGGACACCGACCTCGGTTCCACGGCGCTCCTTGCCTTCCTCGTCGGAGCTGCGCTCTTCGAGTTCTACACGCTGCTCGGACTTTCCCCCCGTACCCGCTTCCGCGCGGTCGCGGCGGGTCTCTTCCTCTTCGGATGCCTTTACGTCCAGGAGAAGGGCCTCGCCGATCTCCCCGCCGAACCCGTTGCCCTGGGGCTCGTCTTGGTCGCCGTCCTTCTCGTCTTCCCGCGGCTCCTCTGGCCCGAGGCGGCGCCGTTCCCCGACCGCCCGGCCCCCGGTCTTCCCGAAGGAGCCCTGAGGGAGGCGGCCGTGATCTCGCTTGGCCTCTTCTACGTCGTCTTTCTCCTGGGCTACCTCCTCCGGGTCCGGCTCCTCGAGGTTCCCGGCGCGCCCGAGGGGCAGCAGGGCGGGATCCTGCTCGTGGCCTTCGTCATCCTCTCGGCCAAGGGCGCGGACATGGGGGGATATCTCGTGGGAAGGAGGTTCGGCAAACACAAGATCCTCCCCCGGGTGAGCCCGAAGAAGTCGTTCGAGGGAACCGCCGCGGGGCTCATCCTTTCGGCGGCGCTGGCCGCGGCCATGGCCGCCTGGGTACCACCGCTCCGCGACCTCATGGACCCGGCTTCCGCCGCCGTCTTCGGACTCGTCGCGGGCGCGCTCTCGCTCGCCGGGGATCTGGTCGAAAGCGCGGTCAAGCGGCGCGCGGGGGTCAAGGACTCCGGTCGCCTGATCCCGGAGTACGGCGGGATGCTCGACCTCATGGACAGCTTGATGTTCGCTTCGCCGGCGGGCTACTATTTCCTTCAGCATCTGGTCGCTCGTGCCGGAGCCGGCGTAACCGGTTCGGGCGGCTGAGCATACAGACAAGGGGGCGATGGAGAACACGATAGAGCTCAGCGGAATCGACGAGACGAGACTCCTCTTCGGCGCCGGCGATCGAAACCTCCGGCTCGTGCGCGACGCGTGCGGCGTGGAGATCGTCGCCCGGAACGGCTTCCTCAAGGTCCGCGGCGAACCCGAGGCGGTGGAACGCGCCTGCTGGGTGTTCGGCGAGATGCTCTCCCAGCTTCGCGCCGGCAAGATCCCGGCGCCCGGCGAGCTCGAACGCCTCCTGGGACGGCGCGATCCGAGCGGAGCGACCCGGGACAAGAACGGAGCGACCGGGGACAGGAACGGAGCGGCGGCGGGCGAACCCGCCGCACCCCCGCGGCCCGGCTTCGCCCCGGTGGACGTGGGGGTCACCGTCCGCCCGCGGACCGCGGGGCAGGAGCGGTACGTCCAGGCGATCAAGAAGTACGATGTCGTCTTCGGGATCGGTCCGGCCGGGACGGGCAAGACTTATCTCGCCGTCGCCATGGCCGTCTCGGCGCTCCGCACCGGGCGCGTCCGGCGGATCGTGCTCACGAGGCCCGCCGTCGAGGCGGGCGAGCGGCTCGGCTTCCTGCCGGGCGATTTTCTCGCCAAGGTGAACCCCTTCGTCCGCCCCCTCTATGATGCGCTGGCCGACATCCTCTCCTGGGCGCAGATCCAGAAGTACATCGACAAAGACGTGATCGAGGTCGTGCCGCTGGCCTACATGCGCGGCCGGACCCTCGAGGGGGCGTTCCTCATCCTGGACGAGGCGCAGAACACCACGTCCCGGCAGATGAAGATGTTCCTCACCCGCCTCGGGGTCGCCTCGAAGGCCGTGATCACGGGCGACGTCACCCAAATCGACCTCGACCAGGGGACCGAGTCGGGACTCATCGCCGCCGAGAGGATCCTCACGGGGCTCTCCACTATCGCGTTCTGCTACATGGACCGGAACGATATCGTCCGGCACCACCTCGTGCAGGACATCGTGGACGCCTACGAGAAGTCAGAGCGACGCCAGACAGATCTCCATGGCGCGACGTCTCCATAGGCCTCTCTCGCCCGACCTCTTCCGCCCCCCCCAGCGGCGGCAGGGGGAGAGCCGGACGCCGATCCCCGGCGCGACGGGGAAAGTCACGGCGCTCGTCCTTTTCGGCATCTCTCTCGTCCTCCTCCTCTCGTACCGGCCGAGCTCGCGCGACCCCCTTCCGCTCCTGCGCCTCGCCGGGACGGCAGTCCTGGGCGCGACCGGCCTCTACCTTCTCTCGGTCCACTTTCTGCATTCCCACCGCCGCGCGTTCCGGAGGACCCGGCGCATCCTCCCCGTCTTCCTGTTTTCGCTCCTCGTGCTCGGGCTCGCCAAGCTCGCCTGCCACGTCGAGGGCTGGCCGCCGTTCCTTCTCCCGGTGTCGCTCGCGAGCCTCCTCTTCACGATCTCGATGGGGCGGCAGGCCTCCTTCGATCTCACGGTCGTGCTGTACGGTCTCCTCGCGCTCTCCCTCGCCTCGGAAACCCCTGAGCTCTTCGGCCGGCCCGTGGCGCACACCCTCGTCGTACTCGCGCCGGGCGCCCTCCTGGGAGTCATCTTCGGCGAGCGAGTGCGCAAGCGCTCGACACTGATCGAGCTCGGCCTGGGCGTCGGGGCCGCGAACGCCTTTGCTCTCGCGGCGATCACGCTCGCCGCGGGAGACGCGTCGGCCTGGGCAAGTCCCGCCCTCCACGCCGAGCTCCTCTGGGCCTTCGGACACGGGCTCGCCGTGGGGCTCGTCCTCACGGGACTCCTCCCGGCGATCGAGGTCGCGTTCGAGGTGACGACCGACATCCGGCTTCTGGAGCTCTCGACGCTCCACCACCCGCTCCTCCAGGCCCTCTCGATCCGGGCTCCGGGGACCTACCACCACAGCCTCCTCGTGGGGCAGCTCGCGGAGGCCGCGGCGGAGGCGGTCGGAGCCAACGGCCTCCTGTGCCGCGTGGGAGCCTATTACCACGACATCGGCAAGGTGATTCGCCCGGGATTCTTCGTCGAGAACGGCTTCTACTACGAGATCCTCCACTCCCGCCTGTCACCCGGGATGAGCTCGCTCGTCATCCTCGCGCACGTCAAGGACGGCCTCGAACTCGCGCGGCTACACCGCCTCCCCGAACCGATCGTCGAGGTGATCCAGCAGCACCAGGGGGTTGGCACGCTCGACCTCTTCTACCGCAAAGCCCTCGAGGAGCTCGGTCCCCGCGCGGTGGACCGGGGGCGGTTCAGCTACCCCGGCCCCCTGCCGCAGTCGCTCGAGGTGGGAATCGTCGCGCTCGCGGACAGCGTGGAAGCCGCGTACCGCTACCTTTCCGAGCCCTCGCCCGAGGCGGTCAAGAAGGCCGTCAAGAAAGCAATCCAGCGGAAGATCGACGAGGGTCTGCTCGACGACGCCCCCATGACGCTCCGCCAGC
>JACQVV010000333.1 GCA_016209595.1 Planctomycetota bacterium
AACTTGGACTTGGACATGGACCTGGACATCGACTTGGACTTTGACTTGTTTTCCTTTGTCGACCAAGACCAAGTCCAGGTCCAAGACCAGGACCAAGTCCAGGTCCAAGACCAAGTCGAAGAACAACAGCGCCGCCGTGTCGTCGAGCGGAGGGGCGAGCCGTCCCAGGATCCTCGCGAGGCGATCGAGGTCGAGCTCCATCCGCTCGGCTTGATCGGGGGGATGATCGCCGAGGGTCGGATCACGCACGCCCTCGCGATCGTGAGCCTCCAGCGAGTGCTGCTCGCGCGGGCTCAGCCCCGGAGATAGTAGACGTAGAAGGCCGCGCACTCGCGAAGGACGTAGTACGGCGTCCTACGGAGCGGCGAACCCTCCCGGGCGGGCACGGTGTAGACCCGGACGCCGGCGCGGACGTAGGCGAGCTTCAACCGCGGCAGATGAAAATGATGGGAGACGACGAGTGCCGAGCGAAAGCCGCGCTCCCGGAGGATTCGCTCGGTGTTCCGGACACTCGCCGCGCTGTTCGTCCCCTCGGTGTCCACGAGGATCCGCTCCGGCGGCACGCCGCGCCCGGCGGCCCAGTTCCGCATCACGAGGGCCTCGTTGTGGCCGCTCGCGCCCGTGCCCCCCGTCATGACGAGGTACTCGACCCTTCCCTCCTCGTAGAGTTCGACGGCGGTGGCGAGTCGGTCCCGGAGCGCGTCGGAGAGTTTTCCGTCCTCGTAGACCTGCGCGCCCAGGACGATCGCGCAGTCGGCCCGCCGCCGGTAGTCGGTCTGACCGAAAGTGAGGATGTGGGCGAGCGGGAGGGCCAGCACGACCGCCCCGGCGGCGATCCACCAGAGCCCCGCGCGCCAGGATCGCCGGAAGAGAAAACATGTGAGCCCCGACGGACGAGGAGCGCCAAGGAACGCCGCCTGGGCGAGGAAGAGGACCGAGAGGAAGAGGGAGAGCGAGATGCGGAGCGGCGACTGGATCCGGCCCACTTGCGCGAGCCCGACGAACCGGAGCGCGTCCACAGCACAGGCGCCCGCGAAAAAGGCGAGGACGGCCGTCGATCCCCACCGCGCTTGCGGGAAAAGCCCGGGACGGAACGCCAAGACGATGAGCACTGCCGCGAGCGCGAGCCGCGCGACCGCCGCGACACGGTCCGGGAGCCAGGAAAGGTCAATCCAGATCCAGTCCGCGCCATAGCCCGGATGGAGCCGCTCGCCGATCGCGTTTGCGAGAATGAAGCACCCCAGGAGCGCCCCCGCGAGGCGCGTGACGAACTCGAGCGCGCGCACGACGAATCCTCCGACTCGGAAAGGGGGCCGGAGAACCCTACCCCACGCGAGCGGCGGAGGCAAACTTGGTCAGAGAGGAGGCGCCTCTTCTGGGATCCAGATGGCCTCGAACGTTGCCGGGAGAATCCCTTCACGCTCGATCCGGAAAAGGGCGAGGATCGGAGAGGTGTTGCTGACCGCGGCTCCGCGGTCACCCTCCGGCAAATACGACATCCTCGCTCAGTTCTTCCGGACCGTAGTGACGGGGGATTCGCCGAGCGGCCAGATGGGTCCAGAACTCGTCGCGATCGATCCCCGCGAGTCGGCACGAAACGGCCGCGGAGGCGAGCTCCTCGCCATACAAGTGAAGCGCGAGCTCCAATCGCAGGCGGTTTTCGATCTCCTGTCGCGGCAGGCGGAGGCCTTCGACCGCCTCCGAAGGCAGCTCGATCCGGACCGTCTTCACGACCTCATTCTGACAGACGCGGCGAGTGCGATCAAGGACTCGGAGCTCCGGGCTACCGCGGCCTCGGAGTCCGCGAGGGCGCCCGCGTAGTCCTCCTTGTCGATCCGCAGAGCGCACCGCCCGAGGAGCGCGAGGGGGAACCGGGGCCGGATCTCGATCGCGGCGTCGAGGTCCGACAGGGCAGACTCGAGATAGGGACAGGCCAGTCCCGCGAGCCCGTGGAGCTCCTCGGCGCCTCGCCTTCGGCCGAAGCGCTGGGCGGCCTCCCGGCAGGCCGAGAGCGTCGCGTCGGGGTCGGTGAAAACGGTTCGGATCGCCCCCTCGACTTCCTCGCCTGGGAGTCACGCGCCCCTTCCTCTTAGGGGGGAGGGGAACAGCCCCCTCCCCCTTCCAACCGCCGGCACCCTCCGCTCGGGCTGCTCGCCGGCTCCGCCGGCTCGCCACGCCCTCCCTTCGGGCCGGGGCGCCCTCGGACGATTCACCGGATCGTCCGAGGGCGCCCGTTCGGCGGACATCCTGTCCGCCTCACCCCTTGCGGAGCAAGGGTCGTGCCAGCGGCCCCCTCCCGTTCCTCTCCCCTTGTTGGTCACTCGTCGAGCGGCTTCGAGCGGACCGTCTTCCCGTCCGCGTCGAGCCGGTCCACGAGCAGGTTCCCTCCGTCGTCCAGCCGGAGCACTGAGCGGCCGTGGCCGAACTTGTCGGTGAACACGAAGCGCCCCGCCTCGACCTCGCCGGGGCCGCCGGACGATGTGCGGGCTGCAACTCCCGCCGTCGCGCGCCCGGAGAGGACGAGCTCCGTCTCGCCGGCCTCGTTCGTGCCGAGCCAGATCCGGTCGGTCTTCACCGTCGCGGCCTGGATCGCCTCCGTGCCCTCGCCCGCGGCCTCCTTCTCCCGAACCTTCGCCGAGAGGGCGAACGTCGATCCTCCGAGCAAGAGGAGCGGCCAGAGGACGAGAAGGTAGGTATGCAAGTTCAGGGCTCGCCGGAGCCGCCGGTTCTTCTCCTCGATCTCGTCGAGGCGCTTCAGGAGCTCGGCCGTTTCGGCATCTCGATCTGCCATCCATCCTCCTTTTAGTTGAATCGTCGTTCAGCGTCCTGCCAGACGGGCCCGCGACGGGTCGTTCTTCCAGCCATACTTCTCGCGGAACTCGCCGGGCGCGAGCATCTCTTGTTTCCCGCCGGCGAGCGCGACGTAGACGAGCTCTTCTTCCCCCGCGCCGGAGGATCGGTAGTGTCCCGCGGCGCTTGCCACGAGATCCCGGCCGGGCTCGATCGAGAGAAGGAGGGCGAGGGCCGCGCCGGTCCGCGCGTCCCACAGGCGGAGCGTTCCGTCGCCGGCCCAGGTGGTGATCGAAAGGCCGTCCGGTGTCCAGGCGAGGCCTCGAATGTCGCGCGGATGGGCACGGAAGGAGGCGACGAGAGCGCCGTTCGCAGCGAGGAAAACATGGACCCGCCCTTCCTGATCGCCCCAGGCGAGCCGCTCGCCGGCGGGCGACCAGGCCATCGCCATCACGGCGGCCCGGCCTCCCCGGAACGTGCGGAGCGCCTTCCCCGTGGCGGGATCGTGAAGCCGGACCTCCCCCTCCCAGTTCCCCGAGGCGAGAGTCGTTCCGTCGGGCGACCACGAGACCGCGAGCACTCGCCCCAGCTCGCGGGCGAGGGGCGGACCCAGGAGCGCGGCTTCCACGTCCCAGATGCGAACCGTCCCATCCCCCAGACCGAGCGCGATCCGGTTCCCGCCCGGAGAGGGGGAGAGGGAGAGGACCGGGGGCACGTCCTGGGAGAGTGCGCGGGCGACCGCCCCGGGCGAGAGGTCGAACAGGATCACCTGGCCGGACGAGCCGAGGGCGGCGACCCTTTGGCCTCCAGCCAGAGGCAGAATCGAATCGACGCGAATCGACGGCTCGTAGCGATGCTCTCCGACCACGGAACCGGTATCGGCCGCAAGGGTCGTGACCACGCCGAACGCGTTGCCGGCGAGAAGGGTCTTCCCGTCGCCGGACCACGCGACGCAGGTGGGCGCCATGGGCTCTCCCCGGATCGCATGCGAGAGACTCCCCGTCCGCGGGTTCCAGAGATCGATTCCCCCCTCGACGCTTGCCGTTGCGAGAGTCCCGTCCGCGCGCGACCAGGCCGCGGCGAGGATCTCCCCGTCGGAACCGGAAAGGACGAGTGGATCACCGCCGGGAACCGCCGGGCGCCAGAGCCGGACGGTTCCGTCGTCCGACGCGGAGGCAAGGGTCGTTCCGTCCCGCGATCCGTCGAGCGACTCGACATCTCCCGCGTGCCCCGCGAGCCGGGAGAGGAGCTTCCCCGAGCTCGCGTCACGGAACTCGATCGTCCCTCTGGGGCCGCCGCTCGCAACGGCGCGTCCATCGTGAGACCAGGCGAAGGCCGGCCCGGAGCCGCCGACGGCAAGTGTCGCGACGATCTCGCCCCCGGCGGGATCCCAGACCCGAAGGATCCCGGCCTGCACGTTCCCGGCGGCGAGGCGGCGGCCGTCGGGCGAGAAGGCGAGCGATGTGGTTTGCTCCTTGTTGCCCGCGAGGATGGTGGGCGCCCCGCCGTCCTCGAGCCGCCAGACGAGAACCTCCTCCGTGCTCCCGCCGGCGGCAAGGACGGACCCCTCGCGCGGCGAGGCCAGCGCGAGGACTTGCCCGGGGAACTCCAGGTTCGCCGCGATCCGCGGTTCCGCCGAGGTGTCCCAAAGGGTCACGGCGCCGACTCCGCCCGAAGCGAGCATCGCTCCACCCTTGAGCCAGGCGAGCACGGGGAAGTCCGCCTCCGACCCGGGAAATGTCGCGGCCAGGCGTCCCGTGGCCGGCTCCCAGATCCGGATCGAGTCGAGGGTCCCCATGGTTGCGAGTCGCATGCCGTCCGGCGACCAGGCGATCGCGTAGACGGGCGCCGCGTGGCCCACGAGGATCCGGAGGGAACGACCCGACTCGACCTCCCAGATCCGGACCGTCGCGTCGTCTCCGGCGGTAGCGAGAAGCTTGCCGTCGGGGGAGAGCGCTACGGCGTTGACCAGGCCGCGGTGGGATCGGGTCTCTAGTGTCCAGCTCGCGAGGCCCTCGATGCCGGCGGGGCGCCCTACGAGTGCGACCGGGGAGAGGGGATCTCCCGTGCGGATCTGGGAATCCTCGGGGAGGGGCTCGCGCGTCGCGCCGGAGTTCGGGTCGAGTGGCGGGGCGGAGTCATTGTTTTCGCCTGGACGCCTCCCGTTTCCGCCGCCGTCGTGGTCGAGGAGATGCGGCAGGACGAACGCTCCCGCGGCGAGGATCGCGATGACCGCCGCCGCCGCGCCCACGAGGAGGCCGGCCCGCCGTCGTTTCGGGCGGGCGCCTCCCGCGCGCCAGTCGGAGAGCGCCCGGGCGAGATCCCTCGTCGTGGCGTGACGCTTCCGGGGCTCCCGCGCCATGGCCTTCTCCACTATGGCCGCGAGATGCGGGTCGAGGTCGCTCCGCCACTGGGCGGGGCGCGGAGGGGGCTGGGTCTGCAACCTCGCGAGAATCGAGACCACACTCCCTTCATACGGCGCGTGCCCGGTGAGCATGTGGTAGAGCACCGCGCCCAGACCGTAGACGTCCACCCCCGAACGGTTCCGGTCGGGACCCGCCGCGGCCTGCTCCGGGGCCATGTAGGCCGGCGTGCCGAGGACGGCTCCCTCGACAGTGAGGTGCTCCGTGTCTTGCTCGGGGAGCGCGAGGCCGAAGTCCGTGAGGATCGCGCGCTCGCCCGATTCCAGGAGCACGTTCTGCGGCTTGACGTCCCGGTGGACGACGCCCTCTCCATGGACGGCTGCCAGGGCTTCGGCGAGTTGCAGGGCAAGCTCCACGGCCCGCCGCGGATCCTCGAAGCGCCCCTCCTCGCTCAGCCGTTCGGACAGCGGGCGGCCCTCGATCATCGCCATGACGACGTAGGGGACCCCCTCGTGCTCCCCGACGTCGTAGATCGGACAGACGTGCGGATGGCGGACCCGGGCGGCCGCGCGGGCCTCACGCAGGAAGCGACTCGCCGCGACATCCTGGGCGGCCCGGGGACCCTCGAAGCGCGGGACCTTGAGCGCGACCGTGCGGTCGAGGCTGGGATCGCGGGCGCGATAGACCGTCCCCATGCCGCCCGCGCCGATCGCATCAAGGATCTCGTAGCGCCCTATCGCCGCCGGAACCTGGCCCGGCAAGGCGATCCGGCTCGTGCCTCCCTCGGCGACCGTCTCCAGGAGGCCCTCGATCTCCCTCGCGAGGTCGGGATAGCGCTGCTTCCAGACCGTCCTGTCGACATCCCGGCCGGCCAGGATCTCCCGGCGCGCTTCCTCGAAGAACCGGGCGAGCCTCGCCCGGCGTTCCTCAGCTCTTTCCATCCGGCGTTCCCTCCCCAGGAGCCGCCATATTAGGGTATGGTGGCGTCGATGCGAACCGCTCTCCTCATCTCGTGTTCCGCTAATGTCGCGCTCCTCGCCTTCGCTTTCGCGGGACCCCTCCGGGCCCAGGAGGCGGGCCTCGCGCCGCCCCCGACAGCGGCCGAGATGGGCCTCGCCGCCCGGCGGGGGATCCTCCACTGCCACAGCCACCTCTCGCACGACTCGAAGGGGACGCCCGAGAGGATCGTCGAGGCCTGCCGCGCCGCGGGGGTCGACTTCGTCGCGATGACCGACCATCCCTCGCCCGAGTCGCTCTCGGAAAAAGCGCTCCGAGGAGTCCACGGCGGGGTCCTCTTCCTCGCCGGCGCGGAGACGAAACAGATCCTCGCCGTCCACATCCGGGAGAAGATCCAGGGTCCCGACACGCAAGCCGCGATCCGGCAGGCGACAGATCAGGGAGGGCTCGCGTTTCTCGCCCACCCGGAGGAGATCGAGGACTGGAGCCTCGAAGGGTACGCCGGGATGGAGATCTACAACCTCCACTCGGACACGAAAGACGAGGACAAGGGTCACCTCGCCGTCCGCGGGCTCGCGGCGTACTTCGAGGATCCCGAGACCTGCTATCTTTCCTTCTTCGACCCTCCACGCGAGTTCCTCGCCCGCTGGGACGAGCTCGGGAAGCGCCGCCGCGTGGTGGGGATCGCCGGAAACGACGCCCACGAGAACATCCGCCTGGGAAGGATCCTCCTCGATCCGTACGAGCGGACGTTCCGGTTCGTCGCCACGATGGTCCTCGTCCCCGATCGGGACGGACCGCTCGACGAAGCCACGGTCCTCGCCGCGCTCGCGGCCGGCCGGTGCTACGTCGCCTTCGGCCTCCCCGGTCCGGCGGCCCCGGTAAGCTTCACCGCCCGCGCGGCGCGCGGGACGGCGGCGATGGGGGATGAGCTCTCGCTCTCGGGTCTGCGGGAGAGCGTCCGGTTCCGCGCGGAGCTTCCCGAGGAGGGTCGGATCGTGCTCCTCCGCGATGGAGCCGCGGTCGCCGAGGTCACTGGACGTACCCTCGACCGGACCTGCGAGGGGCCCGGAGTCTACCGGGTCGAGGCCTATCGCGCGTTCCGCGGGCGCGAGCTCCCCTGGATCCTCACCAACCCGATCTACGTGCGGTAGCTACGAAACGTCGGGGTCGGCTCCCGGAGCGCCGGCCGCGAGATCGTGCGGCAGGCGGCCGGGGGTGGAGCGGAGGTAGACGAAGGGCGTCTCGTGCAGGAAGTTCGAGACGCGGGAGAGGTAGATATCCGCGTACCGTTCGAGCTGCCGGGCGAAGTGGCTCTTGTCGGCACCGGCGCGAAGCAGCGGCCCCCAGCGGGCGCTCCCTATTTCCCCCGCTGCACGGGCGAGCGGAGCGATCTCGGGATCGAGCGCGGCCAGGCGGGCCCGAAGGCGGCCGAGCTCCGCCTCGAGCTCGGCGCGCGGCCGGTCGGGACGCGGTCCGTAGCCGCCCTGGAGCCGCTGGAGGGCGAGCCGCGTCTGCGACGCCTCGAACTCGAGCGACTCCTTCTCGGCCATGAGGAACGCGAGCTTCCGCTCGGTCTCGCGGAAGGCATCGAACGCGGCGAGCTCCTCTTCGAGCTCGCGCACGACGAGCGCGGTCCGCCATCGCCGGACCTCCGTGGTGATCCGCACGTCCACGTAGAGGTGGTCCCCCACGTAGAGGATCTCCGACCCGGAGAGCCCGAGGCACTTCTCGACGAGCGAGGCGCTCCCGCCCACGTAGACCTTTCCCTCGCGAAGGCCGCCGGTCCCGAGGCGGAGCAGCCCGTCATCGCTCTGGACCTCGAAGAAAGGGAGCGCGTCCGTGAAGAAGTGGGGCTTCCTCGCTGAGACGAGGACGAGGCTGAAGAGGTCGCGCCAGGTCGTCCCGGGCGGGAGGTGGGGATCGAAGGCGTGGGACATCATCGCCCGGGTGTAGGGCCACTCGGAGTTCGTGATGAGGAGGAGCTTCCGGCCGGCGCGGCGCTGGTCGAGGATAGCAAGCGCCGTCTCCGGGTCGGTCTCGACATAGAGATCGGGGCGAGCCGCGATCTCTGCCTTGAGCTCGCCTTCCAGGTGGGTTTCGTCGATCGACTGGCGAACGCGGTCGTGGAGGTCGGCGTAGCCCTTCACCCCCGGCAGGCGCCCCTCCTCGAGGAAGTCGACGAGCTGCGAGTACATCGACCCCTCGGAGATCTCGAAGAGCGTGTTCAGGAAGGCGAAGCGCTCCGACGAGAGGTCGACCAGCGTACGCGAGTAGGCTTCCCGCTGCGCGTCGAAGTCCATGAGGCGAGTCCCGTGCGCGGCGCGCTTCACGTAGCCGAAGCGGTCTGCCTTGACGACGTTTCCGAGGAAACGGTCAACGACGAGCCCGCGGATCACGAGATCCGGATCGAAGGAGAGGCTTTCGACGGGGAAACCCTGGTCGCCGAGCTTCTTCCCGAGCTCCTCGTAGGCGCGCCTCTCCCACTCGCTCGTCTTGTAGTGGACAAGCGTGTAGTCCATGTCGTAGCCGATCGCCCCGATCGAGCGGAGGTTGAGCGTCCGGTTGCAGTAGATTCGCCGCGCCGGCGGGAGGTCGCGTTTCTTCACTTGCGGATATAGTGCGCGAAATTGGGAGGTCCCGCCATGATTCGGTTCGCAGCCGCGGTCATCGTCCTTGCAACTCTCTTTCCGCGGCCGGTCTCGGCCGAAGACCTCGATATCACGGTCGTGACGTTCAACGTCTGCGTGGGGATCGACCCCACCCCGGGCCGCCGCTGGTCGCAGAGGCGACCGCTCGTGGTCCGGATCCTCTCGGAGGCGCGGCCCGACATCGTGGGCCTCCAGGAGGACTTCTTCTTCCAGGCGAGCGAGATCGGGGAGGCGCTTCCGGGCTACGAGCGAGTGGGGCGCGGGGCCTTCACCGAGCACCTCGGCGAGTTCAACTCGATCCTGTACCGGAAGGACCTCTTCCGGCGAATCGACTGGGGCGTCTTCTGGCTCTCCGAGACGCCGGAGAAGGAAGCCTCGTTCGCCTGGGGGCACCCGTACCCGCGGACGGTGGTCTGGTGCGTCCTTTCGGTCGTGGACGGAGCACGGAAGGGAACGCGCCTACGGGTCTACAACACCCACTTCCCGCACCGCGGGGACGAGCCTCGCCGGCGGTCTGGAGAGACGCTTGCCGCGCGGATCGCCGCGGACCGCGCGGCCGATGCCCTGCCGGCGATTGCGATGGGAGACCTGAACGCTGGCGTCGAGTCCCCCGCGTATCAGGCGCTCGTCGGGGACGGCAAGCCACTCCTGGACGCCTTCAATCTGGCGGCCGACAAGGCGAACGACCATGGCACGTACCACGGCTACAAGGGATCCCCGCTCTGGTCGCGGATCGACCACATCCTCGTGACCCCGGGCGTCCGGGTGGAGCGGACACGCATCGTGGAGGACCACGAGGGGGACATCTACCCCTCGGACCACTACCCGGTGCTCGCGCGACTGGCGATCGGGGAGTAGCCGCACGACACACAAGGACCTGGAGGCGTACACATGAGCACCGTCCGCATGCACGTCTTGCTCGTCCTCTCCGCTCTTCTCCTCGCGGCCTGTCCGTCCCCCATGAATCGGCTCACCGAGGCGCGGAGCGGCACGAGACCCGCCGACCTCGTGATCGCAAACGCCGATGTCTTCACGGCGAGCGAGAAGAACCCCTGGGTCGAGGTGCTCGCCGTCAAGGACGGTCGCGTCGCTTACGCCGGTCCCGTCGAAGGAGCCGAGGACTTCGTCGGTCCGGACACGGAGGTCATGGACGGTCGAGGGGGGATGGTCGTTCCCGGTCTCGCCGACGCCCACTGCCATCCTCTCTACATCGGAGGGCTCCGCGGGGTGATGGCCGACCTCTATGCCGCGAACAGCCTGGAAGAGATGTCGTCCACGATCGAGGACTGGGCCCGGAAGAACGCCGACCTGCCGTTCGTCCTGGGCATCGGGTGGCGCCTCGAACACATCGCCGACCGGAACCCTGGAAGCGAGTACCTCGACCGCATCTTCCCGGACCGCCCGGCCTTCCTCTGGTCGTACGACGGCCACTCCGGCTGGGTGAACTCGGCGGGGGTCGCGCGAATGCGGGAGAGGAACCCGCGCGCTTTCCGCGCGATCGCCCCCAGACTCGACGACAAGGGGAACGCCACGGGGTTCTTCCTCCACTTCTTCGACTTCAACCCCTTCGATTACTTCAGCGACGAAGAGATCGGCGAGCCCACCCGGAAGCGGATCCTCGCGGGGATGGAGGCCGCCCTCGACGAGGCGCGCAAGGCCGGCGTGACGACCGTCCACGACATCCAGGTCTCACGCCGATTCCTGCCCCTCGTCCTCCGGTTCCGGGACGAGGGAGGAATGAAGGACATCCGGGTCCGCTGCTCGCTCTACGTCCCCCACTACGCCCTGGAGGACGAGGCCGCGTTCGTCCGGGAGCTCGAGTGGTGGAAGGAAGTCGGGAAGAGCGAGTCGAGCGACCACTTCCGGCTCGGCGAGTCGGTGAAGCTCTACATCGACGGGGTCTTCGCCAACCACACGGCGCTCATGGCCGAGCCCTACCTCGACGGCGCGAAGGACAGCGGCGAGCCGGTCTGGAAGGAGGCCGCCCTCTACGAGCGCGCGATCGAGTGGATCGACCGGATGGGGATCCAGGCCTGCACCCATGGCTGCGGCGACGAAGGGATCCGCCGGATCGTCGGCGCGTACGAGAAGGCCATCGCGAAGAACGGCGCGCGCGACGCCCGCCACGCGGTCGAGCACTGCGAGCTCCCGGCGGCCGCCGAGCAGAAGCGGATGGCGGAGCTCGGCATTTACGCTTCGATGCAGCCCGTGGCTCTGTACGCCGACGAGCCGACTTTCGAGGGCCTCGGGATCGACCGGCTCCAGGGCTACATGCCCTGGCGGAGCATGAAGGAGGCCGGCGTTCCACTCGCCTTCGGGAGCGATTGGTGCGCCGCGCCCTTCAATCCCATCTACGGCCTCCTCGTCGCCTCGCTCCGCTACAACTACCAGGAGAACTCCGATTGGGGGCCCGAGGAGCGGCTCGAAATCGAGGAGACGCTCGCCGGGTACACGCTCGGCGGCGCCCGCGCGCTTCACTGGGAAGACCAGATCGGCTCGCTCGAGGTGGGGAAACGCGCCGACTTCTCCCTCTACGAGATCGACCTCCGCGAGATCGACTCCACCTGGTTTCTCCTGTGGCATGACGCCGAGCTCGGCGCCCTGGACGACTTCGTGCGGATGACGTGCGTGGACGGGAGGGTCGTGTACGAGAGGTCCTGACAAGCCCCCGGTCCACTAGAACCGCCGCAGGTGCCGGGCCTCGAAACTCCAGGAGCCGGTCGCGAGCACGCCGTCATCGGGGAAGCGGAACCACGGGTCGCCGTCACCGCCGGGCCGTGCGAGGACATGGATGTCCTGGGCGGGCATGTAGCCCTGCGCGAGGAGGAACGCCTTCTCGCCCGTCCGGAGGTGCTCGACCATGTCCACGACGAGGACCGCGTGGCCCGGGGAACCCCCGCGGACCCAGACGTCTCCGACCTCCAGGTCGTCGATCGAACCCACGGCCGAGAGGTCGCGCTCCAGCGAGAGCGTCCCCGCGTAGGTGAAGAGGCGGTCGAGGTAGAGCCGGAAGGACGCATAGGAATCATCGCGCGGCTCCTGGCGGAGCCAGCTCACGGCCGCCCCCGTCACCACGGGGCGGAAGCCGAGACGCCAGTCCTCGTACGGCGCGAGGTCGCCGCTCGTGAAGCGGAAACGGATCGCCTCGGAGCGCCCCAGGAACCAGAGATACTCGGCCCGGAGCCGGAGGATCGAGTCGGCGCACTGCTGGAGGTCGCTATCTCCCGTCTCGATGTCGATCACGGCGGCGTGGGAGCCCTGATCGGACTTCTCGCTGCCGTCG
The DNA here is from genome assembly GCA_016209595.1 of Planctomycetota bacterium. GTDB lineage: Bacteria > Planctomycetota > JACQVV01 > JACQVV01 > JACQVV01 > JACQVV01. The sequence goes on from JACQVV010000333.1 coordinate 12,045, forward strand.
AAGAGCCGCACGACGCCCCGGCCCGGCCGGAGGGGCAGGCAGCGGAGCCACTCGCCGAAGCTCCCCGCGGGAACGGGCTTCCTCGCGAACCCCGCCGGCGGCGAGAAGCGCCGGTGAAGCGAGGCGGCCGGGTCGGGCTCCTGGTCGAGCCAGGGGTAGCCGGGGTATGCACCCTCGGGCCCCAGCCAGCCGTACGAGGGGGAGACGACACCCCCGCTCTCGGGCGACTCGCCGGATTCGGCCTCCCGGAGTCTCTGGACCCACATGAATGCCGCGACCAGCGCAAGCGCCAGGACGGGCATGTTCTTCAACGCGTCGGCCACGCTCTCTTCACCTCCCCTTTCGCGGTGGCCGACCCTCCTCACGAAAACCCTACCCCGGATTCGGTGCGAGTCAAATCCTGGCTTCTTGCTCCGGCGACCCGCGGCCGGGAAAATGCCGCAGGAAGGGGTGGGGGCCGCTGGCGCGACCCTTGCTTCGCAAGGGGAGTGCCGGCGGTAGGAAGGGGGAGGGGGCTGTTCCCCTCCCCCTGAAAAGGACCCAACATGCCCGAAGAGAAACCCGAACGGCCGCCGGAAGACACTCTCGCGGAGACCCAGTCGGCCCCGGGCCGACCGGTCGAGAGCGGGCGCCACCGGGAGGCGCGCCTGGCGTCCCTCGACGACGCGGGCCGCCCATTCGGTCGCTACCGGCTCCTCCAGGAGCTCGGCCGGGGAGGGATGGGGGTCGTCTGGAAGGCCTGGGACACGGAGCTCCGGCGCGTGGTGGCCCTGAAGCAGATCCTCTCCGCCGGCCCGGCCGGCCCGGAGCGGGTGGAGCGGTTCCTCCGCGAGGCCCGGGCGGCAGCGCGCCTCCGACATCCGAACATCGTCTCCGTTCTCGACGCGGGGGACGAAGGGGGCGAGCGTTACTTCACGACGGAGTACGTCGAGGGAAGATCTCTCGACGAGTACGGGAAGCGCCCGATGCCCGCCAGGACGGCCGCTGGCATCGTGCGTTCGGTCGCGCGGGCGTTCCAGTACGCGCACGACCAGGGGATCGTCCACCGGGACGTCAAGCCCTCGAACATCCTCGTGGACTCGGCGGGCGACGCGCACGTGACCGACTTCGGACTGGCCAAGGACCTCGCGACCGGCGCCGACACGGAACTCACCCGGACCGGAGCCCTCATGGGGACGCCGGCCTACATGAGCCCGGAGCAGGCAGGGGCGCCGGTCGGTCCGGTCGGGCCGGCGAGCGACCAGTTCGCCCTCGGCGCGGTCCTTTACGAGATCCTGACGGGCCGGCGTCCCTTCGAGGGTCCCACGGTCGAAGTAATCCTGGTGGCGATCCGCGCGAGAAACCCGCTCCCGCCGCGCCGGCTGAGCCCGAAGATCCCCCGGGACCTCGAGACGATCACGCTCCGGGCTCTGGAGAAGGACCCAGCCCACCGATACCCCTCGATGGGAGATCTCGCGGCCGACCTGGAGCGCTTCCTGGAAGGCGAGGCCATTCATGCCCGTCCGATCCCGGCGCCGGCGAGACTTTGGCGGAAACTCGTGCGCCACCGGAGGGTCGTCCTGCCGGTCGCGGCCGGAGCGGCGCTCGCGATCTCGATCGGCGGGTGGTGGGGCTTCCGCTCGACGAGCGAGCGAGAGCGGCTGGAGGAAGCCCTGGACGAGGCGGCGGAGCGCGAGCGTGCGAGGGAGGAGGCACTCCGACTTCTGGAGTCCGGTCGCCCGGCGCTCGACGGGGCAGCGAGCTACCTCTACGACCCCCGAGCCGACTACGAGGAACTCCGCCGGCAGGTGGAGGTGGCTCGCGACTGGATCGAACGGGCAGTGCGGCGGGACCCCGACCTTGCCCAGGGGCACTATCTTCTCGGGCTCGCCTGGGAGATCGAGGGCTGGGAAGATCGAGCGGCAGCCTCCTGGCGGCGGGCGATCGATCTCGACCCCGACTTCGCGCCGCCGCGGCTCCGCCTGGGACGGCTGCTTCTCGTGAAGGCCTTTTGCGCCGGCATCTACGTGGGAGTGCCCGGCCCGGAGTCGGGCGACCCCGGGTCGCAAGCGCTCGCGGCCGAGGCGATGAGAGAGATCGAGCGCGCGCTGGCCAGTCCGGGCGCGCCTGGAGAAAAGACCGAACGCGAGATCGCGGCCGGCATGCTCGCGCGGGCCAAGATGGACCCCGATACGGTGCTATCGATCGCCAAATCGGGAATCGAACGGCTAGGAGATGGCCGGGGCGCCGAGGAGTACCACTGGCTCGCCGGGATCGCGGCGCCGGACGCGGCGCAGAAATTCGCGGCCTACGATCGTGCGGTCTCGATCCGACCCAAGTTCGCGCTGGGCCTCTTCTGCCGTGGCGTCGTCCGCGGGGAACTCGGCGACCCGGAAGGGGCGATGGCCGACTACGATGAGGCGCTCCGCATCCAGCCGCGGTTCGTGTTCGCCTACAACAACCGCGGAATCCTGCGCGCCCAGATCGACGACCTCCCGGGTGCGATCGCCGACTACGATCGGGCCCTGTCCGTCGATCCGGGGTTCGCCCCCGCCTACGTGAACCGTGGGGTGGCGCGGCAGAACGCCGGGGACCTGGCCGGGGCCGTGGAGGATCAGTCGCGGGCGATCGGTATCGCGCCCGGACTGGCGCTGGCATGGGCGTCGCGGGCACACGCCCGCCTCGCCGCGGGCGATCGGGATCTCGCCGAGTCGGACGCCCAGGAGGCGCTCCGGCTCGACCCGGAGATACCGGCTGCGCTCGAAGTCCGGGCGTTCGTCCGATGGAGGAGGGGGGACGACGACGGCGCGATCGCCGACTGCGACGAGGCTATCCGGCTCGGCTCGGAGTCCTTCCGCGTGCGCGAGGTCCGGGGCGACATCCGGCGGAGGACAGGGAATCTCGCAGGCGCGATCGAGGACTACGACGAGTACTTGCGCCTGCGCCCCGGGACGGGGCAGATGCACTACAACCGCGCGCTTGTCCGGACGCAGGCGGGGGACGAGGAAGGGGCTCTGTCCGACGCCGAGGAGGCCCTACGGCTGGGGTACGCGACGGCGGAGGTCCATATCGTCATCGCGGTCCTCCTCGAGGCGAGCGGCGACTTCGACGGGGCGCTTGCCGCATACGATGAGGCCATCCGGCTCGAACCCGGACGCGCCGAGGCGCTGGATCCCAAGCGCGTCGAGGCCCTGCGGCGCCGCGGCGCCGCCCGGCTCGCACGAGACGATCTCGCCGGGGCTCTCGCCGACTTCGACCTTCTCCTTGCCCTACGCCCCGGGGACCCCGGCGCGCTCGCCCTTCGCGCCGAGACCCGGAGGCAATCCGGCGACCCCGCAGGTGCCGTCGCAGACTGCGAGGAACTCCTGCGCCTGAAGCCGGAGAACGCGGACGCTCACGGAATCCGGGGCCTCGCGCGGCTGGCGGGAGGCGATCCGAACGGGGCGATCGCAGACTTCGACCGGGCGCTCGAACTCCGACCCGGACAGCCCTCGGCCCACGCGGGGAGGGCGGATGCCCGCCTGGCGACAGGCGACGTCCAGGGCGCGATCGCCGACTACGAGAAAGCGCTCGCGCTCGCGCCGCCCGGGTGGGCGCAGCGGAAGCTCGTGGAGAAGAAGCTCGACGCCGCGAGGGCGCGGAAGGAACGGGGCGGCTAGCCTGTCGCGGAAAGCGCTTCGAGGGCGAGCGGGAGCGATTTCGGCCGAGATCGAGGCGCGGACCCGCTTCGCGGGTACCCCCCAGGCGTAGCCCAGCTACGCCGCGCCCGAGCAACGAAGAGATCGGCCGAAAGCGCCCCGCGCAGCCCGAATGGCTTTCCGCGACAGGCTCCTAGCCGCTGTCCCACGC
>JACQVV010000337.1 GCA_016209595.1 Planctomycetota bacterium
CCGTCCAGCGGTACGGGATCTCGATCTTCCCATCCAGGACGAAGGTCTCGCGTTCGTCGCTCATGGCCGCTCGCTCGACAGGATCATTGTAAGGGGGAGGGGAACGGCCCCCTCCCCCTTCGTACCGTCGGCACGGCTTTCGCGCGGCGAAAGCCGCGCCAACGGCCCCCTCCCCTTCCACACTCTCCCGCGCCTCACGCTCATGGCCGCTCGCTCGACAGGATCATCACGGTGTGGAACTGGATCGCGCCTCCCCAACCGTGGGCGAGCGCGGTCCGCGCCCCGGCGACCTGGTGCTCCCCGGCCTTTCCCTGGATCTGCAAGACGGCCTCGGCTTGGCGGAACATCGCGGTGGCGCCGATCGCGTTCGTGGAGAGGACGCCCCCCGAGGGGTTGATCGGGATGTTGCCTCCGATCTGGGTAGCCCCGCTCTCGACGAGTTCGCCGCCCTTCCCCTCTCCGCAGAAGCCAAGGGCCTCGGACCAGAGGAGCTCCTGGTAGCTGAAGGCCTCGTAGACCTCGGCCACGTCGATCTCCTCCCTCGGGTTCTTGATGCCAGCCTGCCGGTACGCGTTCGCGGCAGCCTGCCGCAGGCCGATCGGGTTCGCCCACTCGCGGTCCGGATAATTCACGCCTTCGTTCACCGCGCTCACGGCGCGCACCCAGGCCGGACGGGGAGAGCGTTCGAGGGCGACCTTCTCGGCGGCGAAGACCATCGCGCAGGCACCGTCCGAGACCGGGCAGGAGTCGAGGAGCCGCAGGGGCGAGGAGATCATCGGGCTCGCGAGCACCATCTCGATCGAGATGCCGGGGATCTTGAGGTGAGCGTACGGGTTCTTGAGGGCGTTCTTCCTGTTCTTCACGGCGACCATCGCCCCGTGGCGCTCGGTGACGCCGGTGCGCGCCATGTAGCGGCGCGACTGGAGGGCGACCGCCGCCGGGGCGCCGCAGGCGAAGTCGCGCCCGACGATCGGGTCGTAGACCGTCGAAAGGCCGTACTGGACGGGGCTCTCGGAGAGCTTGTCCCCCGCGACCGCGAGCACCGTACGGAAGAGGCCGCTCGCCACGTGGTAGTAGGCCGCGATCCCCGTCGAGGCGCCGACCGTGCCCCCCGTGTGGATCCGGAAAAGGGGCTTCCCGACGGCCCCGAGCGCATCGGTCACCCACTTTTCGGGCTGGTTCACGCCGACGAAAAGCTCGGGACTCTGGCCGAAGACGACCGCGTCGACGTCGGCCATCGAGAGTCCGGCGTCGGCAAGCGCCCGCGTGGATGCCTCCCGGACGAGCTCCGGGAAGCTCGTGTCGGATCGGTCCTCGGCGCACTCCGTGAGGCCGACGCCGATCACGGCGACCTTCGTCGGGCTCATCGCGCCCCCGCCCCGTCTCCCGCCTCCAGGCAAAAGACGACGTTCGACTGCATCGCGAGGCCGCAGGCGCCGTGGGCGAGCGCCGTTCGCGGCCGCTGCCCCTTTACCTGGCGGTCCCCTCCTTCGCCCGCGAGCTGGGTCGCCGCCTCCGCGATCCGGACGAGGCCGGTCGCCATCACCGGGTCCGCGCCGAGGGGCCCGCCCGAGGGGTTGAGGCGGGTCCTGCCTTCCCAGGCCGCGGCCTTCCCCTCGGGGGCAAAGCCCAGGGCCTCCAGGAGCATGAGCTCGTGGTAGGTCGAGGCGGGAGAGAGCTCGGCCAGATCGAACGCCGCGGCCGGTTCGCGAACCCCTGCCATCTCGTAGGCCCGACCGGCGGCGAGCCGCGCGCTCTCCAGGCGCGCGAGGTCCCGGTGTCCCAGGTAGTAGGCGTCGGTCGCCCACCCTAGCCCCCGGATGAGGATCGAGCGCGTTCCGTGCTCCCGGGCGAACTCCTCGGACGCGAGGACGACGGCACAGCAGCCGTCCGCGGTCGCGGGCAGGTCGTAGACGCCGAGATCCCCCGCGACCCGGTCCGCCTCCAGGATCTCCTCGATGTCGAGGTGTCCTCCGCGCACTGCGTGGGGGTTGAAGAACGCCGCCGCGAGGTCCCGGATCGCGACCCGCGCGGCCTCCCGCGGGAGGAGCCCCGCCGCGCTCGCGTAGGCGTCCGCGGCAAGCGCCGCGGCCACTTCCGCGTCGATCCCGAGAGGGCGCTGGTAGAACGGGTCGGCCTGGAGGGCGGAGTAGGCCCCCGCCTCGGCCTGGCTCGGCATCCCGTAGGCCACGACGAGCGCCGTCCGGCCCGCCCCCGCGGCAATCCGCATCCAGGCGTAGGCGGCGGCGAAGGCCCCATCCTCCTCGACCTTCGTCTCTTCCTTTAAGTAGGCGCCCTCGCTCTCGGCGACGAAGACGTTGGAGATCGACCGCCCATCGAGGACGTCGTCCCCTGCCCCGATCACGACGTCGATATCCTCGACCCCAACCCTCGCGTGCGCGAGCGCCGCCGCGACCGTCTCGTAGACGAGCTCGGCCGGCGCGAGGTCGGGGTTCCTGACGCGGTGCCGGGACTGCGCCCAGCCGATGACGGCGACGCGTGGCATGGAGATCCCTCGAAAGGAGAGGAGGCAATCTAGGGACCCCCTCCGCCCCTGTCAAGCCGGTGGCTTGCGGGTAGTTTTCCCTCAATTCTCCCGCCCCGCTTGCCGATAACAGATTTGCAGGGAGCCGGGGCCGGAGGCCCGCCGGACTCGCAGGGACGCGAGGCTCGCAAAAGCAAGGGGAGGGGGCCGCTGGCGCGATCCTTGCTTCGCAAGGAGAGTGCCGGCGGTGGGAAGGGGGAGGGGGCAGTTCCCCTCCCCCTGACACGAACGAAGGGTGACCCATGGACCTCATGCTCCAGCAGCGCATCGACACGACCCGCCCGATCCGGACGGGGCGGGAGATCCAGAGCCGCTCGGCGGTTTCGATCCGGAAGCTCGCCACGGGGAAGAGCGCTCCCCGAGCCGCCGACGGCCCCTCGGCCGTGGTGGGCGGGACGATCTTCCGGTCGAAGCTCGAAAGCCTGAACCGGGCGATCCGGAACGCGCGGGAGGGGACGGGCCTCATCACGGCGGCGGAGGGGACGCTGGGCGAAGTCGGGGGCCTCCTCACGCAGCTCCGAGGGCTGGTCACCCGGGCGGCAAACTTCGAGCGCTATGGCGGCGGGGAGTTGATCGATGGGCTCCAGAAGGACGCGGACACGATCATCGACTCGATCGAGCGCGCGGCCCGCACGAGCCGCCTGGGGCGCATCCCGATCTTCGACGGCCACCTGGGCCGCAGGGCCGCGCTCCTCCCGGCGACGCCCTCGACTCCGATCACGTCCGTCCGCATCCCCGATGGGAGCGAGATCGCCGACGGGCTCCACTTCCTCCGCCTGGAACAGACCGGGCTCGTGGTCTCCGTGGACACGACGACCTCGGCGATCGGCGAGCAGGGCCAGGTGACCAACCCGCCCGGCGTCAAGACCTCCCCGACGCTGGAGGGGTCCTTCTTCAGCTTCACGACGGCCGGGACCACCTTCACCCGCGACGCGACGGGGCTCGGGGGGGTATTCAGCCCGACCGCGGGATTCGCCGGGGTCTCGAACGTCCAGTTCAGTCCGCTGGGAACGGAGATCTTCTTCGAGGCGGACGATCCGGCGAACCCCGGCGCGCGGCAGATCCGCCGCGTCCCCCGGTCGGGAGGCGTCTCGACCTCCGTGGGCTTCGGCGTGGACTCGCAAGACTTCGACCTCACCGCTCCCGGAGTCGCCCCCGGGAACCAGCGGATCGCCTTCACGAGCCCGATGCCCTTCGGGCCGACGGTGAATTCGTTCCCCTCCCCCTTCGGAAACGTTCGGGGGATGGCGTATAGCTCCTTCACGGGCACGCTCTTCGCGGCCGATGGCCCGACGGCAACGGTCCAGGAGCTCACGACGGCCGGCGTCCCGGTCGGCCTCCCCGTCCCGGTGCCCTTCATGGCGACGATCGACGGGCTCACGGTCGATCCGGGGACGGGGAACTTCTTCGGAATCGACCGGGCGAATCAGCTCGCGGTCGAGTTCACGATCGCGGGGGGCGTCGCCACGTTCGTCAACTCCTTCTCGATCGCCGCGGCGGTGAACCCCGGCTCGCTCACGCTCGGCAATCCCGGCTCGCTCGTCATCAACACGAACACCTCCGTGACCGACCAGACCGTGATCCAGGTCGCTCAGAACGTCACGGTCTCCTTCCTGGAGATGACCGGGGCCCTGCCGCTCCGGTTCAACGCGACCGGCTCAGTCACGGGGACGCTCGCGACGGGCGTGACGCTCACTCCGGGCGCGCCGTCCACCGTGAACGGGGTGACCTTCACGCTCGACGCCCGGGGCGCTAGCCGGTCGCTCGCCGGAGCGGCCACCTCGACCACCGCTGGCCTCGACGATCAGCTCGTGGTCTCCGTGGACGGCGCCCCCGGCGCCCTCGTCACGCTGGGGACCCAAGGGTCGGGAGCCGCCATCGCCGCGGCGATCCAGGCCCAGGTGCAGGCCGCGGGCTTCCCCACCTTCACGGCAAACTTCATCGGCGGGCGCTACGTCCTCCAGTCGGGGACGGTCGGCGGCGGTTCGTCGGTCGCCGTCTCCGCCGGGCCCAACGACGCGACGGCGGCGCTCCGGCTCGGCGTGGCCCACGGCGGCGTCGAGGGACTCGGCGCCGGGGTGCTCGCCGGGAGCACGTTCAATTACACCGTCTCGCGCGCCGGGAACGACCCGACGGGCATCACCCACGACGGGACGAACCTGCGGATCTCCGACGCTACGTTCAACCGCATCTACACGTTCACGACGGCGGGCGCGCAGTCGTTCGGCGGGCTCGTCGGTCCCTCGACTTCCCCCACGGACATCGCCTTCCATCCCGGGCGGGGCACGCTCTTCGTGGCGAACGGGACGGACCCCCAGTACTACGAGGTGAACGCCGCGACCGGCGCACTCGTTTCCTTCCACCAGTCGCCCGCGTCCGGGAACTCTTTCCCGGCGCTCGCGGTGGACTCCGTGACCGGGAACGTCTTCCTCAACGACGTGACCGGGGACACCATCTACGAGCAGAACCCGTCGGGATCTGCGACCGGCCGGAACATCCTCGTCCGGAACCTCGTCACGAACGCGGTTTCGGTCGTCGCCGACGAGGCTGGCGACCAGTCGGCACCGCGCATCTCGGCGAACGGAACGACCCTCCTCTATCTTTCGGCAGGGGACCTCTTCACGCGCCCCCTGCTCGGCGGTCCCCCGACGCAGGTCACGTTCCTGGGCACCGCCACGAATCCGGAGGTGAGCCCCGACGGCGCCTTCGCCACGTTCCAGTCGCTCGGGACGAACTTCGTCATCTCGACCTCCGGGGCGGGCGTCCCCACGGCGATCGGCACGAACCCTCAGTTCCACCCCTCGCTTTCGCGCGTCTTCTTCGAGGCGGGCGGGAACGTTTTCTTCAGAAACTCCGACGGTTCCGGGGTCCCCACGCAGATCACCGGCGTGGGCGCCATCCCGGCCGGGACGAACTACGAGATCTCCCCGAACGGAAACCTCGTGGCCTACGAGAGCGGCGGACAGATCCTCGTCATCAACTCGGACGGCTCCTCGGTCACGCCCGTCCAGATCACGAACCAGCCCGGCATCCCGCCAGGGGGTGGCTCGGATCCGACGTTCAACCGGGCCTCGAACCAGCTCGCCTTCACCGGCGCTGACGGCGAGATCTGGGTGCGAAACGTCGACGGAACGGTCCTTTCCACGGTGCCGGCCGGCGGCTTCTTCTCCACGGGGCCGACGATCCTCGCGTCGAACACGATCATCGAAGAAACCTTCACACTCGAGGTGGTCGGAGACCTCGATGGCGCGGACGTCTTCAGCGTCACGGGATCGCTCTCCGGGCCGCACGCCCCGGCCGTGGCAGGGATCGCCTACACGAGCAACCCGGGACCCGGCGGCGACGGGGCGGGCATGACGTTCACGATCCGGCAGGGCGGCCAGTACCAGGTCGGCGACCGGTTCTTCGTCGACACGACTTTCGGGGCGAACGCGTCGCTCGACGGCGGCCCCGACGTGGCGGTTACCCCCAACTCGCTCTTCCGTGCCTTCAACAACCTCGGCCATTCGCTCGACTTCGATATCGGCTCCCCCATCCCCGGGCCGGTTCGGCTCCAGCCGATCCTGATCAGCCATGGGATCGAGGTCCAGGTCGGCAACGACCCGCTGCGCTCGGACAAGGTTTTCTACTCGATCGAGGCCCTCTCGGCCCGCTCGCTGGGGCTTGACGGCCTCGACGTGGCCGACGGCTTCACCCCGCGCATCCGCGATGTCTCGCTCGTCTCGGGCGGCCTCGTTCTCACCGAGTCCCCGCGCGTCGTGGACGACTCCCAGGTCCTCCACCAGGAGACGATCGAGATCGAGTTCTCGAGCGCCACCCTTTTCAACGCCACCGGGTCGGTCTCGGGCCCCATCGCCCAGGGGCTCGCCTATACGTCGGGCGTCCCGATCCAGGTGGCCGGCGTCGAGTTCACGCTCTCCGGAGTCGGCGGACTCGGGAGCACGCTCCGCTACGACCTCGTCACGACCGGGCGCGCGGTGGACGACGCGATCGACCGGGTGAACCGGATCCGGTCCGATCTCGCGAATGCCTTCCGCCAGATCGAGAGCGCGGGAGACGCCGACGAGATAAACAAGGTCGAGATGACCGGGGGACTCTCCGAGATCGAGGATCTCGAGTTCGCGTCCGAGATCGGTTCCCTCTCCCGCAACGAGATCCTCCGGCAGGCCGAGTTCAACGTGATCGGGCAGATCCAATTCGCCCGGGAACGGGTCCTGGAGGTCCTCCGCCGGACGCTGGTCGGAGAGGCATAGGAGCACCGGCGAGCCGACCGCCGCATCGCAAGTCTCGTGTCCACGTAATGTTACGGCAGACGGGTAACGCCGTTCACACCCGCGCGTACAGGTGGATGGGAAGACAATCCGCCGGGTCGGCCTGCCATCGCTGCGATCTTCCAGGGCGTGATAGGACTCTGCCATGTTCGGGAAGGGGACTACTTTCGGAGCCCTCGCTCTCCTCGGGCTCGTGGCCCCGGGAGCGGCTCCTTGCCTCGCCGACGTCCTCCAGACGCGGGACGGGGAGATCTTGGCCGGCCGGATCGTCGCGGCGACCGAGGCCGGCGTCACGATCGAGGTCGAGGGGGCGACCGCCTTCGTCCCCGCCGCCAGGATCGAGCCGTTTTCCTTCTACGAGGCTCGCAAGCGGTTCCTCGATCCCGCCGACGGCCCCGCGCGCCACGCCCTCGCCCGTTTCTGCCAGTCGGAGGGACTCTGGGACGCGGCCCGCCGGGAGTACCGGGAATCCGCGCGCCTCGATCCGTCGCTTGCGCCCGCGGTCGAGCTCCGGCTGGCCGAGATCGCTTTCGCACATGGACAGTCTTTGTTCGAGCAAGGGATCGCGGCGCACGCGAGGGGGGACCACGAGGCCGCCGCGCGGGCGCTCGCGCGCCTGGTCGAGACCTATCCGGACCACCCCCTCGCGGCGCCCGCCCAGGGGGCGCTCGCACGCTCCCGGAGGGCGCTCTCGGCGGCGGACGCGCCCCGCTCGGCCCCGGAGGCCGACCGGGGGCCAGCTGTCGCGCGAGAGACCGAGCGCGAGTCGAGGATCCTGCGTCTCATCGAGCGGGCCGAGGAGAAGATCTCCGAAGGACGAAGCGCCCGGACCGAAGCAGAAGCGGCGGCTTCGAAGGGGCAGGTCACGCTCGCAGACCGCGCGTTCGAGCGGACAGACAGCGCCTTTCGTCAAGCCGTCGCCGCTCTGGAGGAGGCGCTCGGGGCTTCTCGCGACCTCGCCCAGAGAGGCGAGTTCGAGAAGCGCGTCTCGGCCGCTCGTGAGGAGCTCGCGGGCGTCGAACTCGCTCGGGCCCGCCTCGCGGCCGCGAGCGGGAACTGGAAATCGGCCTACCGCCGGGTGAGGAGCGCGCTCGCGCTCGACCCGGGGAATCCGGAGGCCGAGGATCTTCGCAGGGAAGTCGAAGGACACTATCGACCCCGGAGCCTCAAGGAGTGGCTCAACCTCCAGGACCGGGTCGAGGGAGGCTGATTCTGTGACCGCAAGACGAATCGCAACGCTCGTGCTCCTCCTCGCCGGAGCATCCCTCCCCGCGGGAGCCGATGTCCTCGTCCTCGAGGGGGGGCTGACCTGGGTTGGCGTGGTGGAAAAGGAGGAGGGGCTCTACCGCATCCATACGCAGGGGGTCGTCCTGGAGTTCCCCGCCGAGAGCGTCGTTGACTACCGGCCGGGCGTCGACGAAGACGACCTTTACCGCGAGGCGACGGCGGATCTTGCGGAGAAGGACGCGGACGCGTGGTTCCGCGCCGGCCTGGCCCTCGCGCGTCGCGGCCTCGCGGGCCTCGCCCGTCGGGCCTACGAGACCTGTCTCGCGCGTGACGCGGACCACCGCCTGGCGCGGGAACAGCTCGGCCAGATCTGGGATGGGAAGGCCTGGGTCTCCCTCGACGAGTATCTGGCGGGCAAGGGCTTCGTGCGCGAAGGCGGGAGCTGGAACCTCCCCGGGGGCGATGAGGCGCCGGCGGAAAACGGGAGCGCGGAACCCTCGGACCGGATCGCCGAGCTAGGGCTCCGCCTCGCGGAGGCGGTCCGAGCCTATCGCGACACGCGAGAGGCCGCGGCTCGGGCAACCCTCATGGCGGCGCGGGACGAGGCCTCGGAGGAGCTTGTGCGGCACCTCCTCCGGGGGCCGGAACCGAAGGCGCGCGCTCGCGCCGCCGCCGCCCTCGGGGGCGCCGGCGAGCTCATGGCCCTGAAGCCCCTCGTCAAGTCCGCCGTGGCCGATGCCTCGGAAGAGGTCCGGAAAGCGTCGGTCGAGGCGCTGCTTGCCATCGGATACCCCCAGACGCCCTACTACTTCGAACCCGCGCTCCTCCACAGGAACCAGGCCGTGCGACTCGCCGCGCTCGAGGCCGTGGGCCGCTTCGCGAACTTTCCGGCGATCCAGGTCTACGTCCGCACGATCCACCTCCGGTACGGCGGCGGCCCCCGGGCGAACATCTTCGTGGGGAGCCAGTCGGGCTACATCCGCGACTACGACGTCCAGGTCGCGCCGAACGCCACGATCGCGGACCCGGTCGTCGGCATCCTGTCCGAGGGAGCGGTCCTCGACGCGAAGGTCCTCTGGATCGACGAGTTCATCACGATCGAGGAGCGCGTGGTGGTCTACGGCAACCTGCGCCGGATCGCCAAGGTCGAGCTTCCCGACGATCCCAAGGCCTGGCTTGCCTGGTGGGAGGAGAACGGGGCGCGGTTGGAGAGGGAATTCCGCAAGGGCGCGTGATGGGGAGACCGTCCGCGTCCGCGAGCGAGTCCGATCGCCGGTTTGTGGACGTGGACGGCCGTTCGGGAGGCCCTCATCTCTACTCCTTCTCCAGCCTTCGATTCGCGAACGTCGACCCGATCAGGATGGAGAGGCCGATCGCGAGCAGCACCCCTCCCCGGATGCGTCGCTTTGTCATCGCGGACTGCCACGCCGCGCGCTGCTCTGCCGTCCAGTCGTCATCGTAGCGACCTGGATCGATGCCCGGAACGAGCAGTGCCCCGCAGAGCGTGAGGAAGGCCCCAAACCCCGCCGCAAGTAGATGAAGCTTGTCCCGGACGCGCCGGTTCATCTCGCGAGCACCTCGCCGCCGATGTGAGACGGGCCCCCGCGCCGCGTTCCGGCGCGGGGAGCCGACAGCCATCGGCAGTTCATTCGAGCAAGACGGGCGAGCGCCGCTTGATCGCCCACGGCGTTGCACTTCCTAAGAAACGATCTCCTCGCGCGGGCGCCGTTCCTCGGGGTTGCCGCGCTCCCTGCGATCCCGATCGCCGGGGCGCTGGTGCTTCTTGCCATCCCTGCGGTCCCGGTCGCCCGGGCGCTGGTGCTTCTTGCCGTCCTTGCGTTCCCTATCGGCGGGGCGCTGGTGCTTCTTGCCGTCCCTGCGCTCCCGGTCGCCCGGGCGCTGGTGCTTCTTGCCGTCC
>JACQVV010000345.1 GCA_016209595.1 Planctomycetota bacterium
AGGGGGAGGGGAAAGGCCCCCTCCCCCTTCCTACCGCCGGCACTCCCCTTGCGAAGCAAGGGTCGTGCCAGCGGCCCCCTCCCCCGCCGCGCCTCGCGAGCGCCTGCGCGACGCCGGCCGGGTAGAGGGCCCAGCGCGGGAGCGGGCGCCCGTCGCGATCGCACCGCGAGTCTAGGCCGTCGAGGCCGAAGAGGACGCGCTCCTCGAGGTCGGCCGCCGCCACGCGGACGAGGCCATCCGGCCGCGGCGCCACCGCGAGCCACGCCGCGAGGTCGATCGCCGCGGGGAGGACGAGCCCGTCGCAGTAGTCCACGTGCTCGCCCAGGAGGTTCACGCGCCCCGGGGCCCGGACGATGAGCGCGGGCTCCCGGCCGAACGAACCGCGAAAGGCCGAGAGCGCCCTGGCCCTTGCGCCGCTTTCATGTCCGGGGTCGCGCATGCGCTCCAGCCGTCTTGTTCGTCACCCGCGTCTCGCTACAATGACTTCGCCTCGCGCTTTGGCGTCCCTTCTCCAACACGGCAGCGAACTCCTCTTGGCGCAGCTCATCGTCATCAAGGGCCCCGACATGGGCAAGACCTTCGAGCTCGCCCGGTCCTGCCACGTGGGGCGCGCGGAAGGGAGCGAGGTGCGTCTCTCCGATGACGGCATCGCCCCGGACCAGGCGCTCATCTGGCAATCGGGGAGCGAGTACAGGCTCGAGGTCTTCTCGGAGGCCGGGCACATCAAGGTGAACGGGGCGCCGATCTCGAAGGAGGGGGCTCTCCAGCACGGGGACTTGATCTCGGTCGGGAACACGCTCCTCCTCTTCGACGACGAGAAGGATGCTTTCGCCGAGAGCGGCTCGCGGGTCCTGTCGACCTCCGATCTCATCGACAGCCAGATCCAGTCCCGGCAGAGCTACTACCGGGACGCCGAGCGCGTGCTCAACTCCTTCGAGTCGGAGGACCCGGTCCGGACCCAGAAGCGGCTCGCGACGCTCTACAAGGTCGCCAACGCCATCAGCGGCATCCTCTCCCTCGACGACCTGCTCCATCGGCTGCTCGACATCCTGTTCGAGGAGTTCCCGGCCGACCGCGGCTACATCATGCTCATGGACCGGGCGGAGCGGAAGCTCCACCCGATGGCGACTCGGGTGCGAAACGGGCTCGCCGAGGAAACGAACCCGCGCATCTCGCGGACGATCGTCAAGGAGGTCTTCAAGACCAAGGACTCGATCCTCTCCAAGAACGCGATGGCCGACGAGCGTTTCAATCTCGGCGAGAGCGTGATCGGCCAGAAGATCCAGGCCGCGATGTGCGTCCCCCTGGTCTACAAGGACACCATCCTGGGCCTCATCGCGCTCGACAGCCAGCGCTATACGGGAGTCTTCACCGAGGCCGACCTCGACCAGCTGACCAAGATCGCCACCCAGGCGGCCGTCCTCATCGAAAACGTCCGCGTCTACGAGCAGAACCGCGAGTTCAGCCGGAACCTCCTGCAGCTCTCCAAGGCGACCCATATCCTGTCGAGCTACCTCGACCCGGAGTCCATCCTGTCCGAGACGGCGAGCTTCTGCTGCAACATCTTCGGCTGCACGAAGAGCTCGATCCTCCTCGTCTCCGAGGACGGCAAGGAGATCCGGATGGCCTATTCGGTCGGGATCGACCGCGGCGAGTGGCCCGCGATCCGGATCGGCATCGGCAGCGGGATCGTCGGGCGCGTGATCGAGCGGAAGGAGCCGCTCCTCGTGAAGCACGTGCGGAGCCTGCCCGAGGACATCCCCTTCAAGAAGAACCCGAAGTACGACTCGACCTCGTTCCTGGTCGGCCCGATCGTCGCGTCCGGCAAGGGAGAGGGGGCAGGCCTCGAATCGATCGGGGCGATCTGCGTGACCGACAAGCTCGGGGGCGGCGTCTTCACCCGCGAGGACCAGGAGATTCTCGCGATCCTCGCGAGCCACGCCGCGATCGCGCTCGTCAACGCGAGGCTCTACCAGGAGCTCAAGGAGCAGGAGAAGGAGATCAACCGCTGGAACCGCGAGCTCGAACGCCGCGTGGAGGAGCGGACGCGAGCCCTGAAGGATGCCCAGGACCAGCTCACGCAGTCGGAGAAGATGGCCGCGATCGGGCTTCTTGCCGCGGGGGTCTCGCACGAGTTCAACAACCTCATCACCTCGATGTACGGCTTCGCCCAGATGGCCCAGACGAACGAGAAGTTCAAAGACAAGCTCGTCGACATCGTCATCGAGCAGTCCCAGAGGGCCCGCGAGATCACCGAGGGCCTCCTCTCGTTCTCCCGGCAGCGGGTCGACGCCTACGAGCTCTGCGATGTCACCGAGACCGTCGAGAAGGTGATCTCGCTCACCGCCAAGGCCCTGGAAAACGAGTCGATCGAGCTCGTGCGCCGGTTCCAGCCGGCCCCCCGGACCGTCCTCTCGCCCGGCAAGATCCAGCAGGTCTTCCTCAACGTCATCATCAATGCCCGCCACGCCATTGAGCATGGCGGTACGATCACGATCGAGGTCCTCCGCGACGGGACTTGGGTCCTCGTGCGGTTCACCGACACCGGCAAGGGCATCGCGCCGGAGAACCTGCACCGCATCTTCGAGCCCTTCTTCACGACCAAAGGGTCCTTCGGCGGATCCTCCACGCCGGGCACCGGCATCGGCCTCTCGGTTTGCTACAACATCGTGAAGGAACACGGGGGGGAGATCCTGGTCGCAAGCGAACTCGGCAAGGGCTCTACGTTCACGATCAAGCTCCCCATCCGCGAGAACGCCCCCGCGACCCGCGAGGACCGCCCGACCCCCACCCCGCACCGCCGAATCGACGCGGCGAAAAGAATCCTCGTCGTGGACGACGACGAGCCGATCCGCGACATCCTGGCCGCGATCCTCCAGAACCGCTGCGAGACCGTGGAGACCGCCGCGAGCGGCGCCGAGGCGATCAAGAAGTGCCGCGCCGAGGGGTTCGACACCGTCTTCCTCGACATCAAGATGCCCGGCCGCTTCGACGGCTTCCGCACGTACGAAGAACTCAAGCGGATGGACAAGAAGATCCGGGTCGTCTTCATCACCGGCCGGGACGAGGACACGCGGCTCCGCCGCTACGCCGAGCACGCCGAGGGCTACGTCAGGAAGCCCTTCAAGATCGAGGAGATCTACCGGCTCCTGGGGGTCGAAGACGCGGTGAAGTGACGCACCCGGCTCAGAGTGTGAGCAGAAATCCCTCCCGTCGCCGTCATCGCCGATGCACTTCGCCGGCCGTCGTTGCAGGCCCTCAAAATACCGCCAGTATTCTCCCGGGCCTGCGCCTAGGCCGGCTCGCGCCTCGGCGCGCCGGCTCGGTCCGGGATTCCTGCTCACACTCTCAGCGCCCCCCGGCGGGCGAGATGCGGAAGCGGAGCTCCGCGTGTCCGTCGATCTCGAAGTGTTCGATACGGACCTTGTGCTTCCCGGCGTCGAGATCGATCTCGACCGAGTTCTCCGTAGGCCCGTGCCATGTCCAGTTCTCCAGAACCATTTTCCCGTCCACAAGAACGCGGACGCCATCGTCGGAGACCGTGCGCAGGCTGTAGCGGCCGGCGGCGAGCTCGACCTCGGTCTCGGCCACCGTCGCGAAGTGGTCGGCGGGCACGCCCGGAGCGGGGCCTCCGCCGCCCCAGACGAAGTCGAGCTCGTCCGCCTCGACCCGGACGAGTGGTTCGCCCGCCTCGACCTTGCCCCAGTCCGCGGGAGGGCGCCGCGGGCCCTCGTCCGGCCAGAGGTGGTAGCGGACGTTCCAGCGCGCGGCGAAGAGAGTCCCGGTCGCCACGAGCTCTTGTCCTCCCACGTGCACGGTGAGCCGGAACTCGTGTCCGCCGGGGCCGGGAGCGCGGACGGCGAGTGTGGTCGGGATCGTGCCGGACGCGGGTTCGACGGAGGCCCCCTCGCAGGATGCCTCGAAAGTGCCGCCGGGTCCGATCAGATGGCACCTGGCCTCGGCGCCCCCCTCGATCCGCGAGGGGAAGAGTCTCGTCTCGGAGGGGTCGCAGGGTCCCCATTCATCGACCATCATCGTCTCGCGCCCGCGGCGCGCCCCGGCGGGCAGGAAGGGGTCGAGCGTCCCGGGGACCTCCGGCGGTTCGTCCGGCAGGTAGACGAGCGGCCGGTCGCCCTCCGGTCTTTCCCGGAAAGCCACGCTCGGGGAATCGGAGTCTACGGGCCGCTCGACGTCCTCGAGGCGATTTCCCACGAGCCCGATCGTCCCCGCTGGACCCCGAAAGTGGAGGGCGGTCCGCACGGAGTGGAACTCGTTCGAATCGACGAGGGTTCCGGAGGACCTCGCGAGCCGGACGCCGACCTCGGCGCCGGTGAAGCGGTTGGCGACGATCGTATTGCGATCGGAGTCGGTGTCCTGTTTCTTCCCGAAGGGGCCGGCGAGGAGGTCGGGATCGTCGTCCCACCAGAGCGAGACGCCGGTCCGGTCGCCTTCGAAGGTGTTCCCCTCGATCCGGTTGTCGTGCCCGTGTTCGATCGCCACGCCCGCGGTCTGCGAGCGGGAAATGCGATTCCCCGCGATCACGGTGTCGCGGCTGTAGCCCGCCCAGACCCCGTAGTCGCACTCGTCGAGGATGTTCGCCTCGAAGCGGTTGCCGCTGGAGAACGTCGCCTCGATCCCGTTGGCGACGGCGTGGGAGAAGTCGTTCCCGTGGACGAGGTTGTCGTTCGAGCCGCCGCCGCCCGTCCTCTGCGTCGTCTCGTGGCCGGCGTAGAGGAAGAAACCGTCCCCCGAGTGGGTCGCGCTGTTGGCGGCAAAGACGTTCTCGCGGCACTGCTCGAAGACGAGGATCGCGGCGGAGTCCTGCCCGCGGTAGTAGACGCCGTGGCTGTAGCCCCGGACGCAGTAGTCGAGACGGTTGTGCGCGATCTTGTTCCGGGAGGAGCGCCACAGAGCCACGCCCCAGCCCGAATGGTAGGAGAAGTCGTTGTCGTAGACCGCGCAGCCGTCCGAGCGCGCGAGGATGACGCCGTTCTGCTGGTTTCGGCCCCGGCAGGCGGCGACGACGGCGCCGGGACAGCGGTCGAGGTAGATGCCCGCGCCGTAGTTTTTCATCCACTCGTTGTCATCATTATTGTGCGGCCAGAGCCAGTCCGCGCCGTCCTCGCGCTCGGGGGTGCTCTTCAGGTGCTGGCGGAAGTTCCGCGTCGCCTCGACCCCCTCGACACGGAGACGGTCTGCCTCGCGCGCGTAGATCCCGACCTTGAAGCCCGACACCCTCCCCCCGCGGATCGCGACCCCGCGAGCCCCGTCCACGTGGATCCCGATCCCGCGGTAGCCGTCCGCCGGCGCCCCCTCCTCGCAACCCAGTAGGGTCACGCCCGTGAGGTCCACGGTCACTCCCTCCCCGCGGACGATGAGGACGCCGTCTCCCTCGTCGTCGGTCACCCTGTAAGTTCCGGGTCGTACGCGTACGTCCGTGGTCACGACCACGTCGTCCTGGTCGAGCGCGATCTCGCCGGCAGGCGCGGGTAACGACATGGAGAGCAGGGGAAGCGTGAGTAGAACGGCCGCTTTCATCGGAGATCCTCGGGGGTTCCATCTTGCGGGCCCCCATCGTATCCTGCCGGAGCGCGACCGCGGGAGGTCAGACCGATGAACGAATTCGCCGTCGTCCAGGAGGTCTACCAGACGATCCCGCAGGAGATCCTCGCCCCGATCCTGGGAGAGGCTCTCGGCCTCCTCCCGATCGACGCGAACCACAGGGCGAAGGAGGCGCGGGGCGTCGTGGCCGAGAAGCTCGACACGGCGCGGGCGCAGTGGGTCGCGTCCTCGCTCGCGGCCCAGGGAGTCGAAACAAAGGTGATCCCCCAGGAGTGGGTGATCCGGATCGGCAAGCCGATTCTCGTCCGGACCCTCCATGTCGCCGACGACGCGCTCCATCTCGCGCTGGGTTACACGGGTCCGCCGCAGCCCATCCCGTGGGATCAGGTTTGGCTTCTCTCCGCGGGCGAGATCGTGGAGGTCCAGGAGGGGCGCCGGACCGGCGGGAAGTCGTGGAAGCGCCGGATGTCCTGGCTCCAGGCCACCGGCATCGGCGGCGCACTGTACGACACCCTTCTCAAGGAGTACGAGGGCCTCGACCGCTTGAAGCCGCTCGCGGGAAAGCAGACGGCGATCGAGATCGCCGACCTCTTCGCCTCAAGCCCCGGGGGCGACTACCTCCACGTGCGTCTCCGTTCCCGCGACCTCTACTACGACCAGATCCTGGGCGCGCAGGCTTCAAGGAACTTCGCCCACGACTTCCGGCTCGTTCTCGCCCGCATCGGCCTGCGCGCGGCGCGGGCGGTGGCGACGCCGGGGTATCGCGCGATGTCGCTCGCCCCCGGAGACCCGTCTTTCGACCCGGCCGAGGCGCGCTTCGGCATCGAGAACGAGTTCAGCGAATTCAACCGCTGGCAGCTCCAGATGCTCGCGCTCTCCTGGTGGGAACCCGGAGCGGCCGGCGGAGAACCGATTTCACGCCCGGAGCATGGCGCGAGCGCGTGATAATCCTCGTGCGAGCGAGTAGGATCCGGAGCCTCGTTGGTGATCGAGCGAAGGGGAAGGAGGGGCCCGATGAAGCGTCTGATCGCCGTCCTTGTGCTGGGGTTCGCGGTCCTGCCCTGGGTCGGGGCTCAGGAGACCGAGACCGCTCGGATCCGGAGCGGGACGTTCGTGATCGGCTCGTTCGGCCAGTTCGGCTTCGACTTCGAGACCGGACGGGTGGTCGATCCCGGAGAGGCGGACCTCGTCATCGGAAACAGCGCCGGAGGAGCGACGGGTCTCGCGATCGAGGGGAAGAACGGAGCGCGGATCGCCCAGCCCTTCGGGGAAGCGGACTTCGACCGGGAGCTCCTGGAGGACGTCGCGGCGCGCGAGGCGTGGAAGCGGCAGCGGTTCCAGGGACTCGAAGAGGCGCCGGATGCGGGGTACGAGGCGAACGTCGACACCGACGACCGGATGCCCGGGACCGAGATCCTGGTCGTCCGGCCCGGGGGCGGTGTCGCGAAGCTCCTCCTCCGGCGCGATCACGACGACGAGAAGCTCGAGCGGAGCCTCCTGACGCGCGACGAAGCGGACGACTTCCATATTCCCGTCGTGTTCGACTATCTCTATCAGCCGGACCCCAAGGGGAAGCTCACGGGAGAGATCGCGGACGGTGTGGAGCCGGCCTGGTTCGAGCCGCTCCTCCGGGACGCGAGGGCGCCGCGGGCCGGGGATCCCGTCACCGGCAAAGACATCCCCCTCTCCGAGGCGCGCTTCGACCCGCGCGTGGGCGTGACGGCTCGGAGTTCGAACGGGCGAGTCAGCGTCTCTCAGGAGTCGGCCGTCCTGTGGGAGGGAGAGGGCCGTTCCGTCGCTACCCGCGTCGAGAACGTCGAAGGGCGCAAGGTCCTCGTGATCGAGGTCGACGGGCGGGTGGTGGCGCGGATTCCCGAGAAGAACTGAAAGCCGGGCGATCGACGGCGATGACCTCGCGAACCTGGAAGACGCTGGCGGGCGCTCTGTTCGTCCTCGGCTGCGTCGCGCCCGATCCGGCGCGCGCCCAGACGCTTCATCCCGACGAGTGGAAGCGCTTCGGGCCGGCGATCGAAGCACGGCTCAAGGAGTTCGCGCGGGATTCGACCCCGAGCGCGCGGCGGATCGCGGAGCTCCGCACGGCACCCGGCATCCTCGTCGCTGCGATCCGGCCGTCCGCGGCCGAGTGCTACCGGAGCGGGCTTTCTCCGGAAGCGGAGCGCTGATCGAGCGATTCCGGGGCTAGAACTTGAGCCGCCGTCCAGCCCGGGCGTCCTCTACGAGCGATCGGATCTCCCGCCCCCCTCCGGAGTAGGCAAGCTCGCCCAAGAACGCGAGCTTCTCGAGATCGAGCTTCCGGTTCGCTTTCACGATCGAGATGAAATCGCCCGCGTCCATGTACTTCTTCTCGATCTCTCTCCAGATCCCGATCATGGCCGCAAACTTCATCGCCAGGGCCATCTCGAGGTCCGGGATCCGGACGTCATGGCCGGCCACCGAGGCAACCACGTGGTGTGTGAACACCGCGCGCGTGATCGGGTCCTTCGGCTTCATCGCGTCAACGAAGACCCTGCCCGAGCCGGGATCCTGAAAGCGCGTCACGACCTGCTGATCCACCACATCGAGTCGAGGGAACGCCTTCCGGAGTGCGGCGACG
The DNA here is from genome assembly GCA_016209595.1 of Planctomycetota bacterium. Taxonomy (GTDB): domain Bacteria; phylum Planctomycetota; class JACQVV01; order JACQVV01; family JACQVV01; genus JACQVV01. The sequence goes on from JACQVV010000345.1 coordinate 8,177, forward strand.
GCCCGGCGATGGTGGCGTGACGCCACCACGACGTCCACGTCGGTCGTGGCCCTGGGCGCGCCCGTCCACACGTTCGAAGCGTAGGCGCCCGCGAGGACGAAGTCCACGCCGGCGATGTCGAGCGCGGTGATGACCTCGGCGGGCGTGACCATGTTCTCGATGAAGTGGGACGTGATGTTGGACGAGGTGAGGATGTTCTCACCACGGGCTAGAGGTGCGGAAAAGGCCATCGTACGAGTGCCTCCTGCGCTGCCGGAGGTGAAGGACTTCTTTTTCCTGGGTGAGGAGCGATTCAAGTGCGGTGGCGCGAGCCACGTGGTTGGGATCTACCGCTTCGATCCTTTCGTGCGTGTCCTCGCTCTCACGCGAGAGAGACGGGATCCCGCCTCGGAGTTCGTGCTCGTTCCTGTGGTTATTGCAGATCCCGCCTCGGCCTTCAAGGGTCAAGGTCGAGGAAGGTTTCGCGGGGACTCTTCCGTCCCGACCACCGGTCCTGCCGGCGAGAGCTCGGCCCATCGTGTCGCGATGGCGGCTCCTGACTCGCGCAGCTCGGGCGGTCGCGTTGCGATGGGGGGTTTCATGGGTGCCGGCTCCGGGATAATCTGACCAGTCAGACCAGATGAAAGCCGGCTGAGAACATGGCCGTCCATACCTACTCCACCTACGAGGCGAAAGCCCGCTTCAGTGAGGTCCTCAAGAAGGTCCGCGAAGGACATCGCGTGATCATCACCTACCGTGGCAAGGAGATCGCCGAGCTGCGGGCGATCGTGCGGGGTCGCGTGCCTGTGCTCGAGGAAAGGCTGGCCGAGCTCGAGGCCGCGGGCGAGATCCGGAGGCCCAGGAAACGCTTCTCCGCGGAGACAGGGTCCCTCGCCAAGAAGCCCGGCGCCCTGGCCCGATTCCTGGAGTCGAGGGATTGACGACCGCGTACGTGGACAGCTCGTGCGTCGTGGGAACCGCCTTCGAGGAGCCAGGCTGGAAGCGAGTCCGGCGCCGGCTGGCCGGGTTCGGCGCCCTGTACTCGTCGAACCTGCTCGAGGCCGAGGTTCGTTGTGCGTTCGTCCGGGAGTCGGGAGCCGGCGATCCGTCCGCGTGGTTCGATGGGATCGGCTGGGCGTTGCCCTCGAGGCCGCTCGGACAGGAAATGGTCCGCGTGCTGCGTGCGGGGCATCTGCGAGGCGCGGATCTCTGGCACCTGTGCTGCGCCCTCTACCTGGCGCCCGATCCGAGGGAGCTTGCTTTCCTGACACTGGATGACCGGCAGGATCGCATCGCCCGGTTCCTCGGATTCGCCCGCTGATCGACCCCGATCCGGCCGGCCGCAGCAGCCAGCCGAAAGCGCGCAAGCCGAAGCCGACGGCCACGGCGGACAAGGGCTAGTAGCGCTTCCAGGGTTGTTTTCTGGAAAGACTGAACAAGTTTTGCTTGAACTTGAACTTGAACTTGAACTAATTTTTCGGCGACCAGGTTCAAGTTCAAGTTCAAGACCAAGTCCAAGACCAAGACAAAGTCGAAGAACAACAGCGCGGCATCTCGACGGTTTGAGGCGGAGCCTCGTTAGCCCCCTCCCCCTTCCTACCGCCGGCCCGCCGTTCGTGGCAAACTCTGGGGCATGGTACCCGAGGTTTGCTGTCCCCGCTGTGGGTCCACCGTCCGGCCGCCCGGAACCGGAGGGGGAGCGCTCCTCTGTCCGAGGTGCGGGCAGTCGTTCGAGCAGCCGGCGCTCGCCGGGGGGCCGTCACGCCCCGAGGAAACATGGACGTACGATCCGGGGAAAGAACCGGCGCCCTCCCCGCCCGCGAAAGCGCCGGAAAAGGCCTCGGGCGAGCCGGACACGCTGACGGTCGACCCCGTGGACCAGAAGACGCTCCTCTATCTCGGGCCTCCCGAAGCGGCCCCGACAGTCCCGATGGCCGCGCCCGCGGGCCCGACGGCAGGGGCGCGGCTTCGCTCCGGGGGTGTGCCAGGCGCACTCAAGAGCTCCTTCCGCGTGCCGGCCGGCCGGCGCGCGGACGTCCTCCTCGCCCGCCTGCTCCTCGAGCGAGGCGCGATCGACCTCGACCGCGCGAACGAGTGTCTTCGCGGGGCCCGTGAGGCCGGGAGGCCCATCGCCGACGAGCTCGCGGCGCGGGGCCTCGCGAGTCCCGAGCTCCTCTCCCAGGTGAATGCCGAGGCGAGCGTGATCGACCGGGAGAAGCCGCGCTCCGGAGTGAGCGAGACCTTCGGGCCCTACACGTTCGTCCGCGACGGCGAGGACATCGTCATCCAGGACATCCGCTCGATCCGGCGCTTCGGCAAGTACGAGATCCTGGGCGAGATCGCGCGGGGCGGCATGGGAGTGGTCTACCGGGCGCGCCAGGAGGGAATCGACCGGATCCTCGCCCTGAAGATCCTCCTCTCCGGCGCCCAGGCAAGCGAAGAGCAGATCGCCCGCTTCCAGCGCGAGGCGCGGATGGCGGCGAACCTCTCCCATCCCGCCATCGTCCCCGTCTACGACGTCGGTGACGTCTCCGGAGAGCCGTACTTCACGATGGAATACGTGCCCGGGAAGTCGCTCACCGGGCTCCTCAAGGAGAGCGCGCCCTCCCCGAAAAGGGCCATGGAGATCCTCCTGCCACTCGCCGGCGCCGTCCACTACGCCCACGAGAACGGGGTCATCCACCGGGACCTCAAGCCCTCGAACGTCCTCTTCGACCGCGAGGGGCGCCCCAAGATCACGGACTTCGGGCTCGCCAAGAGGATCGACTCCGAGACCGTGCTCACCCGCTCCGGGCAGCTCCTGGGGACTCCCGCCTACATGTCTCCCGAACAGGCCCTGGGCGAGCACGAGCTCGTCGGGCCTTGCTCCGACATCTATTCGCTCGGCGCGATCCTCTACGAGATGCTCTCCGGGCGCCGGCCCCACGACGCCCCGACGGTCGCGCAGGTCCTCTACGAGATCATCCACAAGGACCCGCCCCCGCTTCGCCGGCTGAACGCGGAGGTCCACCCGGACCTGGAGAAGATCTGCTTCAAGGCGATGGCGAAGGAGCCTACCCGACGATACCGCACGGCGGGGGACCTCGCGGCCGACCTCGCGAACTTCATGGAGGGGCGCGCGATCGTCGCCCGAGCTCCCGGCCTCGGCTACCGGATGCGCCGCTTCGCCGCGAAGCACCGTCTGGCGGTCCTCGCGCTCGCCGTCGGGCTCGTCGCCGTGGCCGCGGTGAGTGGCGTCCTGGGAAGGAAGCTCCTCGCCGAGAAGGCGGAGCGGGAGCGGATCGAGGCGGAACAGCGCGAGCAGCAACGCCTCCAGGCCGAGGCCTACGCCCAGCGCCTGGCCGCCAAGCCCGACTTCGACTGGGGGAAATTCTACGAGGAGAGCCAGCCCGAACTCTCGGCAACCCACTACCAGCGAGCCCTCGAGAGGGACCCGACCTTCGACGAGGCATGGCTCCGGCTCGGCCGCGTGTACAAGGCCCTGGGGCGCCACGAGGAGGCCCTCGATGCTTGCGAGCGGGCGATCGAGATCGCGCCGCAGAACTTTAACGCGTACAACGACCGGGTGGTCCTGCTCCGCGAACAGGGGCGGCTCGAGGAGGCCCTCGCCGACTGCGACCGGATCCTGGAAAAGAGCCCGAAGAACGCCGCGGCGCTCTTCAACCGGGGGGCGATCCGGCTCGCCCGGGGGGACTACGAGGGAGCGCGGGGCGACTTCGACGGAGCCATCCTGGCCAACCCGGACTTCGCCAAGGCCCACTTCTACCGGGCGCACCTCGCCCGAAGGGACGGCGACCTCGCCGCGGCGCGGAAGGGTTACGAGCGGGCGCTCGCCCTGGACGCCGGCTTCGTGGAGGCCCGCTACCGGCTCGCCCGCCTCCTCGTCCAGGCCGGGCGGCCCGGTGACGCGACCGGCGAGCTCGATCGCGCCCTTCGCGACGCGGGCCAACCAGGTCGTACGATCGAGATCAAGAGCTTCGAGCGAAAGATCCTCCAGGCCCGAGGGCTAGCCCACACGCTCGCCGCGGAAAACGACGCGGCGCTCCGCGATTTCGCCCGCGCCCTGGAACTCGATCCGACCTTCGGCGTGGAGGAGGACAGGGTCCTCGACAGCCCGGAGGACCGGGCCCTCCCGATAGAGGCCCTCGTCTCCTGGGCGAGGACGCTTCAGGCGGCCGGGAAGGCGATGGAGGCCGTCGAGTCTCTCTCCCTCCTCCCGGAGAGCGAGCGCGCGCGGCCGGAGATCCTCGCGCTCGCGGTCGAGGCGAGGGTCCGGACGGGGGACCTCGAGACGGCGCGAACGCTCGCGGAACCGCTCGCCGCGATTCCCGCGGAGGAGCTCCCGGCCGACGCCCTGGCGGCGCTCGCCGAGCTCGCGCTCTCGACCGGCGACCTCGATGGGGCGCTCTCGCGCGCCGAGGCGCTCCGGGCGGCCTCGCGGGAAGACCGGCGCGCCATCCTCGACATGGCTCTCGCCCTCGCGTCGCTCTCCCGGCAGAACGAGGCGAAGGAGGCCCTCACATGGATCGGGGAGGCCGACCGGGAGTGGGCGCTCGCGAGGATCGGCGACTGGGTCGAACGACTCCACGCGAAGGGAGAGGACGGCCAGGCGCTCTGGTGGGTGGAGCGCTCGATCGACTGGTCCCCACGCGACCCCGAGCTCCTCGCGGCGCGGCTCGACCTTCTCGCGCGGACCCGTCCCGCCCCCCGCGGCCGCACCCGGACCGCCACGGCCGAGGAGGACGCGGCCGCCCGCGCGCTCCTCGAGGTCCGACCCGACCACGCCGGGGCGCTCGTCACGGTGGCCCGGTACGCGATGGCCGAAGAGCAGTACGAGGAGGCCCTCGCCAACCTCGACCGCGCGGCGGAGCTCGAACCCGCCCGCGCCGAGACCTATCTCCTCCGCGCGCGCTGCAATCGCGTCCTGGGCCGACAGTTCGAGGCCTTCGCGGACGCGAGCACCGCCGAGAATCTCGAACCCGGCTGGATCGAGGCGGTCGCGGAGCTCGGACTCGTCTACTACGACTTCGAGGCCCTCGACAAGGCGCTCCCGCTACTCGAGGCCGTGCTGGAAAAGTCGCCCGACTGGATCGAGGCGCTCCTCTATCGCGCTCTCGTCCGGGGCAAGGCGGAAGACGAGAAGGGGGCGCTCGAGGATCTCGACCGGCTCCTCTCGATCGAGGAGAACGCGGACGCCTACTACACCCGCGCGGTCCTCCACGCCCGGGCCAAGCGGAACGCCGAGGCCGCGTCGGATCTGAAGAAGGTGATCGAGCTCGAAGGGGAGAGCGACCGAGCGCGGGAGCTCCTGAAGCGCGTCGAAGGAGGTTAGAGACAGGCTGGAGGCTAGAGGCTGGTCAAGAGCGGCGGATCACGGGCCGGCGCCGGGCGCGGGTTCGGGCTCGAAGAGGATGGCCTCGGCTCTGGGGACGTGGACGTATTCCAGGAGGCGTCCCGGCGCGAGATCGGCGAGGAGACGCGCCCGCGGATCCTCGCCGGGCGTGATGCGGAAGCCGCCGCCGAGAACCCGCGTGCCGCGCTCGAACGAGCGGACGACCATCGTGGTCCGGACCGTCTTCCCCGCGAGGATCGGAAAGGTGTGGAAGACCGCAACGTCGCGGGCCCGGGGGCGGGTCGGGATCTTCTTGCCGGCGAAGGAGTAGATTGGCTTGCCGGTCGCCGGATCCTCCACGGAGCAGGTTCGCGTGTCCCCGGACTCCGAGAACCGGATGTCGGCGAGGTACTTGGGGAAGCCGAAGAAGTCGAGGCCGCCGTGGAGGGCGATCTCGGTGTTCACCGGGAGCGCGAGGACGTAGGCGGCGTAGCGCCGGCGGGAGGCCGCGTCGAGACATGCCCGGAACGCGCCGCCGCTGCGACCGCAGGTGACGGCCACCGAGAGGGAGACCTCGTTGTACGGACCGATGCCGGTGTCCCGATACTCGAAGCAATGGACGGCCAGGAGGGCGAGGCCCGGGGCGGGCGATAGGAGGCGGTGCTCCGGCGTGGGCAGGAGAGCCCGGGCCGCCCGCGCGCTCGCCGTGAAGAGGGCGGACATCATGCCGAGGTCGCGGTAGAAGAGGGGGGAGCGAACCGGAGTCCCGCGGATGGCGACTTCCGTCTGCTCGATCCCCTCGAAGATCGATCTCAATCGAAGATGCCCTCTCTCAGCAGCCGGCGGTAGTGTATTTCGTTGAATCGGCGCGCGAAGGGCGGGACCAGGGCGAAGAGGAAGAGCAGCGCCCGGGGGCCGGCTCCCACCACGACCCGGCTCCGGTTTTGCAATATCGCGCGCACGACGGCGCGCGCGATCCTGGAAGGCGGCATCCCCAGCCGCGCGAGGATGCTCTCCTGTCTCTCGATCCGGGCGGCGAGGTCCGGGCGCGGCGTTCGCTGCGCGAACGCCGTGCACGGGAGG
>JACQVV010000359.1 GCA_016209595.1 Planctomycetota bacterium
GCCTCAAGGCGCTCGTGGCGCTGGGCGTGGACCGGGACGGCGCGCGGATCGCGCTGGAGTCGGCGCGGCGGGAGATCGGGGAACCGGCCGGCCTGGGCGATCTCGTGCGGGCCGCGCTGAGGAAGCTCTGAGCGGTCTGCCATGAGAATCGACGTCCTCACTCTTTTCCCCCGGATGTTCGAGGGCGTTTTCGCGGAGAGCATCCTCAAGCGGGCCCAGGAGCGAGGGCTCGTTTCGGTCCGGCTCGTGGACATCCGGGACTACAGCGAGGACCGCCACCGGACCGTGGACGACCGTCCCTACGGCGGGGGACCCGGGATGGTTCTCAAGCCCGAACCGGTTTTCAAGGCGGTCGAGTCGATCCCCGCCGCGCCCGGAGAGGTTGTTCGCAGGATCCTCCTTACCCCGCAGGGCAAGCGGTTCGACCAGGCGTACGCGCGGGACCTCGCGGCGGCGGACCACCTCGTGCTGGTCTGCGGCCACTACGAGGGCTTCGACGAACGGATCCGCGAGGGACTTTCCTTGGAGGAGGTCTCGATCGGGGACTTCGTCCTCACCGGGGGAGAGATCCCCGCGATGCTGGTGGTGGACGCGGTCGTCCGGCTCGTCTCCGGCGTCCTGGGGGACGCCGAATCGGCCGAGTTCGAGTCCTTCTCGCGAGGGCAGCTCGACCACCCTCACTACACCCGGCCGCCGGAGTTCCGCGGGATGCGCGTGCCGGATATCCTGTTGTCGGGAAACCACGAAGAGATTCGCCGCTGGCGGGAAGAGCAGTCGGCAACCAGGACCCTGGCCCGGCGCCCCGACTTGCTGGTGGACGGGGAGGGGGCCGCTGGAATGCGGAGTGCGGAATGCGAAATGCGGAACTGCGGGCGAGGCTCCCGTGCCGTTTTCAGTTCCGAGTTCCGAGTGCCGAGTTCCGAGTTGGAAGAGTGGGGCAGTTCCCCTCCCCCTGACAGGCAAAGCCAGGCCGGAGCGCGCATGCGCGACCCCGGACAAGGAGAACCCAGATGAATCGCAAGCTGATCGAGGAAGTCGAAGCACGCCTCATGCGAAAGCTCGACGAATTCCGGATCGGGGACACAGTGGACGTCGGCGTGAGGATCCGCGAAGGCGAGAAGGAGCGGGTCCAGGTCTTCAACGGGACGGTGATCGGCATGCGCGGCAGCGGGGCGCGGCAGTCGTTCACGGTGCGCCGGATCGTGCAGGGAGAGGGCGTCGAGCGCATCTTCCCGTTCTCGTCGCCCGCCCTCGTCTCGGTGAAGGTGAAGCGGCGCGGCGACGTCCGCCGGGCGAAACTCTTCTACCTCCGCGAGCGCGTCGGCAAGGCCACGCGGGTCAAGGAGAGGATCTGGAGCAAGGAGGAGGAAGCCGCGGCGCAAGGAGTAGAGGCGCTGCCGGCGCAGCCGAAGGCCCGGAAGCGCGGGAAGAAGGGCAAGAAGGCCGCGGCTGCCGCCGCCGCTGCCACCGCGGCAGCCGCCGACACGAAGGCTCCGGTGTAGCCAGGGTGCCATCCTCGCTGCTCGCGGCGCTTCGCCGGATCCTATCGAGCGCGGCCGCGGGCGAGCATCGGGATCTGGGAAGGAGAGGCGAGGCCGCAGCCGAGCGAGAGCTCGATGCGCGGGGCTACCGCGTTCTGGCCCGCCGCTTTCGGGCGGCTGGTGGAGAGCTCGACCTCGTGGCGGTCCGGGACGGGGTCATTTCCTTCGTCGAGGTCAAGGCGAACCGGCCCGGGACGGGCTACGACGGAGCCCAGAGGCTGGACGCCGGGAAACGGCGGCGGATCGCTCGCGCCGCGCAAGCCTTCGTCGCGAGCCGGCGCCTGGAAGGGGCGCCCTGCCGCTTCGACCTGGCTTTGGCGACGGTCGACGGGGACCGCTGGCAGGTCGAGATCCGGGAGGGCGTGTTCGAGGTGTAGTGGGGCCTGTCCGGGTTACCCGGCGGACAGCAGGGTCGTCGGAAAACACGGTCACGGTCACGGTCACGGTCACGTACACGGAACACGTACACGGTCACGAAACACGCTCACGGTCACGGAACACGATCACGATCCGTGACCGTGGATCGTGACCGTCGTCCGTGACCGTGACCGTGAACGTGACCGTGAACGTGACCGTGAACGTGACCGTGAACGTGA
>JACQVV010000019.1 GCA_016209595.1 Planctomycetota bacterium
CCCTCGTTCCCCGTCGCCCGGCAGGTGCCAGCGGCCCCCACCCCTTCCTGATACGGCCGGATGCGGTCCCCGTCAAGCATGTGCATCCAGAGCGGGTGCATCTTCCCGACCTCGGAGAGCGAGAGGATCGTGTCGGCGCCTGTCTTCTCGGCGAGGGCAAGACCCCGCTCGACGATCCCCCGCGGGCGCACCGGGACGTTGCCGTACAGAAGCGCGACCCGGTCGGGGCGCCAGTCGTCCCGGCCATGGATCGCGCGGACGGCGTGGCGCATCGCTCCCTGGACCGGCGCGGTGGACGTCGCGAGCTCGGCCGGTCGCGGCAGGAACTCGACGCGCGTCCCTCGCGCTTCGGCCCCGATCCTCTCGTCGTCGGTCGAGAGGACGGCGCGGTCGAGGGCGTCCGTCCGGCCGGCGAGCTCGATCGTGTGGCGGACGACCGCCTTTCCTGCCAGCGGCAGGAGGTGCTTCCCGGGAAGGCCCTGGCTCCCGCCGCGGGCGAGCACGATCCCGAGCGTCTTCACGTCGCGGCCTGGAGCCGGGAGAGCCCCCGGTGGGCGAAGAGGCCGAAACCGATCCCCACGAAGAGGAAGTCGGACATCCGCTGGAGGGCGACGAAGCCGAGCGTCGTCACGGCCGGCACGCCGACGAGGAGGAAGATCGCGGGGATCCCCCCCTCGAGGATTCCCAGCCCTCCCGGTGTGAGTTGGAAGGCCTGAAGGAGCTGTACCAGGCAGAAGACGAGCGCGAGGTCTGCCACTCCCAGGGGCGTCCGGCCTGGCAGGAACGCGAAGAACGCGAGCGGTCGCACGAAGAGGACGAGCGTGAAGGGGAGCATGGCGGCGAGCGAGCGGCAGGTCGCGGCGCGGTTCAACAGAAAGGCGCGATGGATGTGGCCCTGGAGCTCCAGGACCTTTCGCCGGTTCTCCGCGAGCCACCGCCGCGCGATTCCCAGGAAAGCCACCCCGTCGCAAAGGCGGACGAAAAGACTCCATCTCCCGATTACGGAAACGTAGAGGACGACGAGGACGGAGACGAGGAGGATGTTCGCGACCACGACCATCGCGAGGATCCAGCCGGTGAGATCCTCGTGGAAACGGACGACGAGGATCACGCTCGACGCGAGCAGAAAGAGGAGGAACGTCGTGAACTCCAGGACCTTGTGGACGAGGACCGTGGCGAGGACCTCGCGGCGCTGGAGGCCCGCCGGGCGGGCCACGTAGAGGGCGCGGACAGCCTCCCCGCCGAGGTACATGGAAGGGGTGAGGTAGTTTCCCGCCCATCCCACGGTCACACCGCCGAGGCAGGCCCGGAACGGGACCGAGCGCCCGTTCCTTGCCAGGAGGAAGCGCCAACTCCATGCCTGGATAGCGAGCTGGGCGAGGACGAGGGCGGCCATCGCTCCGGCCGCTCGCCATCCCGCCTCCGCGATTCCTTCCCAAACATCATCGAGGTCGGAGTCCGAGAAATACAGGACGAGGGCGAAAGCGCCCGCGCCGAGGGCGAAAGAAAGAAGGATGGCGAGGAAGCGCTTCATCCGGGCAAAGAAGTATAACATACGGCGAAGTGACGACTTCGATGCGCGAAGCCGCAAGCGATATCCCCGCCCGACCGTGGCGGATTCTTTCCCCTCCCGACAGATGGATCGGGGGGAGGATCCAGACGTCGCCCGTGGACTTCCGGGTCGAGGAGATCCCGCTCTACGAGCCGTCCGGAAAGGGGGAGCACCTGTTCGTCCGGATCGAGAAGACCGGCCTTTCGACGGAGGAGGCGGTTGCGGCGATCGGGAAGGCGATCGGCGTCCATCCCCGGACGATCGGGACCGCCGGCCGGAAGGACAAACACGCCGTCGCCGTGCAGACGATCTCCGTGCCGGCACGAGTGGAGCCCCTGGTATCGCATCTCGCCGCCCCCGGGATCCGCGTGCTCGGGGCAGCCCGGCACGACCGGAAGATCGCCCCGGGACACCTGGCGGGCAACGGGTTCCGGATCATCGTTCGAGGCGTGCGGCCGGGGGCGGACGAGGCGGTCCGAGCGACGGCAGCGGAGATACTCGCCAGCGGAGTTCCCAACTATTTCGGGCCCCAGCGGTTCGGCATCCGGGCGAACAACCACATCGTGGGGGCCGCGCTCCTGGCTCTCGACCACGAGCGGGCGGCGCGCGAGATTGCCGGGCCCGAAAGCCGGTTCCCGCCTTCGATGTCGGCGGAGCGTCGGATCGCGTCCCATCTTCGCTCTTCTTCTTCCTCTTGTTCCTCTTCCTCCTCTTCCTCCTCTTCCTCCTCAAAAAAGGCGCTCGCGACCCTTTCACGGCGCTCGCTCGACTTCTACGTCAACGCCTGGCAGAGTTATGTCTTCAATCGCGTGCTGGAGGAGCGCCTGCCTGACCTCGCCTTTGTCCGCGCCGGAGACGTGGCCGTGAAGACGCGCGGGGCGGCCTTCGTCATCGAGGACGTCGAGGAGGCGCGCGGGCGCATCGCCGCGGGCGAGATCGAGCTCTCCGGGCCGGTTCCGGGAACGCGCTCGATGATGGCGCGAGGGGAGACGGGAGACCTCGAGGACCGGATCGCTCGGGCCTCGCTTCCCGGCACCGAGATCATGGCGGCCTTCCGGCGGGAGAGGCTCCGCGGGGAAAGGCGGGCGCTGCGCCTGCAGGTGCGCGATCTTGCCTGGGATCTCTCCGGATCGGACGTGACGCTCTCCTTCTCTCTGCCCGCCGGGGCCTTCGCCACCACGGTCCTGGCCGAGTTCATGGGTCCGGGCCCTGCCATCCCCAGGCTCGATGAACTCTTCGCGACTCCAGGAATGGCGTAAAATGCGTCAAGTATTGCACTTTTCCCGGGAGTGCCCACCCACTTGAATCGGGACAACGCGGAAATCGAACTCGTCTTCCCGGGGGATCGGCGGCACCGGTGCCCTGCGGGCGTCCAGCTGCAGGACCTCGTGGAGGCGTATCCGCCCGCGGGCGGCGTGCGAGCGCTGGTCGCCCTGGTCGATGGCCTCCCCATGGGCCTCCGAGCGCGTCTGTGGCGGGACGCGCACATCGAGTTCCTCGGGATCGCTCACCGCGAGGGACTCCGCGCCTACCGCCGGACGCTCATCTTCGTCCTCATCAAGGCGGTGAAGGATGTCCTGCCCGCGGAGACGCTCCGGGTCGAACACGCCTTGAAGAGCGGCTACTACTGCCAGGTGTCGCGGCGGCTCTCCCACGAAGAAGCTGACGCGATCCGGGCGAGGATGGTCGAGATCGTCGAAGCCGACCTGGAGATTCAGTCCCGGGAGCTGCCGCTCGCCAAGGCGCTGCCGCAGTTCGAGGCCTCCGGCGAATTCGACAAGGTCCAGGTGTTCCGCTACCTCGGCGAGCCGACCGTGACCGTGCAGTCGCTCGACGGGCTCGTGGACTACTTCTATGGCCCGCTCCTGCCGCGGACGGGCGGCGTCCCGGCCTTCAAGATCGTGAACCACCCGCCCGGCTTCCTCCTGCGCCTGCCGGAGTCCAGGGAGCCCCTTCGGATCGCGCCTTTGGTCCATCAGCCGAAGCTCCTCCGGATGCTCCGCGACCAGGAACGGTGGGGGAGGCTCCTGGGGATCTCCAACGTGGGGGCCCTGAACGAGCTCGTGGTCACCGGGCGGATCTCCGATTTCGTCAAGGTGGCCGAGGCCCAGCACGAGAAGAATATCGCGCAGATCGCGGACCGCATCGCGGGGCTGAAACCGGTGCCACGGATCGTCCTCATCTCCGGCCCCACCGCGGCGGGGAAGACGACCTTCTCCAAGCGGCTTGCGATCCACCTCGCCATCAACGGGCACCGCGTCGAGACGCTCAACCTCGACAACTACTTCGTCAATCGGGAGGACAACCCCGTCGACGAGCACGGGGAGTGCGACTACGAGACCATCGACGCTCTCGACCTGCCCCTCCTCAACCACCATCTGCTTTCCCTCCTCGCGGGCAAGACGGTCGAGATCCCCCGCTACAGCTTCCAGCTCGGCAGGCGGAAATCTGAGGGTCAGCCGCTGGCGATCGACCCGGACACGATTCTCATCCTGGAGGGAATCCACGGACTCAACCCGCGCCTGACCGAGGCCGTGGACAACGCGCTCAAGTACCGGATCTACGTCGGCGCTCTCACGCAGATGAAGCTCGACAACCATAACCGGGTCCCCACGACCGACGTCCGGATCTGCCGCCGGACCGTCCGCGACCATCGTTTCCGCGGGCACTCGGCGAAAGAAACCCTCCAGCGATGGCCCTCGATCTCGCGCGGCGAGATGAAATGGGTCTTCCCGTACCAGGAGGAGGCCGACGCGATGTTCAACTCGGCCCTCCCCTACGAGTTGAATGTGCTGAAGACCTTTGCAGAACCCCTGTATCGGCAAATCGTTCCCGGCGAACCCCTGTACCGGGAGGCGCGGCGGCTGCTGACGTTCCTTTCCTTCTTCCTGCCCGTCACGCTCGACGAGGTCCCGCCGACGTCGTTTCTGCGGGAGTTTTTGGGAGGGAGTACCTTCCAGTACTAAAGGGGGAGGGGGCCGCTGGCACGACCCTTGCCACGCAAGGGGAGTGCCGGCGGTAGGAAGGGGGAGGGGGTCGTTCCCCTCCCCCTTGAATCATGGCCCCTTGCGGCGCTCCGGCGTCCCGGTTATTTTTAAGTACTTAAAAGGGATGGGGCGAGCCGTCCGGAAGGCCGGCTCAAAGCACACATGACTCCGACGAGGGTAGTGGGATGAAGCGGACGATCGTGGCATCGGTCCTCGCGGCTCTCCTCCTGGGGGCGATCTGTCTCCCGGTCGAGGCCCAGTCGAACCCCGCGGTGAAGGGCGCCAAGGACGAACTCCAGAAAGGCCTCCGCGGGCAGGACGCGCCGCTGGTCGAGAAGGCGGTGAAGACGCTCGTCAACGTCAACTCGGCGGAGGCCTTCGACGCCGTCAAGGACGCTCTCGGGCCGGCCGGGCAGCTGGGGCAGGAGTACTACTGGATCGTCGTGAAGGGTCTCGCCGCCTTTACGAACGAGGAGGCTGTGGGCGAGCTCCAGAAGTTCATCATCGGAAACGCCCGGCAGGCGATCGCCCGGGACGTCATGTTCTGGGTCCAGTCGAACTACGCGCCGACGCTCGTTCCAATGCTCATGGAGATGATCGGCCGGGACTCGCTCCCGGACGACCTTCGCCTGATGGCGATCGACCACCTCGGGACGGTCGGCAACCGCGAGTCGATCCAGCCCCTGCTCGACGAGTGGAAGGGGTACGACGGCCGGCGGGGCAAGGAGGAATACGTCCGCCGCATCGCGCGCGCGCTGGGCGGGATCACTGGACAGAACTACGGCGAGAACCGCGCGAACTGGGAGGGCTGGTGGAACGCCAACAAGGAGCAGCCGGCGGGTGGCGACCCCGCGGCGGGAGGCGAGAACGGCGGAGGTGGCGAGAACGGCGGAGGTGGCGAGAACGGCGGCGGGAACGCGGGCGGCGGGAGTTTCGTCGAGCGCCTGGACCGAGGCCGCAGGCAGGAGATGGAAACCATCGTCACCGGCGGGGGCAACAAGAAGGTCCTCGTCATCAAGGGCCAGGTCGATCCGAAGGGCTCCGAGCCGAACTACGACCACATCGAGCGGGTCCTCGCGCAGTGGCAGATCCCGAACGACGTGATGACGAAGCAAGAGGCCGAAAACGACAAGGTCGACTTCTCGAAGTACGCGGCGATCCTGATCAACTGCAACCACTTCCGGGAGCACTGCGTCAACCCGACGCACACGGCCGGCGGCGCCAGCGGTCCCCGCACGTTCCAGTGCATCGGCACCGACCACATCCCGTACAGCGACGAGTTCAGCCCGAAGTCGATCGACAAGATCAAGCGATACGTCGCCGGCGGCGGCTACCTCTTCACGGAGGACTGGGTCCTGGAGGAGCTCGTCGAGAAGGCCTGGCCCGACTTCGTGAAGCACGGCGCCTACATCGACACCGACAAGGTGGTCCAGGTCCAGCCGGAACCGGGCGCGACGTCGCACAACTACATCCAGCGCCTTTTCGCCCCCCAGCCCAAGATGCCCGAGCCCGGCGAGGGAGGCGAGGGGTCGTTCGTGCCCGCCTACCAGGAAGTGAAGCACGAATGGAAGATCGACAAGGACAGCCCGAAGATCGTCATCGTCGATCCGCGGAAGTGCTTCGTCCTCATGTCGTCGAACGAGCTCGTCGAGGATCCCAAGAAGCCCGAGGACCGCGCGATCGCCGTCACCTTCCGGCCGGCAGGCGGCGGCGGCGCGGCGACGGGCGGTGGCGGGGGGGCGGGGTCCGGGGGCGGTGGCGGCATCGTGCTCCACACTCTCTCCCATTTTGAAAAGCAGGCAGCGCAGCCGGGCGAGGGTGAGAGCGCTCTCCAGAACATGCTGCTCAACTTCGTCCTGGACGCCTTCGCACACTACCGGCCCTCGCGGCGGTAGTCAGGTTGCAGTCTTCAGCCTTCAGGCTTCAGAAACGGTGCAGCTTTTTTTCTGAAGTCTGAAGGCTGACATCTGAAGCCTGAAAAGGGGGTCTACCGTGAGATCCCGCCCCGCCAGAGGTCCTCGACCCGGACGCCCGAGAGCGCGGCGTCGAGAAGGCGCGGTACGTCGTCGGGTCGCACGTAGCCGTACCAGTCGCCGGCCGGGAATAGAATGACGTTTCCGGCGAACTCGTGCCCGCCGACGTGGCTCGTGCGGTGGAGCGCTACGGAAGCCGCAAGCGCGCGCCGCTCGATCTCCTCGCGGAAGCGGTCGGCGACGCGGGGGCCCCACTCCCCGCAGCGAGGATCGCGCTCCCGGTGCACGCAGACGAAGACGTGGGCGCCCGCGAGCGGCTCCGGCGCGAGCGACCCCAGCGATCCGGGAGGCCGGTCGCGAGCGAGGAGCTCGTCCCGCACGATGGGCCATGTCTCCTCGCTGACCCCCGTGTACCGCACACAGTCCGGGAAGACGAGGAGGTCAACACTCTCTCCGCGGGGAGGGTCGTCCACGGCGTTCACCCTGGTCTTCCTCGCAAACGACTCCCTGCCTTCTTTCAAGTACTCAAAAGAGGACGCGATCTGCCCCAGGAGTCCGGCCGCGGTGTCGATGTGGCTCTCCCAACCGCTCCGTCCAGTGCATACAAAGAGGTGCCGGCCGTAGGGTTTGACCGTCCCGGCGAGCTCAGGCCTCATTCAGGTTTCAGCCTTCAGATCGCCAGGCCGTTTCTTGCTGAAGGCTGAAGCCTGAAACCTGAAGCCTGTCTACGGCCGGCCTGCGACCTGCTCGCCGAACTCGCTCCGCTCCCGCTCGACGAGGATCTGCCGCGCCTCGATCGCGTCATCGGAGCCACTCAGCCGATCGAGCCACTCCCGATCCGAGAAGATCCACCCGAGGCGCGACAGGAGGTCGAGGTACTCGCGCTGGAAGTTCGGGTGGAACACGGCCGCCAGGATCACTCGCGTCTTCTCCCCGCCCGGAGCGCCGAACGGACACCCCTCTCGCGAGGTCGCGAGCGCGAGGTTGAACCCCTCGGCGAGCCGCGTGCGGAAGTGAGGGATGGCGAAGCCGGGGAGGATCGTCGTCGGCTCGACCTCCTCGCGGGCGTGAAGCCCGTGGAGGACGGCGAGCGGGTACCGTATACGGCCGCCGACCACCAGCCGCCGTACCATCTTGGTGAGAAGCGAGATCCGGTCGAGTTCGCCCACGTTGACGAGGACATGGGAGGCGTCGAGATGTTTCTCGATCAGTCGGGCCCCTTGAGTCATTCGGGTTCGCCTCCGGAGCTGGATCCCTTCTACCTTGACGATTAGGAAAGTATACCCCAGGTCAAGGGTCCGGACGCGAAAAACCCCCGCCGACAAGGCGGAACCGGCCAGGGTATATCGGCCCGGCCGGCCTGCACCGCTGCATCGCTACACCGCCTGCCAGTACCGGCAGGCCGGGCAGAGGGGGAAGGCGTCGAAGCGCCCATCGAGGTGCGCCGCGGCGAGGTCGGAAAGAGTCGGGCCCGTCCAGATCTCCTCAAGGGACGTTTCCGAGATCTCGCCTGCCGGCCAACGGGCGAGGTAGTCCTGGGCGCAGACGGGGACCTTGCCGTCGCAGTGGATGGCGAGCGAGTTCGCGATCTTCTGGCAGAGGCTGCGGCGGGAGAAGTAGAGGGGGAGGACCGTCCGGTCCGGGGTCTGCCCGCAGAAGTCATTGAATGGCCGGATCGCGGCCCAGCCGGTCTTCCGGTACCAGCGGTCGAAGAAGGGCTCGAGGTCGTCGTCCGTCTCGACGCGCTTCACCATCTCGGGCACGACGTAGGCCGAGTCGGGGGAGCGGGCGGCCGAGATCCGGATGAGCTCTTCGACGTTCGCGCGGGCTTGATCGAGGAGGTCGGCGCCGTTGAGCTCCCGGTAGACCTCGGGCCGCTCGGCGTCCACGCGGACCGAGACGCAATCGACCCCGGCTTCCAGGAGAGCGCGCGAGACGTCGGGTGTGAGGAGCGTCCCGTTCGTCTCGACGTGGACGCCCCAGATCCCGGCCTCCTTCGCCCGCCGGACCATCCGGAGGAGGTCGGGATGGAGCAGGGGTTCGCCGTGTCCGCCGAGTGTGATGACGACGTCGTCGTAGCAGGCGAGCTCGGTGACAGCGCGCTCGAAGAGCTCGAAGGGCATGTCGCGAAGGCCGGCGCGCGGGCGGGGGCGTTGGGGGGAGGGGAGATCGTCCCGGCCGGTGAGTTCGATCTCGACCTCGCGGGGGAGGCGGCGCCGCCAGACGCCGGGGTGCCGGTAGAGCCACTCCTGGAGCTCGGCCGTCGGATAACCCTTTTCGCCGGGCTCTACAGCGGCGAAGATCTCCCGGACGATGTCGAGCCCCCGGCGCGTGTCGGCGGAGACGCGGAACCGCCCTTCCACGATCTTCTCGTCCAGGCGCGGGAAGGCGTCGGTGAGGACGACGTCGCGGTTTGTGCGGTCGAGGCAGAGGGCGATGATCTCGCGCGTGGTGGCGTTCTTCTGTATGAGCTCGTCGAGGAAAGGCGCCTCGTAGACCTCGAAGCAGGAGCCCGGGGGCGCCTGCGCGTAGACGACCGGCTGCTCCTTTTTCGCCGCCTCGTCGAGGAGGAGATCGATGAGCGCGCCGTCGAGGAGTGGGTTCAGAGTGCATGGCTTCACGACGATCCTCGCGCCGGTCTCGCCCAGGACCCGCCGGTAGTCGCGGGGAAGGCCCCACTCATCGAAGACCGAGACGTTCCCGAGCCCGCCGCGCCAGCTCGAGAGGGCCCACTTCCGCCCGCGCCGCCACATGGGGCGGTAGGGGTGATCGGGGGCGCGCTGGTGGAAGGTGACGGAGAGCCCTTCGAGCATTGGGGCGAGCTCCCCCCGGGCCTCGGGCGGGCAGAGGATAGCGACGGAGTCGATTCGCGCGAAGGCGAGGAGGTTCTCAACCACTCTCCGGAACACGGGCCGGCCGCCGAGATCCTCGCGGGCGACGCTTGGGAGGCCGAGGGCGCCGGTCTTGAGGTCCTCCTCGATAACCGCCACGGTCTTGGAGCTCATCCCGGAGCCCTCCCGTCGCCGGCCTCGGGCCGACCTTCGGACACGGTCCCCTCTGCGGCATCGCCAGCCTCTCGCTCGATCTCGGGTCGGATCTCCAGGGCGAGCTCCTTCAGATAGTCGAGTCCCCGGGAGAGGGCCCGGACATACTCCAGATCGCGCCGCGTCTGTTCACGCTGCTTCTCGCGGCCCGTGAGCTTCTCCGATCGGATCCGCCGGTCCTCGACCTGTCGGTGGATGTTGTCGGCGATGGCGAGGTTCGAGATCACGTGGTAGATGTGACCGAACTCTCGGCAGCGCGTGCGGATGTCGTGGACCTTGCGGATCATCTTGTTGACGCGCTCGCCTCGCTCGATCCGGTTCTCGATCCGGCCCAGGATGTCGATCGCGTCCCGGTAGAGGCGGGACATCTCGTCCATCTCCTTCGTCCGGAGCTCGAGGGCTTCGAGCGCTCCCTTGAAGATCTCCCTGCGATCCTCGGGCGCGAGGCGGGGGAGACCGGGGTCGAGGAGCTCCGGACGCACGGGACCGGCGTACCTCTCGATCACCTCCGAGAGCGGCATCACCTGGGTGCCCTCGATATAGGCCCCCCCCTCGGTTGCATCGATGTACGTTCGATCGCCGAGCGAGATCAGGAGCTCGAAGTCTTTCCGGTAGGAGAGCATCTGCTCGTCGGTATAGAGCTCCTTCCCGTCGACCGACTTCACCTTCACTAGCGCCCCCTTGAGGCGAACGATGTTCTCCCACTCCTTCATGTCGAGGGTCTGGAAGCGGTTGAGCTCCGGCAGCCACTGGTTGAAGATCGCCGTCCCCGGGACATGGGTAACGTGGTACGAGTAGGCTAGGTCCTGCCCAACGAAGACGACCGGGTCGCAGCCGCAGATGTGCGCCAGGTGGAACGCGGTGTGCGCGACGGTCGAGCCGGGCGGGAGCGGCCCTTTCTGGATCTGGAGCTCCTTGAAGACCGCGTCGAGGAAGGTGTCGTCTCCGATGACCAGCGGACCGTCGTAGGCCGCGACCGCGGCGGGCGCCGCCTTCGAGTCGCACACGAGCGGGATCTTCGCCGCCACGGCGGGATCGATCCGGTCGAAGTAGCGGCGGCTGACGTCGTGGAAGTCCAGGAGCACGCTGTAGGTCGGACGGATGCCGCGGGCGAGGAGGGGCTTCAAGGCCGTCGAGACGGCGAAGAGGACAGCTCGCCCCTCGAGGTCCTTCAGGCGGTCGATGTTCCGGTAGAGGGAGGGGCCGGCGGAGACGACGATCCCCGGCAGGCCCCGGTGCCGCCCGTAGAGGACCCGCACGCCGACCGAGGAAAGGTAGGGGACGATGTTCGCGAAGCGGTTGTGGAAGGAGGCCCGAGAGAGGATAAGCGCCGTCTTGACGGTGAGCGATCCTCCCTGGACAAATTCGGTGAGGTCGTGGTGGGCCCTCCGGTAGAAGTCCCGCGCGGCGGCGATCGAGGGCCGGTGGGGGACGACGACGATGGGGGAGCTGAAGATCTCGAAGACGAAGTTGCGGAGTTCGGCGAAGAGCTCCGCGATCCGGTCCCCGACCAGGATGTGCACCTGCTCGCTCGATAACATGCCGGCAAAATCGCAGTTGGCGAGTGCTGTCCGGAAGATGCTGGGGTCGGCCTCCAGGACGACGAGCCGCGTCTCGGGCTTCCTCCGCCGCTGGAGCTCCGCGACGTGGTAGCCCATCCCCATCCCGAGGACGAAATACGTCGAGGTCGGCCCCATCTCGTAGCCCTCCAGGAGCCTCTTCGCTTCCTCCTCGGGCTGGTACTTGCTGGCGAGAAGCAGTCGCTTGCCGTCCGGCAGGTCGACCAGAGCCGTGACGCCGCCGGTCTTCGTGGGGGCGAGACGGTCCGCGGGAAGGGGCGGCGCCTCCTCGACCAGACGCGCGAGCTTCGGCCGCGTTTTCTTGAGGATGCGCAGGTTTTCTTCGAGATAGGACATCTCGACTACGTCGCGGGGGGGCTCGCGTCTCGCCGGACCTCTCCCAGGAGGGCCCGGGCGACGATCATCTTCTGGACCTCGGGCGTTCCGGTCGCGACGCCAAGGAGCCGGACCTCCCGGGAGAGCCGCTCGACCGTCTCGCCGGCGACGAGGCCTCGCGCGCCGAGGAGCTGGACCGAACGTTCCACGATCCGGCGGGCGGTCTCGACCGCGTGGAGCAGGGCCTGGCTGGAGAGCGCGGCGGAGGACTCGCCGTGGTCGAGAGCCCACGCGGCCCGATAGACGAGCGAGCGGGCGGCCTCGAGGTCGGTCGCCATCTCGGCGATCGCGAACCGGAGCGCCTGGAAGGACGCGAGGGGCCGGCCGAACTGCCGCCTTTCGCCCAGATGGCGGACCGCCTCCGCGAGCGCGCGGCGCGCGATCCCGACCGCGGCGGCGCCGGTCGCCGGGCGGAAGTTGACGAGCGTCTGCTGCGCCAGGCCGTACCCTTCCCCCTCGGCGCCCAGGCGATGGGCCCGGGGAACGCGGCACTGGACGAAGACGAGCTCTCCCATGGGGATGGGTGCCGCGAGCTCAGGACCCGGCTTCACCTCGAGGCCCTCGGTCGAGGCCGGGACGTAGAACGCCGTGAGGCCGCCGATGCGCGCGGCCGGGTCGGTCCGGGCGAAGACCACGAAGAAGTCGGCAATCCCCGCGTTCGTGACATACGTTTTCGTGCCGTTCAGGACATAGGCCTGGCTCGTTCGCCGCGCGGAGCAGGCGATTCCGCCGAGATCGGATCCCGAATCGGGCTCGGTCGATGCGAAAGCGGCGAGAACTTTCCCCTCGACGACCTGGCGGAGAACCTCCGACTTCAGCGGCTCCTCCGCGGACTGGGCGACGAGGTAGGCCCCCTGCATCTGCGTGGCGAAGACGAAGTCCGCGACCCCGTGGACCCCGGCGAGGAACTCCCGCACCAGGCAGACGCCACGGACATCGGCCTCGGGGTGGGAGCCGCCATAGGTCGAGGGGACCGCGAGGGCGAAGAGCCCCTCTTCGGCCAGGACCTGGGCCACGCGCCGGGCCTTGTCCTCGACCGAGCGCGCGGCCGAAAGGGCCGGAACCAGTTTCGACTCCTCGAGAGACTCCAGGCGCTCCGCGAGTGCGGCGTGGTCCTTCTCCAGGAACGGGCCCAGGACGCCGGACGTCATCCGGTGTACCGGGGGACCGGGAGATCCGCCATCGTTCGCAGCCCCGGCCGGGCCGCGCGGGCGAGAGGGAGGAGGTTCACCAGGATCGCGGCCGTGGCCTGATCGCCCGCGACGCCGCCGTGGATCCGCGCGTGGATGGGAGGGACCGCGTCGATCCGGATCTCGTCGTGGGGATCCTCGGCCCCGACGAACATCGCGAGATCGAGTCGCAGGACCTCGGCGCCCCCGGCCGAGCCCATCGCGATCTGATGGACTCCCGCCACGCGCCCCGGCTCGACCACGAGGTCCGCGGCCTGGACGCGAGTCCGCGCGACCACGGGCTCGAGGGTCTCCTGAAAGTCGATGGGCCCGCGGGTCCGGGCGATCCCGGTCGCGTCCGCGACGAGCGCGAGCGACTCGATGAGTCCCACGTGGCCGATCCGCCGCTCCTCCTTCAGGCGCTGGAACTCGGCCACCTCGATCCCAGCCCCGATCTTCGCGAGTAGCGGGGCCCGGCGCGTCGCCGCGTCCACGACCCGGTGCCCCTCGATCCGGCGCACCCCGTCACAGGCCCCGGAGAGACAGATCGCGAGCGTGTCGAGCACGAAGCCCGGGTTCACGCCGGTCCCAACCACGACCGCGCCCGCCGAGGCGGCCAGCTTGTCGAGCGACTCGGCCTTCTCGGCGTCGGAGATCCAGGGGAACAGGAGTTCCTCGCAACTCGAGACCACGCTCGCGCCGTTTCCGGCGATCTCGGCCAGCTGGTCGTACACCTTCGCGAATCGCGAACCGGTCGCGTGAAGCACGACGTCCACGCGTTTCCCGGCGAGCAGCCGGACGGGGTCGTCGGTGACGTCCACCAGGGCGGGGGATGGCAGGCCGCAAACGAGGCCGAGGTCGCGGCCGACGATCTCGGGGTCGACGTCGACCGCGCCCACGACCTTCAGGCGCTTCCGGGAAAGGGCGAGCCGGGCCGCCGCGCGACCGATCGGTCCCAACCCGTAGCAGACAACGGTGAGCTTGTCCTTGTCCATGTTCGCGATCCTCTTGCTTGCCGGCCGGCGATGCGCTTCCGCGCGCGGGAGGCGCCTGCTATCATAGCAGCCGTTCGCGAGTCGCGTTTCCCTCGCCGGAGCCCCGCCGACTCTAGCGGCGCCACCCGAGCTGTGCCGGCCTTTCTTGAGTACCCAGAAATAGCGGAGGGCTAGACCCCTGCCTGTTCCGTTCCGGCTTGTCGTCCTGGACGAGGGAGGTCGGATGGTCGGCGAGTTCGACCGATCGGAGGAATCCAGCCTCCGCGACGTCCTCATCGCCCTGGGCAGCGAGCTTTCGGCGGTGCGCCCGCACGACCCGGTCCTCCTCCTCGACGGGGAGCCGCTCGGCGTCGACGTCACCGTGAGGGATCTCGCCCGGCGTCGGGCGACTCCCGAGGGGGGAAGGATCCCGCTTGTCCTCAGGGGGACCGGGAGCCCGATCGACCCTGAGGATCTCCTGGAGCGCGGCAGCGCGACCCCGGACAAGGAAACGGAAGTCATGGAGTTGGGTCGGATCGTCCATCCCGAGGAGAAACTCCGACTCGGACAGAAGACGACCGAGATCGTGCGCCGCCCTCTCGCGGAGTACCTCGCCGGGGGCGCTCCGACCGGGGAGGCGCGCTCCCCCGCCGTGGGACAACCCAGGGACGAGGCGAAGACCGAGGTCATCGACCGGAGGCGTCTTGCGCGAGACTGCACGTCCGGGAGTCCGGCCACCGGCGAGACGCTTCCCACCTTGGACCCGGGGTCGTTCGAAACGGAAGCGGCAGTCGAGCCGCCGATCGACGACATGGGCGACTACGAGAATGAAGAGGAGGGAGACCCACCTCAGGAGGAGGAGTCCCCTTCCGCGGCGACGGTCGTTGTGAAGCATCGCACACGGACCCGGCGGTGGGAGGCCTTCCCGATCGCGGTCGCCTTGGAGGGGACCACGCCAAGGCGCGGCCTGAAGGTCGTCCCTCGAATCCCCGGTTGTGTCGTGACCCCGGTCGAGGCGTCCCTCGCCGCCGATCGCCCGGACGCCGCCCTCGAGTTCTGGGTCACCCCGGTTGCGAGCGGCGAGCTCCCGTCGCCCGCCCTGGAGGTGCATCGCGAGAGCGGTGAAACCCGGAGCGTCGTCCGCGTCGAGATCCCCCTTTTCGTCGCGGGCCCGGGACCGACGATCGCCGCGCTCGCCGCGGCTATCGTCCTCCCCTGGCTCTGGACCCTTTCCGGCCTGCCGGCCCCCTGGGCGCCCGCGGTCCTGCTTGTCGGAACGGCAGCGTGGCTCCACTCGCGCGGGATGCCGCGAACCGCCGAGACGCGGGCAAGGATCAAGTAGACCGCACGCCACCGTCAGGAGCCTGGCGAAAAGGTCATTCTGGCTGCGCGCGGCGCTTGCGGTCGATCTCTTCGTTGCTCGGGCGAAGCGCAGCAGGGCTACGCTTCGGGCTGCTCGCCGGCTTCGCCGGCTCGCCACGCCCTCGCTCCTGGCTGGGGCGCCCTCGGACGATTCACTGGATCGTCCTCGCGCGCCCGTTCGGCGGACATCCTGTCCGCCTCATCCCTGGCCCTCGCCACGGGCTCGCTCCGGGCCGGCCCGCGCCTCGGGCGCACCTGCACCGTCTGCCCCACGGCGCGGGCTCCGGCGCAATCGTCGCTCCGGCCATCCTGGCCTCCGCTCCTCCCCGAGGGGGCTTCGCCCCCTCGGCCTCCCCCCAGCGCCATCCTTGCGCCCGGGGGGGTTCCCCCCCCGGACACCCCCCCACGGCGCGGGCTCCGGCGCAATCGTCGCTCCGGCCATCCTGGCCTCCGCTC
>JACQVV010000341.1 GCA_016209595.1 Planctomycetota bacterium
ATCGTCTCCAGGCACTTCACGTAGAGCGGCTCGGCCTCGCCGTAGCCGCCCTGGTAGGAGTAGAGCATCGCCAGGCTGTTGATGCTCGTGAGCGTGTCGGGATGCTCCTCGCCCAGGACCCGGCGCGTCGCCTCCAGGCACTTCACGAAGAGCGGCTCGGCCTCGCCGTAGCGACCCTGGGAGCGGTAGAGCCTCGCCAGGTTGTTCATGCTCGTGAGCGTCGCGGGATCCTCGTCACCAAAGGAGCGCCGCGCGAGCTCGAGGGCCTCCTGGGCGAGGGTCGTCGCGCCGGCGTATTTACCCGCCTGGTATGCCGCGACGACGCGCGAGTTGAGTTCGTTCCACGCCTGGCGCGAATCCACGTCCTGTGCTCGAGATCCGGGCGAGATCGACCAGAGGAGCGCGAACAGGGCCGCGACCATTCGACAGGAACCGCGTTCCGTGCGTCCGCGGAACATGGGCTCTCTCCTCACCCGGGACCTCGATTGTCGCAGCGGGAGCCATGGTAGTCCTGCGAGAGACGATCGGCCAAGGGATTCCCCCGCGCCCGGACCAGGCGAATCGGTCCTTGCGACTACCGGAACTCCGGCTTCTTCCCCGACAAGAGCGCCTTGACGCCGATCGCGGCGGCCCGGCGGGTGAAGGCCGCGCCCGAACGTGAAGTCTCGTATTCCTGGGCCTCGGCGAAGGGCCGCGAGGCCGAACCGCGGATCGTCTCGGCGAGGAACTGGACGTATTCGGGGTCGAGGACGAGACCCTCACCGTTCGCGGCCGGGAGGGGATCGGGGAGCTCGACCGCGAAGGGGCCGCTTTCGAACGCGGCCGGCCGGCGCGAACCGCCCGCGAGCTCGCGCGCCGCGGCGATCGCCCGGTCGAGGAGATCCTCGGCTTCGACGACCTCCTGGACGAGCTCCAGTTCGAACGCCCGTCCGGCGTCCACGGGGTTCCCGGTGAGAAGGAGCCTGGCGACCTCGGGCCGGGCCGCGGGCGGCACAGTGCGGAGCAGCGTGTGCGTCCCGCCAAGCCCCGGCACCACGCCGACCGAGGGCTCGGGCTGCCCCACGACCGTCCCTTTCGCGGCCACCCGATAGTGGCAGAGGAAGGCGAGCTCGTTCGATCCGCCGAGAGAGCGTTTCGCGAGCGCGGCCACCACGGGCTTTCCGCCGGTCTGGATCGGCGCGAGCCGCTTCTTCCATCCGGCCGCGAGCTCGCGGGCCTTCCCCTCGTCTCCGAGCGCGGGAAGGAAGCACACGACATCCGCGCCCCGGCCGAACTCCTCGTTGAAGCGGCCGTCCGGCGCGAGCACGACCGCGCGCACCGACGGGTCCTTCATGGCTCCTTCGAGCGCGCGCCCGAGTTCATCGACGAAGATGTGGTTGAGGCTCGAACGCCCGAGCTCGATCACGCGAACGCTTCCGCGGTCCGCCGTGGATACGTAGAGCTCGCCCTTCGCCGCCCTATCCAGTCCTCCGAGCCCCGCGACCTGGGTCCCGGACGGCACCCTGGCTCGCGCGAGGCACGCTCCCGCGAGCCGCTTCGCCTCGGCGGCGCCGACCTCGCGAAGGAGCCCCGGCGGGCCGAGCCGCCACCGGAGCGCCTCCTCGGCCATGAAGTTGAGATCCCGCGCGGACGCGATCTCGTTCTCGACGATGTACGAGGAGACGGCGAAGACGTTCCCCAGGAGCCGGCCCCGCGCATCCTCGAACTCCTTCTCGCCGAAGCCGGCCTTCGACTTGTCGTACGGCCACGTCGCTCCCGGGTCCTTGGCCTTCTCGCGGAAGGCCTGCGGCACATCGTAGAGAGGGCTCGGGTGCTCCTGGGCCAGGAGGTCGATGCAGCTCACGGTGAGGCCATTCGCGCCCCGGATCATGTTGTGGACGAGGATCGGGCTCGCGCCGAACGCGCGCCGCGCGATCGCGTCCACGGCCGCCGGATCGAGCCCCGTATCAATGTGGATCCGGATCGCCTCGAGCATCAGCATGCAAAAGATCCGGTCCGCCGCGAACGAGGCCACGTCGCGAACCGGGACGATCAGGAGCCCGAGCTCCGCGAGAAGCGCGCGGGCGGCATCGAGCGCCGCGCTGCCGGTCGTCCCATCGACGGGAAGCTCGAAGATCTTGTTCGTGAGGTGCGGGAAGAAGGGATGGAGCACGCCGGATCGCTCGGCGCCCGGAAGGCCCGCGTAGAGCTGCCGCGTGGTGAAGCCGGACGTCGCGCTGAAGAGGAGCGAGTCGGGCCAGACCTCGCGGGCCTGGCGGAACAGCTTCTGCTTCAGGTCCAGGCGCTCCGGCACGGCCTCGAAGACGAAACCCGCCTCCACCCCAGCCTCGGCGGGGCCGCCCCGCACCGCGGAAACGCTCGCCAGGATCGCGTCCACCTTCGCCGGCGGGAATTTCTTCGCAAACTCGGCGCGCAGGCGCTCCGGCACCCCATGCACCGCGTCGATCACGTCGAGCCCCACCACCGGCACGCCTTGCGGGGCAAGGAGCCGCGCGAGCTGCCCGAGCTTTCCGAAACCAACCGTTCCGCACGCCCCGGCCACGACAAGCGCCCGCCGCCTGCCCCGCGGCCCGAAGACCGCATCGATCGCGTCCGCCACGCCTCACCCCTCCTCTCGAAGAGCGCCGATTCTACCCGGACTTCCAAATAAGAGGGCGCGAATCGGCACCATGAATCGGCGGATGATTGCCGGCGCTGGCAAGGCGCGGCCCCGAAAACCGTAGCGCAGCTACATTGAGGGGCCGCAACGCAGCCAGCGGCGGCAAGGGCTGCCGAGGCGTTGTGCAGAATCGCGCCCTCTTGTTTAGGGCGGCCACACGAAGATGGCGGCGGAAGTGCGTGGCTAGACAGATCCTTGCCCGACCATGCCGATCGTAATACACTGTAGGACATGAAGAACACCATCACGGTACGAATCGAGCCTCATCTCGAGAAACTCCTGGAGCGGGTCTCCAGGCAAACGGGCCGGACCCGGAGCGACCTCGTGCGCGATGCTCTGCGGCGGCAACTCGCGCTGCTTCGCTTCGACTCCCTGCGCC
This sequence comes from Planctomycetota bacterium, assembly GCA_016209595.1. Classification (GTDB taxonomy): domain Bacteria; phylum Planctomycetota; class JACQVV01; order JACQVV01; family JACQVV01; genus JACQVV01. Next base: position 3,039 of record JACQVV010000341.1, read on the forward strand.
GGAAGGTTCTCCCCTTCGCGGAGGCGCGGGGCTATCTCACCGACGAGGACGTCGCTCGCGACATCTCTTGAGGGTCTTCCTCGACACCAACGTCCTGGTGAGCGCCTTCGCGACGAGGGGCGTATGCGCCGACGTCCTGAGAGTCGTGCTGGCCGAGCACACCCTCGTCACAAGCGAAGTGGTGCTCGGGGAACTCTTCCGAGCGCTTCGAACCCGTCTCAAACTCCCGGCTCGCACGATCCATGAGATCGAAATGTTCCTGCGCGCGCACGAGGTCCACCCGCGGCCCGAAGCGCCGTCACCCATCGAGATTCGGGACCCGGCTGACCGCTGGGTCCTCGCTTCCGCCGTCGACGCCCGGGCCGAACTCCTCGTGACGGGTGACCGTGACTTGCTGGATGTTGCCGCCGACCTGCCCGTCAAGATCGTGAACCCGCGGGCTTTCTGGGATCTCATGCGTCGGCCATGAAGTGTCAGCCTGCCTGTCCACGGTCCTGAGTCCCTCGGATACCTCTTTCACTTCGGCGCTTGACAGTCACGTTTCGATGCGGATCGTATGGGATCCGCGGGCGGATAGATTCCCTACAGCGAGAGGCCGCGCGTGTCGAGCTACCGTTGCCCTCGACCGTCGAGACGATGCGAGCATCTTTTCCCGGCGGAGGTCGCCACCCAGGAGACCCTGTCCAAGGCGTGCCAGAACTACTACCGCGTCTGCCCGGAATGCGGGTTCGAGCACCGCGTGGATTCCGAGACGCGCAGGCCGCTCTGGCCGGAGCGGTTCGACTGGACGAGCACCGCGACAGCGGCCACGGCCATGGGAACCCACGCGGCGGACCGTGCCGGGGAGATCGGGAGACTCCGTGAGGACCTCCAGTCAGAGGACTCGAACCGGAGGACGCGCGCTGCCCAGAGGCTCGCCGAACTCCAGGCTCGGGAGGCCGTCCCGGATCTCTGCAAGGCCCTTCTCGACAGGTCCTGGCGCTACCGCTGGCACGCCGCGGACGCACTCGCAACCATCGGTGACCCGGCCGCCGTACTATCACTTTGCGAGGCGCTGAGAGACGCCACCTGGCATGACCGAGACTCCGCTGTCGCGGCTCTGAAAGCGATCGGGGACCCGCGGGCCATTCCCGATCTCATCGCCGTGTACAAGACGACGCCCAATGCCGGGCTGCGCTCCTTTGCGTGGGGAACTCTACGTGGTCTTGGCGCCCGCATGGACGACCTCGCTCCTCCGGTGAAGCCCCCATCGGGGCCGTTACCGCCCCGCCGTCCGTCCCGACCTACGGCCACAGCGATCGATGATCCGGCGTCCGACATGCGGATCTCGATCCCGGCTCACCCCGAGGCCATCGCCTTCCTCGTCACGCGCCCCAATGGATTCGCCAGGAGTCCGCTCGACTACGAGCTTCACCTTGCCGCCCACGAGTGGAGCCTCGCGAGCGCGATCAGCATCAACTCCAGGGACGACTTCCAGATCTTCAAAGGAGATCGCAAGGCGAACGTCGAGCCCTACGCGCACCAGGTCGAGGCGGCCATCGCCTTCTTTCGCCGGTTCGCCCCACGAGGGCGCGGTCTCATCGCGGACGATGTCGGCCTGGGCAAGACCATCACCGCCGGGATCATTGTCGGGGAGCTTCTCCGGCGCCGGCAAATTGAAAAGGTCCTGGTTGTCTGCCCCAAGATCATGATGGATCAGTGGAAGACGGAGCTCGCCGAGAAGTTCAACCTGACGCGGAGCGTGGCGGCTTCGGGTGCCGGGGCGCTGGGAGAGGGCGCCAGGGCTCCCATCTTCATCACCACGTACGAAACGGCGTCCCGATACATCGAGCGCCTGAAGAAAGCCAGGTTCGACCTGGTCGTACTCGACGAGGCGCATCATCTCCGCAACCTCCATGGTCCGGGCAAGCCACCCCGGAAGGCCGAGGCTCTCCACGACGCGATCGCGCGCGGGGCCTTCCGGTTCGTCATCCAGCTCACCGCGACGCCGCTCCAGAACCGCCTGTGGGACGTCTATAGCCTGCTCGACCTTCTCGTCGCCCCCGAGCCCAATCCCCTCGGGCACCCGGAGCAATTTGCCGAACTCTACCTCGAGGACGGGAAGTCCAAGGCCCGGCAGATCCGCGAGGCCATGGCGCCGGAGTTCCGGAGCACCATCGCGCGGCACATGTGGCGAAAGCGACGGAAGGAGGTCAAGCTCGGCTTCCCCGAGAGGGAGCCCCTCTTCCTCCGGCTGCGGCCACGCGACGATGAGCTCCAGTTCCTGCGGAGCTGCCTGAACCTTCTGCCTAATCTGGCAAGGGTGGTTCAGATCCAGCTTGCCATCTCGTGCATGAGCAGCCCCTGGGCGGGAGCGGCCTTCCTGGAGAAGCAGGCATCGACTCTTCCCGACCGGGCTCCGGAGCTCCTGGCCCTCGCGAAGCGAGGGCGGGCGATCGCGACGAGCGCCAAGGTCCACCGGATCAAGCAGCTGGTCGAGGAGCTCCGGGCCAAGAACCCCCAGAAGTGGCGGCTCCTCGTCTTCACGACCAGGCTAGAGACGCAGGAGTTCATCCGGAAGGCGCTCCTCGCCCTCGACCCGTCGCTAGAGCACGAGATCGCTCTGGTTCGCGGCAGCGAGGCCGCCGCCAACCGCAAGGCGATCGACGCGTTCCAGTCCGATCCACCCCGAGTTCGCCTCATCATCGCCACCGACACGGCTGCCGAGGGTGTGAACCTCCAGAAGTGCAACGTCATGGTCAACTACGACCTGCCGTGGAACCCGATGACGATCGAGCAGCGGATCGGCCGCATCCAGCGGCTCGGACAGGAGGCCGAATCGGTCCAGGTCCTGAACCTGGCGCTCGAGGGAACGGTGGAGGACCTCATCGTTCTCCGGCTCATGGAGAAGATCCGCCTGTTCGAGATGGCGATCGGCGAGATGGAGGAAATCCTCTCCTACAAGAACGCCCTGGGGGAGGACCCGGAGGAGACCCTCCAGCAGGAGATCCTCAGGATGATCCTCGCCTCGCTTCAAGGCAGGGACGTTTCGAAGGACCTCGAAGCCCGTCAGAAAAGCATCGAGGAGGCCCGCCGGCTGCTCAGGGAGGCGGAGGAGTTCACCCACGAAAACCTGGGCGGCGGCTACGACAAGGACTCCGGACCCGAGCAGCCGCGCTTCGCGCCCGTCCGGCCCCGGGTGGAATTCCGCCAGTTCTGTCGCCGGGCCTTCGAGCGGGAAGGGTGTGAGATAACGACTTCCGGCGACGAGCTCGAGGTGCGCCGGCCGGGCGAGTACCGATCGGAGAGGTACACGTTCGGCTCCGTCCCGGAGCCGGACGATCTATCTTGCCCCTCCACATTGAGAGTCCTCCGGGAAGAGAGCCAGGCGTTTGGCGAGGTGGTGGGCCGGTGGAAGGACCGCTGTTGCTACTGGCTTGCGGACAGGCGGGAGCTCCCCTGCGACGCGCCTATCGAGGATCTGCGCGCCAGGTTCGGGGAGTTTGGGATGGAGGTGCTCTCCCTGACCGAACAACGAAGGGAGGAAGAGGTCGCGTTCGAAAGGGTCTGGCTCTGCACCCAGTCGGTCGCCCACGACCAGCTCGTGAAGATGCACTCCACGGCGTTCACCGGCGGGGAGAAACTGCCAGCCGAGGCGCGTCGCGGGATCCAGGTTCGCCTGTCGAGTCTTCGGGAAGAGGACGGCCACATCGATGTCTCCAAGGAAGACGAGGTGCGGCAGCGCATTGAGAACTCGGCGGACGCGAGCATCGGGAACCTCATCGCGCGTGACGAGGACTTCTTGAAGTTCCGGGAGTGGTACAGGGCGGCGCACAAGAGGGAAGTGTCGCGAATGGAGGAGACGGCATCCAGGACGGAGAAGTACCTCGGGAGCTTCGCGGATCCCTCGACCCGGTCGGAGGCGCTCCGCCAGCACGAGGAACAGACGAGAAGAGCTCGCGAGGAACTCGCGCGGCGATTCGCCGTCGAAGCCACCGGCGATCTGGTGGGGTTCCGCGGCGCGACGTTCGACCTCGTTCACGCCCGGGCTCTCCTCCGCACGAGCTCCGGGCGCGAGGTGCCGGCGGATGTGGTGCTCATCCCCTTCTCCGACTGGTTCGGCTGCGAGCTCCTGAAGAACCTCGCCGACGCACGGAAGTCTCTTGGCTGCGACGTGGACATCTGCACGTACGGCCACATTGTGGCGAAAAGGGCTCTCAAGGCGTGCAGCGTGACGGGGTGTCAGATCGAGCTCTGCCCCGTTTGCAGCTACCGGTTCCAGGCGTGCTGCGTTGATTCGGCGCCCCTTTGCGACGAGCACTCCACGAAGTGCGTGGACTGCGGGAGATCTCTCTGCGTCGATCACTCGGTCGATCTTGATCGACCCGGCCGCTTCTGCCCGAACTGTGTCGTGGTGTGTGATGCAACTCGACGGCGGCTCCCCAAGTCGGAAGCGAGGGAGGACGCCGTCACGGGTCGCTGGCTGTCACCGGAGGTCGCCGAGAAGTCGGCGATCTCGAATCGCTACGCCAGACCGGATTCGCTCGTGTTTTGCGAGGAGTCCGGGGTGCGGGTGTTGCCCGATGAGATCGCGATCTGTGCCGTCACCGGGAAACGCGTGGCCCTTTCGCTGACCGCGGACTCCGCCGCGAGCGGTAGGAAGGCTCTTCGCTCCGCGATGGTGAAATGCGCGGAGACCGGCGCCCTTATCCTCCGCGATGAGACCGAGTCTTGCGAGGAATCGGGGGTCCTCGTCAGGCGGGAAGTTCTGACGACCTGCGCTGTCACGGGCAAGCGCGTCCGCCCCTCCTTGACCGTGGTGTCGAGGGAAAGCGGCAAGAGGGCCCTTCCCTCCGCGATGGTGAAGTGCGCGGAGACCGACACGTTCGTCCTACCCGATGAGACCGAGCGTTGCGAGGACTCGGGCGTCCTCGTCAGGCGGCGAGTTCTGGCGACCTGCGCAGTCTCGGGCAAGCGCGTCCGCCCGTCTCTGACCGCGAAATCGGCCGCGAGCGGGAAGAGAGCCGTTCGCTCCGCGATGGTGAAGTGCGCGGAGACCGGCGCGCTTGTCCTTCCCGATGAGACCGAGCGTTGCGAGGAATCGGGCGAGCTGGTCAGGCGGGGAGTCCTCAAGACGTGCGCCGCCTCGGGCAAGCGCGTCCGCCCCGCGCTCCTGGCGCGCTCCGATGTCTCGGACAAGCAAGCCCTCGACAAGTTTCTGGAAAGATGCCCCGAGACCGGGACGCGGCTCCTGCCATCCGAGATGGAGAAGTGCGAGGAGACCGGCATCCTGGTTGCCCCGAAGGCTCTGACGCTCACGGGAGCTGGCCGGCGAGTGGTACGCTCGAAGGTATCGATCTGCCCGGAGTGCCAGAAGCCGACGGCGCCGAGCGAGTGGGTCCAGTGCGAGGAGACGGGGAAGCGGGTTTCGAGGGTTGCGACGGGCACCTGCGCCAAGAGCGGCAAGCGTGTGCTGGCACGTCTCCTGAGGAAGAGCGCGGTCTCCGGCAAGAGGGTGCTCGGAAAATTCCTCCGGCAGTGCCCGGTTGCGGGAAAGGAGGCGCTCCCCGAGGAGTTCGAGCGCTGCTCGGAATCGGGGGCCGAGGTCCTGCCGGAATGCCTGGCAACCTGCGAGTTTTCCGGGCACCGGGTCCTTCACGAGTACTTGGAGAAGTCCGACGTGTCCGGAAGATGTGTGAGGTCGCGTCTCCTGATCGAGTGCGCGGTAACCGGCCGTCGCGGTCTGCCCGAGGAACTCGGCTGGTGCATGCGGTGCGCCCAGCATGTCGTGCGCGAAAGGGCCACGCAGTGTCCCTTCTGCCTCCGCGATGTCTGCTCCCGCTGCTTCGCCAAGAAATACTGTCAGGACTGCACGGTGTTGCCTCGTGTCGCCCCCGTCCGGCACGTGGAAGACAACGCGTTGGCACAGCTCCTGCGCGAGCGATTCCCCAAGGCGCATGACTGGCGTGTGATCGTGCAGCCTGGGAGCTTCGTGGCCATGGGCCGCGAGAGATTCCTCGGGTTTCTGCCCGTGAGCCGGGCGCTCGTCGTGATTGGCCAGTGGAGCGAGCTCGCCGGATCATGGGACCTCTTCTGCGAACGGTGGGTTCGCGTCTCCTGAGAGCTCGCCGGCCGAGAGCGAGGAATGATAGGATCCGGGTGATCCTGAGTGGCGGGAAGCGACCCGTGGCCGATACCACCGTACAGATTCTCAACCGGATCCTCTTCGCGACCGGGAAAGCCGACCGGACGAAGCTGGGCGCCGCCGCCCAGGAGTCCGCCGATACAGGAGGCTTCCTCACCACGTTGCTGGCGCGCCGCCTGATCGGGCCGCAGGACGTAATGGACGTGCTGCTCAACGAGGAAGTTCATCGCGACCTCGCGGAGCTCGATGTGCTCTCACACGAGGAGGTCGAGCGGATCCGGGAATCGGAGTTCTCGATCCTTCAGGCCCTCGAGAACTACAGGACGCCCGCGCCCGCGCGACCTGCCCCCGAGACCGCGCCGACACGACCGGCTACCGAGAAGTCGGAGGAGGTCCACGGCCGCAAGATGCGCGAGCTCGCCGAGGCACTTTCGGCGACCGGCCGGTATCGCATGGAGGGGACGATCGGGATCGGAGGGATGGGGAAGGTCCTGGAGGTCCAGGACCTTTCGATCGGGCGGACGGTCGCCATGAAGATCGTCACGCCTCGGGGCACGGCGGAGCAGAAGGAGTGGATCCTGCGCCACTTCCAGGAAGAGGGGCAGATGTCCGGGCAGCTCGAACACCCGAACATCATGCCGGTCTATGACATGGGAGTGCTCCAGGGCGGCATCCCCTACTTCACGATGAAGCGCGTCCAGGGCGAGAGTCTGGAGTCGATCCTTGAGAAGATGAGGGGGGAGAAGACCGCGGCCAGCAACGAGTCGCAACACAGGCTCCTTCAAGTCTTCTGCAAGGTATGCGACGCGGTTGCCTACGCGGGGGCGCGCGGCGTTGTCCACCGCGATCTCAAACCGTCGAATGTCATGGTCGGCGAGTACGGCGAGGTCTTCGTGCTCGACTGGGGGATTGCCAAGGTCCTCGACCGCGCCTTGGAGGACTCCACGGTGGAGCCGGTCCTCCTTGAGCCGGCCAAAGCCGGACGGACGCTCCAGGGGACGGTGACCGGGACCCCCTGGTACATGTCGCCCGAGCAGGCCGACGGGCGCACCGGCGAGATCGACCACCGCACCGACGTCTACGCCCTGGGCGCCATCCTTTACGAGATTCTCGCGCTCACCCCTCCCCACGGAGCACTGGCCCCCGAAAAGGTCGTCCAGCGGATCCTCACCAAGTCCGTCGTCCCGCCGCACATCCGAGCGCCCGGCCGCGGGATCCCGCGGGAGCTCTCCTCGATCGCCCTCAAGGCGCTGTCGCGCGCGCCCGAGGACCGCTATCCGACGGCGGGGGAACTCGAGGAGGACATCCATCGCTTCCTCGACAACCGGCCGGTCCTCGCCCACGTGGACCCGCTCGCGCGACGGATCGCCAAGTGGCTCCGCCGCCACCCGGTCCTCTCGGCCTCTCTCACCACCGGGATTATCCTGGGCGGGCTCGCCGGGAGCCTGGGAGTCCTCTCAGTCCACTACGAGCGCCGTGAGGCCGAACGCCGGCTCGCCCTGGAGATCGACTATCGGGATCGGGCCCGCCGGGACGCCGAGGCCGAGGCGGCGCGTCTTCTTCTCGACGACGCCCGCTCCGTCTTCGAGGAGGCCGAGGTCGCGCTCGCGCCTCACCGGGTGGCCCTTGCCTACCCCCTCTCGATCGCGCCCGGCGACTGGGAGGCCCTCGGTCCCGAGCGCGCCCCCCAGATACCCGACGAGGACATCCGGGCGATCGAGACCCTCCTGGAACGGGTCGAGGATCTCGCCGCGCGCGCCGCCGACCGCGAGGCCGGCGCGGGCGAGGCGCGAGAGCTCTCCGCCCGCGCCCTGCTCGGACTCGCCACGCTGGAGATCCACCGCGCCCGCGAGAAGGGACGGCTCGCGACCTACCCCGCCGCCTCGAAGCGGCTCGCCCTCGCGGCAAGCGCGGCCGGCACCGCCGGACCGCTCGCCGCCGAGATCGAACACTGGCGGGCATGGGCCGGCATCCGCCTTCCGATCTCGGTCCGCGTCCAGCCAGGTGGCGGAACGGTCGAGATCTGGAAGATCCCCGCGAACGGAGTCGAGCTCCCCGGAACGCTCGCCGGCGCCATCTCGCGGCTCTCGGTTGCAAACCTCTGCTTCCTGGAGGATCTCGAACTCCGGACCGAGGCCGAGGCGGCAGGTCTCCTCGTGGAGCGTTTCGTCCTCCCGGCGACCGGCGAGGCGTCCCGGGACCTCCCGCCGGGCGACTACCTCCTCGTCTTCGCCCGGGGCGACTTCGTCCGAACACGCTTCCCGCTCCGGCTCGTTCGGGAGTTCACGGAGAACCGCCACATCGCGTTTCCACTTGTGCCCCAGGAGAACGCGCCCGAGGGGATGGCCTACGTCCCCGCCGCGGTCTCGCTCTCGGCAAAGGGCGACCGCTGGGTCCGGACGAGCGGGTTCTTCATCTCGCTTCGCGAGGCCACGAACGGCGAGTGGATGGAGTTCCTCTCCGCGCCGGATGGTGACCCATCGCTGCGGCCGAAGACCTCCTACTCCAAAGACGCAAGCGCCGACGATGCCGATCTTTGGCAGCTCTTCGACCTGGGGAACCACCCGGACTTCAAGAGGCTCCCCGTGGCCGGCGTGTCCTACTCCGACGTCGTCAGGTTCATCGAGTGGAAAAACCGGGGATCGAGCCACGTCTACCGGCTCCCCACCGAAGACGAGTGGGAGCGCGCCGGTGGCGCGTTCGACGGGAGACGTTATCCCTGGGGGAACTCCTTCAGCGAATCCTTGACCAACATGCGCGACACGCGAGAACGCGTTCCTCACACGACCTACGACCCCGTGGACAGCGTGCGAGACGGCCGGAGCATTTACGGTTGCCACCACATGGCGGGAAACGTCGCCGAGCTCACGGCCACGACGGGCCATGGCGACGAGACACATATCTCCAAGGGGGAAGGCTACAGCGGAAGCGAGAGCGGCATCCGCCTCGATCGCCGTGAGAACGAGGACGACAGCGACCGGAGCTCGACGCGCGGCTTTCGCGTCGCGGCAAGCTTGCCCTGAGCGCAGCGAAGGGGACCGTAGGGACCGAGCGACGCCGGGGCGTAGTCCGTGTCGCCCCCGGGCGGGGCGGCCTGATATAATTCCTTCATGGCTACGAAAAAGCGCCCGCATCGCAAGAACGGGAGAGCTAGAGGTCTCTACGAGGTCGCTCTTTTCCGGGCGTTCGGCGACTCGCTCTACGAGAAGCTCCTCGATGAATGCTGGGAGTCCATCCGCGCCGTCTTCGACGACCCGAGAGTGGCGGAAGCCCGACGTACGTTCCTGCTGCTCTTCGCCGAGGGCCTGGCGAGACAGACGGCCCACGGCGGAGAGCCCCGGCGTCCCCGGCGCAAGAAGGGCTAGACCAGCCAACAGACGGGTCGGCCGCGTAGCGGTTCCCGGGGAGGCTTGACCAACCCGTCGCGTTGCCCTGATGATCGGCATGTAGCGTGGCGCGTGCTGCGTCCTCCTGGAGGTTGGTCATGAAGAGAAGGCTGGAAAGCCGGCTCACCCGGGTTCATCTCCCCGCCATCCTTACGACCCTCGCTTGCGGCTGGGCGGGCGGACAGGATGGAGCCCTACCGCAGCGCATCGCGCGGGCCTTCGCCGGCGCCCCGCCGCGAGAACTCATCGAGTCCGAGAACCGATCGCTCCGCTGGGTCGATCTCTTCGGGGATCGGAGACTGAGACACGCAGGCCCGGTCACGTGCATCGCAGTGAGCCCGGACGGGAAGTGGATCGTCTCGGGGAGCTGGAACGGCACGCTCAAGGTCTGGGACGCCGAGACGGGGGCCGAGCGGCACACCCTCGCGTGTCACGGGGATGACGTCACCGCAGTGGCGGTGAGCCCGGACGGAAAGTGGATCGTCTCGGGGAGCGATGACAAGACGCTCAAGATCTGGGACCCCGAGACGGGAGCCGAGCGGCACACCCTCGCGGGGCACACGCAGTGCGTCACTGCCGTGGCGGTGAGCCCGGATGGGAAGTCGATCATCTCGGGGAGCACGGACAAGACGCTCAAGGTCTGGGACGCCAAGACGGGAGCCAAGCGGCGCACGCTCGCGGGGCACACGGGCATCGTCCACGCCGTGGCCGTGAGCCCGGATGGGAAGTGGATCGTCTCGGGGAGCTGGGACGAGACCCTCAAGGTCTGGGACGCCGAGACCGGAGCCGAGCGGCTCGTCCTCGCGGGGCACACGGACTTGGTCAAGGCCGTGGCGGTGAGCCCGGATGGTAAGTGGATCGTCTCCGGGAGCGCAGACAACACGCTCAAGGTCTGGGACGCCGAGACAGGAGCCGAGCGGCGGACCCTCTCGGGGCACGGAGACGAAGTCGAAGCCGCGGCGGTAAGCCCGGACGGGAAGTGGATCGTCTCGGGGAGCTGGGACTGCACGCTCAAGGTCTGGGACGCCGAGACGGGAGCGGAGCACCGCGCGCTCTCCGGGCACGAGGACTACGTCCATGCCGTGGCCGTGAGCCCGGACGGAAAGTGGCTCGTCTCCGGGAGCTGGGACTGCACGCTCAAGGTCTGGGACGGCGAGACGGGCGCCGAGCGGCGCACCCCCTCGGGGCACACGTCCGCCGTCACCGCCGTGGCAGTCGGCCCGGACGGGGAGTGGATGGTCTCGACGAGCTGGGACCGCACGATCAAGGTGTGGGACGCCGAGACGGGAGAGGAGCAGCGCACTCTCTCGGGGAACACGCGAGGGGTCACTGACGTGGCGGTGAACCCGGACGGAAAGTGGATCGTCTCGGGGAGCTATGATAACACGCTCAAGGTCTGGGACGCCGAGACGGGTGCCGAGCGGCGCAGGCTCTCGGGGCACACGGACGACGTCACCGCCGTGGCGGTGAGCCCGGACGGGAACTCGATCGTCTCGGCGAGCGACGACAAGACGCTCAAGGTCTGGGACGCCAAGACGGGAGCCGAGCGGCGAACGGTCTCGGGGCACACGGGCGCCGTCAACGCCCTCGCGGTGAGCCCGGACGGAAAGTGGATCGTCTCGGGAAGCGACGACGAGACGCTCAAGCTCTGGGACGCCGAGACGGGAGCCGGGCGGCGCACCCTCGCGGGGCACTCGGACATCGTCACCGCCGTGGCGGTGAGCCCGGACGGGAACTCGATCGTCTCGGCGAGCGACGACA
>JACQVV010000354.1 GCA_016209595.1 Planctomycetota bacterium
CCATTCTCTCGGTCACGGCACAGGTCTCCTTCCATGGCATGGGCGCGCCCTCCGGCGCGCTGACATACCCGAAGTCCAACCTGTAACCCAAGCTCCCGGTCAGATCTGTTACCAGGGTACCCGGTTTGCACCCGTCGGGGACGCTCGGCCTGCCGCGGGGGCTCACTGTCCGTGCGCGGGGAAGACATGCTCAGCCGTGGGGGCTGGCCGTCCGGGCCCGGGGACACCTGGACCAGCGCCGGGAACCGCCCGGCCGGCCGAGGGGGCCTTCCGAACGCCCCGGGGACCACTCCGCCCGCGCCCCGGAACTCCTGGACCGGCCCAAGGGCGTCTCCGACCGGCCAGCGGGGGATCTTGCTCCTCCCTCGGGACCCTTCCGGCAACGCCAGGGGACTTTGAAACCGGCTCGAGGGACCTCTCGACTGGCGCCAGGCGAGTGTCGGCCAGGGCCGAGGCTTCCGGAGGTCGAGGAAGCCCCGGCCCGGCAGGCACGGGAACGAACTACACCGGGTTCGGCTGAGGCTCCGGCGTACTCGGGGCCTCATCCTTGCCCTTGCGACCCCTCCTCTGAAGGATCGACAGGGTGAACCGCTTCGCGGTCTTGCGGTCTCCCGCGAAGGCGGCTCGCCCGGCCTCGGTGACGATCCGGACGACCGCCAGGAGCTTCCCCTTGGCGAGGTAATACCGCCGTACGGCTTCTGGAAGCTCCGAGATCCTCTTGGCCTCCTGGGTTGCATCCACCAGGGCAAGGCGCGCCGCGAGGGTCTCCCCTTCGTTCACGACCATGTTGTACAGCGGGAACGCCTTGAACTTCTCGGCGTTCTCCTTGAGGAGCCCGATCGCCCGAGCGAAGGCTTCGAGCGCCGTGGAGACCTTCCTCCACGACCGCCCGAGCTTCGTCAGCGCATCCGGGACCGAGAGACCGACTGCGATGACCATGCGGGCAAGCGCGACCACCTGGCGGCCCCACCGGCGACCGGACTTGAGCGCGCTGTCCTGCTCGCGCTTCGCGTCCTTGGTCTCGGCCGCAACGTTCTCCCGACTCTGGATGCCCGCTTCGACTTCCTGCCGGGCAGCCTCTCCCTCCTCCAAGAGACCCTGGGGCAGAACGCCCTCCAGGGACTCCTTGTGCTGCCGCGCGATTTCGAACGTGGCTCCCGCCTGTTCCAGGAGCTTGCCCCCCTGAACCCGGCTGCCGCGCTCGACGAGATCGCTCTCGATCGCGCTACCTAGGATAGAACCGTTTGGCGTTGTCACGACTTTTCTCCTTAGAAGGTGGTTACAGGATTCACTGACGCTGACCTCCATCAGACGAGAGACCCCACAGCGCAAGGCTCGGGCCACTCGCCCCTCCGCGAGCGGATTCGCCGTAACCCTGGCCCAGTTGCGGGCTTCCTCTCCTGGGCCATCTTTCCCACCGCCACGACCGTTAGCTAGCCGCACGTTCGGCCCATTTTTCTTGTTGCAGTTCCGCACGTTCACGGACCCGACCACGACAGGGGGAAGGACCACCGGCGGTGAGGGTCGCAACGTGACATGCGGCGAGAAGACCGAGTTTCCTATCCCTTACTGCCATGGTCCGGCCGGAGGGAACGCGTTCGCGTCGGCCAAGCGGAACACGCTCAGTTCGGCCAAGGGGAAGGCCCCAGGAATCTGGAGACATGACGGGCTTCTTGCGGGATCGGAGTCGCCGCGCGACTGCGGTCTCCATCATCGTCGTGGTCCGACAACACAGCCAGGAGGCCCCTTGTCCGCCGAGAGACTCAACATGAATCGACTCCAGGAACTCCTCCGCCTCCACCGACTCCCAGCGGGCCATGCGGGCGACACTCCGGACTGCCGCCGGCGGCGGCGACCGATAGCACGCCGCCAGGCCCACCGATCTATCGACGAGATCGATGGATCCGGCAACGAGAAGGACCGACTGTCATCCTCCGCACAGGGTGTCGTGTACCTTCCCGTCGCGATGCCCTATCCCATTCGCCTCTTCCACCCCGAGGAGTTCTACCTCCTGACGAATCGCTGCCAGGACTCGATGCTCATGCTCCGCCCTGACCCCGAGG
>JACQVV010000361.1 GCA_016209595.1 Planctomycetota bacterium
GCCGGCGCCGACGGTGCGGCCGCCCTCGCGGATCGCGAAGCGCAGCCCCTTCTCCATCGCGATCGGCGTGATCAGCTCCACCGACATCGCCGTGTTGTCCCCGGGCATCACCATCTCCACGCCCTCGGGCAACTGCGCCACCCCCGTCACGTCCGTGGTCCGGAAGTAGAACTGCGGCCGGTATCCCGTGAAGAAGGGCGTGTGACGACCCCCCTCCTCCTTCGTCAAGACGTAAACCTCCGCCTTGAACTTCCGGTGCGGCGTGATGGATTTCGGCTTGGCGAGAACCTGGCCACGCTCGATCCCTTCGCGCGCGACGCCTCGCAGGAGACACCCGACGTTGTCGCCCGGGATCCCCTCGTCGAGCGGCTTGTTGAACATCTCGACGCCCGTGACCACCGTGGTCTGTGTCTCGCGGATGCCGACGATCTCGACGGGGTCGCCCATCTTGACGACGCCTCGCTCGATCCGCCCGGTCGCCACCGTGCCGCGGCCGGAGATCGAAAAGACGTCCTCGACGGGCATGCAGAACGGCTTGTCGCGGTCCCGGACCGGCTCGGGGATGTGGGCGTCGAGCGCCTCGACGAGCTGCTCGATGCACTCCCCCCCTTCCTTCCCCTGGGTCTGGTAGGGCTTGAGCGCGTTCCCGCGGATGACCGGGATCGTGTCCCCCGGGAACTTGTACTTGGAGAGGAGGTCGCGGACCTCGAGTTCCACGAGATCGACCAGCTCCGGATCATCCACGAGATCGACCTTGTTGATGAACACCACGAGCGCCGGAACGTTCACCTGGCGAGCGAGGAGAACGTGCTCGCGCGTCTGGGGCATCGGGCCGTCGACCGCTGACACGACCAGGATCGCACCGTCCATCTGCGCGGCGCCGGTGATCATGTTCTTGATGTAGTCGGCGTGCCCGGGGCAGTCGACGTGGGCGTAGTGCCGCTTCGTGGACTCGTACTCCACGTGGGCAGTGGCGATCGTGAGGATCTTCGACTCGTCGCGGCGCCCCTGCTTCTCCGAGGCCTTGGCGATGTCGTCGTACGTCCGAGCCTTCGCCAGACCCTTAACCGCCATGGTCATGGTGATGGCCGCCGTGAGAGTGGTCTTCCCATGGTCCACATGACCGATGGTGCCCACGTTCACGTGCGGCTTCTTCCGTTCGAATTTCTCCTTGGCCATGAAAACCTCCTCCTTGTCCGGGGTCGCGCATGCGCTCCAGGTCCCGGGTCGCATAGGCGCTCGAGGTCCCGGGTCGCGCACGCGCTCCAGCGAGACCCGGAGATTATGCCGAGAAAAGGCCCGCTGAAAAGGGGCTAGGCGAAATTCTCGTCTTTTTTCTCTTCCCCAAGATGGTCCCTCTGACCGTGGGCGTGACCGTCCCCCCGCCCATACCCGTGCCCGTCCTTTCTTCCCCTACCTCTGCCCGTTCCTCCGCGCGAGCTCGACCTCCCCCAGCGGCTCCGCGCGCTTCACGCGCAGGCTCTCGGCGAACTCCGCGCGGAAGTTCTTGTCCGTGAGCAGGTTGATCGCCATGACGACCGTCATCGCCAGGAGCCCCCCCACCGTGGCGAGCCCCATGTCCTTCTGCGCATCCCAGGGGTCGCCCTGCGACCCGAGGTAGGCCGTCCCCGCCCCCGGATCGGCGACCAGGACGAAAACCCACTCGAAAATCTCGAAGAGCATGCTCGCGGCCATGACGAGATCGACCGGGAGGTAGTAGGACCAGAACCCCTTCACGGACGCTACCCGCATGAAAACCTCACGGAGCGGATAGGCGAGGAGGAAGCCGAAGGAGAAGTGGACGGCGCGATCGTAGTGGTTTCTCTCGAAGCCCCCCTGGTCCTTCACCCAGTCGAAGATCGGGACTTCGGAATAGGAATAGTGCGCCCCGAATTCGTGAAGGCACAAGAAGAGCGTGAGGAGCGCGAGCGAGACCCTCGAGAAGGGCATCTTTCGGTGGAGCCATACGAGGGCGGGCACTCCCACGAAGACGAGCATGTTCTCGTGGAACCAAGTGGAACGGTACTTCGGATCGATGGCGAGGGCGATCCACCAGGCAAGAAAGACGGCGAGGCACGCCAGGGGGAACCGGTGCCGGGGATCGATCTTCATGTTCCTCAGGGTATCATGCTGCATAGATCATCCATGCGCATCCCATCCTGCCTCCTCGCCAGGAGGAGGGGAACTGCTCCCTCCCCCTTCCGACCGCCGGCACTCTCCTTGCGAAGCAAGGGTCGTGCCAGCGGCCCCCTCCCCTTCCTTCTTCCCGTTGTCTTCCTCGTCGCGGGCGCGGCGGCGGGCGACATCTTCCAGGTGCGCTACGAGGGGGACGTTCCTCCCGCGGAGGCGGACCCGCCGTGGGAGGTCGAGGGACGTGCCGAGGTCGATGTCGCGGACGGGCTCCTTCACGTCGACACGGGCATGCCGGAGACGTTTTCCATCACCCGTCACTGGAGCGCGGAACCGGAGAAGGGGACCTATGTCCGACTCCGGATGCGCCTCGCCTCCTACACGGGCGAACCGACGCTCGCCGGAGCCGCGCTCCGGGTCGCCGACGGGACGCACGAGATCATCGTGATCTTCTCCCCTGGCCACGTCTATGTCTTCGGCACCGACATGGCCCGGGCGATCGACACGACCGACCGGGCGCACGACTACCGGCTCTCGACCCGGGGGACCGACTTCCGCTTCGAGGTGGATGGCGACCTTTTGTTCGACGGGACCGGCCGGTTCACCCAGAGCTACGGCGGCAAGAACCTCGTGCAGTTCGGGGACCAGTCGGGCCAGGCCGGAGCGGAGTTCTACATCGATTCCTTCTCTTACGCCCTCGGTCGCTTCCGGAACGCCCCTCCGTCCTTCTCGCTGCTCGCCCAGGACCGATACGAGCTCCGCGAGGGAGAGCGCATCGAAGTGGAGCTCGGCGCGAGCGACCCGGACGGGGACGAGATCTCCTACCGCGCCCGGGAGCTCCCGCCCGGAGCGTCGCTCGACGCGGGAGCGGGGAAACTCTCCTGGCAAGTGCCCTTCGATGCGGCGGGCGAGCACGAGATCGAGATCGTCGCGACCGACGGCGAGTACGAGGCGAGCCGCACGATCCGGATCGCGGTCGCCAACGTCAATCGAGCGCCACGGATCCTTCACCCCCGGAAGACGGAGGCCATCTACGAGGCCGGGTCCTCGATCGCGCTCTATCTCTCCGCCGAAGACGAGGACGGCGGGGATCTCGCATGCCGCGCCGAGGGGCTCCCGGACGGGTCGAGCTTCGAGGAAGGTCGGCGCATCTTCAAGTGGACGCCGTCCAAAGACCAGGTGGGCAGCCACGCCGTGACCTTCATCGCCTCCGACGGCGAGCTCGAGACGCGGCTCCGCTACACGATCGTCGTGGTCCCCGGCGGGGAGTAGGAGCCTATCCAAGAACATCTCCTGGCTGCGGCCGGCTCCGAAGCCCGCTGGCGGCGTTGCGGCCCCTCCATGTAGCGATGCTACGGTGCTCGGGGCCGCGCCTTGCCAGCGGGCTTCTCGCTCGGCCTCGCCGACGGATACGTCCTTGGATAGGCTCTGACCCGCGGGATTCCGCCCCGCGGCGCGACGGCCCGCGCCGTTGCGCCCGGTCGAGGCCCCGTGCTAACGTGTCCGCCTTTTTGCACATCCAGAACGAACCGAGGCGCCCGAGAGGCGGTTGGACCTCGGTCGAGGATTCGTCTGATGGCCCACGAATACGACTTTCGCAAGGTAGAGGAGCGCTGGCAGAAGCACTGGCGCGACACCGGCCTCTTCCGCTGCGACCTCTCCGAGACGAAGAGAGAGCCCTACTACTGCCTCATGATGTTCCCCTACCCCTCGGGGACGCTCCACATGGGGCACGTCATCAACTACACGATCGGGGACGTCCTCGTCCGGAGCCGTCTCATGATGGGGAGGAACGTGCTCTCCCCCATGGGCTGGGACGCCTTTGGCCTCCCCGCCGAGAACGCGGCGATCAAGAGCGGAGTCCAACCCGACGCCTTCACGCGGGCGAACATCGACCGGATGCGCGTCCAGATGACCCGCGCGGGCTGGGGCTACGACTGGGACCGCGAGTTCTCGACCTCCCACCCGGGCTACTACAAGTGGACCCAGTGGGTGTTCCTCCGGCTCTACCAGCATGGCCTCGCCGCCCGGAAGCAGGCGCCGGTCAACTGGTGCAACGAGTGCCAGACGGTCCTCGCCAACGAGCAGGTCCACGGCGGCCGCTGCGAGCGGTGCAACTCGGTCGTCGAGCCGCGGGACATGCGGCAGTGGTTCTTCCTCATGTCGAAGTACGCCCAGAGGCTCCTCGACGACCACGCGAAGCTCCGGGGGAAGTGGCCGGAGAAGGTGATCCGCCTCCAGGAGGAGTGGATCGGCCGGAGCGAGGGCGCGCGGATCGACTTCACGGTCGAGATGACGGGCGAAACCCTTTCCTGCTTCACCACCCGCCCCGACACGGTCTACGGCGTCACCTACATGTCGGTCGCCCCCGAGCACCCGATCGTGGAACGTCTCGTCCAGGGAACGCCCCGGGAGCAGCGCGTGATGGCAGCGGTCCGGGAGATGCGCCGCCAGAGCGCGATCGACCGCACGGCGGAAGAGACGGAGAAGATCGGAATCGACACGGGCGCTCGGGTGCGGAATCCGGCTACGGACGAGCTCGTCCCCCTCTGGGTCGCGAGCTACGCCCTCATGCACTACGGGACGGGCGCGGTCATGGCCGTCCCTGCCCACGACCAGCGGGACTTCCTCTTCGCCAGGAAATACGGTCTCCCGATCCGGGTCGTGATCCAGCCGGCCGGCGAGCGGCTCGACCCCGCCACCATGAAGGCGGCCCACGTCGGGCCGGGGAAGCAGGTGAACTCCGGCTCCTTCGATGGTCTCGACAACGAGACGGGGAAGGCGAGGATCGCCGAGCACCTCGCCTCGATCGGGAAAGGCGCGGCGACCGTGAGCTACGCCCTCCGCGACTGGCTCCTCTCCCGCCAGCGTTACTGGGGAGCTCCGATTCCCATCGTCCATTGCGATCGGTGCGGCGAGGTCCCCGTTCCTGAGAAGGACCTCCCCGTCCTCCTGCCCGCGGGAGTCCAGGACTTCGCGCCGAAGGGAAAGAGCCCCCTCGCGGCGGTCGAGTCGTTCGTGCGGACGAAGTGCCCCCGCTGCCGGGGCGACGCGAACCGCGAGACCGACACGATGGACACCTTCGTCGACAGCTCGTGGTACTTCCTCCGCTACCTCACGCCGCGAGACGAGGCGAAGCCCTTCGACCGCGTTCTCGCGCGAAAGTGGATGCCCATCCACCAGTACGTCGGCGGGAGCGAGCACTCCACGATGCACCTCGTCTACTCGCGCTTCCTTTTTAAAGTACTTAAAGACTTCGGATATCTCGATCTTGATGAACCGGCGGAGCGCCTCTTCTGCCAGGGGATGGTCTGCCAGACCGCCTACTACTGCGCGAAGGACCTCTGGCTCCGCGAGTCCGATGTGGATCTTGCCCTTCCGGACAGGCCCGTGTGTAGAAAATGCGGCGCGAGGGCCGAGAGCTCGACCCCCAAGATGTCGAAAACGAAGCTCAACGTCACGAGCCCGGACTCGATACTCGAGGAATCGGGCGCGGACTGTCTCCGCCTCGCGATTCTCTCCGCCGGGCCTCCCGACCAGGACCTCCTCTACAGCCCCGACGTCGTTACCGGAGCCCGGCGCTTCCTCTTCCGTCTCTGGGACACCGCCGCGGAGAGGAGCGCGTCGCTTCCACGGCCCGGAGCCGGACCCTCGCCGGACGCCTCGCCCGCGGACCGCGCGCTCCGCCGAAAGGCGCACCAGACCCTCCAGCGAGTGACCGACGCCCTCCAGAAAACCTTCGGCTTCAACACGGCGATTTCCGCCGCGATGGAGCTCGTGAACGCGATCCGCGGGGCGGACGGCGCGTCCGGCGCCGCCCTCCGCGAGGCGCTCGAGATCACGGTCCGCTGCCTCTCGCCGTTCGCCCCCCACATCGCCGAGGAGCTCTGGGAGAGGCTCGGGCGCGCGCCTTCGATCTTCCGCACCTCCTGGCCACAGGCCGACCCGGCCGTCGCCGCCGAGGAGGAGATCGAGGTCCCGATCCAGGTGAACGGAAAACGAAGGAGCCGCCTCGTCGTGCCCGCCGGCACCGGCCCCGAGGACCTCGAGCGGCTCGCGCTCGCCGATCCGGTCGTCCAGAAGCAACTCGCGGGAGAATCGCCCGTCCGGGTGATCGTCGTGCCCGGGAAGCTCGTCAACGTCGTCATGAAGGGAAAGTAGGACTCCATGGCCGAAGAGAAAGGCATCACCCCGAGGGAGAAGGACTACGCCCAGTGGTACCAGGACGTCGTGGCGGCTGCCGATCTCGCCGAGCACTCGGGCGTCCGC
>JACQVV010000346.1 GCA_016209595.1 Planctomycetota bacterium
CTCCAGGAGGGGCAGCTGGGGCCGGCGGCCGAGGCTACCAAGAGCTGTCCCAACTGCGGGGCGGCGATCCTCGCCATCGCCAAGAAGTGCAAGCACTGCCAGCAGTGGATCGAGGCGCCAGCGGCTGCCACGCCCGGGCCGGCGGCCGAGGCTACCAAGAGCTGTCCCAACTGCGGGGCGGCGATCCTCGCCATCGCCAAGAAGTGCAAGCACTGCCAGCAGTGGATCGAGACGCCAGCGGCGCCGAACCTGACCACGGCGCAGCTCGCCGGCCAGGTCGCGGCCTACCAGCGGGCGTGGGAGATGGAGAGACCCACCTTGCTGGCCAGCATCGCGCAGTTCTTCACAGAGAACAAGGAAGTGACGATCGGCGCACGGCACCCCGTCTTCGAGAGCTGGATCGCGCAGAACCTGGCCCGCGAGGAGAAGATCGTCGCCCGATGCTACAGCAAGGACGAAACGCTGGTCGCGACAACCGAGAAGGTGTTGCTCCTCAAGAAAGGATCGGCAAAAGCCGCCGTAAGCTCAACCGGACGCGGAGCGGCGGTTGGTGGGGCAGTCGGCGGACTCGCGGGCATGATGATCGGGGCGGTGCTCGACCACACCGTCGGCGCGCAAGGCGTCATCGCCAAGACGGTTGACTACTACAACCTGACCTCCGTCGATTGCACGAAGGGGATGCTCTTCGGCCACATGGAGTTCACATTCCCGGGCGCAAGCGAGATCCGGCGGGGAGGGTTCTCCGACAACGCCGCGTCCGAGAATGTCTTCCAGTTCGCGGGCGACCTCTACGACTTCATGGTCCAAGTCACCAACGAGATCCGACGCCGGATGAAACTTGCCCGCCAGCCCCAGACCGTGGTCGTGCAGGCGTCGCCGGGGCCGGTTGCGCCCCCGGATTTCCCTGGTCAGATCCGGAAGCTCGCCGAGCTCCGGGACGTAGGCATCCTCACCGAAGAGGAGTTCCAGACAAAGAAGAAAGAACTTCTGGCGAAGATGTAGACATGGACGCGCTGTCCTCACATCTAGAGGTTTTTCTCCTCGTGCTGCTCGCTCTCGTCGCCGTGCCGCTCCTTGCCGCGGGAACGAAGGGCGGACGGCTCCTCGTCTCGCGTTGTGCGAGCGGCATCGCCCGGAAGGTCCGGCGGCCGCGAAAGACGGACCAAGCCTAGATCCCGCCAGCGTGGAGGGAGCGATGAGCGAAGAAAAATGCTGGTGCGCCCAGATCGGATCCGAGCGGTTGGGCCCCCTCTCCACCCGGGAGATGTCAGCAATGCTCGAGGCCGGCACGCTCGGTCCGGACTCGGTTGTCTGGCGAAGGGGGATGACCGAGTGGGTGCCCCTCCATGAGATACCGGAGCTTCGAGTCGCGCCGGCCGCGGGAGCGGGTCTCCCGTCGCCCGAGGACGGCAAGGTCCGTTTCCTCTGCGGGGCCTGTGGGAAGAAGATCAAGGTGCCGGCCGCGATGGCCGGACGGACGGGGAAGTGTCCGGGATGCGGCGCGCCCGTCGTGGCTCCTCGTGAGAGCGATTCGGATGCCCGAGCGGTGGTTTTCGAGAGCGGCGAAATGCTGGCCGTACCGATCGAACCGCTGCTGGGCGCGGCGCCGAGTGGCGCTCCGGCAAGAGCTTCGGCAGCCGGGCCGCTCCGATTCCTGCCGTTTGTCTCGATCGGACTGGGCGCGGTGTCCCTGGTCCCCTGCTGCGCCCCTTTCTTCGTGTTCGGGGTCGCCGCCCTCGGCACAGGGATCGCGGGGCTGGTCCTCAAGGCCGGAAAGCGCGGGCTCTGCGTGGGCGGGACCGCCATGGGCGGCGCGGGGATCCTGTTCGGGATTGTCATGCTTGTCTTCGGCCTAGCGTCGGGATCGGATGAGTTTCCGGCCCCTGCTGGATTGTCCGACGAGCAGAGAGAAGAATGGCTGAAAGACAGCGTCGTCGAGGGGATCGTGACGTCCGACGGCATCCTGTACTTCATCAACTCCCTGGGCTATGGCCAGCTCCTTGTGGTAGGACCCACCCACGACCAAGCGAAATGGCTGAAGGAGCACGTCGGGCAGGAGGTTCGAATACGGGGCCGGGTGCAGGGGGAGGTCCTTTTCCCGTTCCCGGAGGACTAGAAGGAGCAGAAGGTCCGCTGCCCCTACTGCCGGGAGATCGTGGTCCTGGGCTCGGCGCTTCCGGCGAGCGCGGTGCCCTCCGCGCCGACGCGCAGGCAGCCGGTGCCGCCGCCATCGCCGCCGGCCGGAACAGCCCCGCGACCCGCGACCGCCGCCGACCGGATCCGCTTCTCCTGCAAGTGCGCGGAGGCTCTCGTGGCGCCGAAGTCGCTCGCGGGCCGCGTCGTCGACTGCCCCGGATGCGGGACCAAAGTCGTGGTCACGTCTCCGACAAGCTTCGACACGGTCCCCCCCGGAAGTGGTGTCACCTCCCCGAGTTACCCCGTGTTCGAAGGGGCGAAAGGACTGCCCGACTACCCCCTCACGAGGTCATCTCGACGGGATCCCACCAGCCACGAGCCCATCGAGAGGGCTCGGCACGGGCGAGGGGAGCTCCGCCGAGGCGTCCTGGGAGTGCGGAGCGTCAAGGATGACAACGATCTCCCCGGCGTCGTCCTGCGCGCGCGGCTTGTCCACGGAACGAACCTGGACGGCGAGGGCAGCCAGAGCGCGGGGCACGGTAGAGCCTGGCGGCCAGACGGGCCAGGAGGAAGGCGAGCCCGCCGCAGAGGAGGTAGGTCCCCTTGATCTCGTTTTGACCCGAATTCCGTCTCGCCGGGCGCGCCGTTCGCCCCCCTACGCCCCGAGTTCTCCCTTCAGGCGGAGCCGCAGCGCTTCGATTTCCCTCTCCTTTTCGGCCAGGGCGGCGTCTTTCTGGGCCAGGAGCTCGTCGGTCAGGGGGAGTGGGTCGTCCTCTCCGGGACGATAGATGCGAAGACGGAAGCAGCGTTCGTTGAAGAGCCGGTACTCCTGGGGTGCGAGCTCGAGTCCCAGGGCCTGGCTCGGGATGCGGCCCCGGTCGTTCTCGGGGATGGGCACGTATCCCTCCGGCGTCAAGGCGAAGCCGGCGAGGACCCTCTCGTGGTAGGCCCCCTCCGGATCGAACAGGAAGTGCTCCCGCACGCCCAGGGCGCGGTAGATGGCAGGCTTCTGCTCCCGGTCTCGCCGGGCCGTCGTTTCCGACGCGATCTCCAGGACCCAGTCCGGCGCCTTCGCCCACCGCCAAGGGTAGTACCCCGGACGCGTCCCCCCGGGAACTCCGCGGGCGACCATGACGTCCGGACGGACCGATCGGCGGTGGTCCCGGCGGTCGTAGTAGACGATCTGCTCAAACGCCACGTAGTCCTCTGCCACGGGAAAGTAGCGCTCGAGGACGGAAGAGACATCCTTCATCTCTCTCGCCTGAAGGGTGCTCAAACCTTCCTCCGACTCGCCTTCCTCCAGGTGCGGGAGGAGGACCTGGGATGTGCTGTCCGACATGGCTTTCTCCGCGGCGAGGACGATCTGCCCGATCCGGATCGGCTCTTGCTCGAGTTCAATGTAGTCGATCCTCGGGTTCGTTTCCATGGACGGCTCAGGACTCGTGGGACCCTTGCCGAAGGCTACGCCAGCGCGAGGCGTGCCTTGAGGTCCGGGCGATCCGCGAGCGCTTTCTTGAGTCTCTTCTTCCAGGGACCCAGCCACGTGCGGAAGCGCCGCGCGTGATCCCGGAAGAGGCGCGCGGCTTCCCCGGCCTTGCCCGTCGCGGCGATCTCCTCGCGGGCGCGGGTGGAGAGGTCAATGATTCGCCCCTGGAGCTGGTCGAGGTCCTTCCTCGTGCACCCGACGCGTTCCAGGGCGGCGAGGATCTCGGGGTCCGTGAGGGCCGTGACGACGATGGGGCGCGAGCGTCCCAGGAACTTCATGAGGAGGGCGGGCCCGTACCTGCGGCAGCCGTTGCCGTTTGCCTCGCCGTTCCCGTTGTCGGGACCGCCGGTCTGTTCCTCCATCGCGGGGCCTGCGAGAACGGCGGGAGGCACGGGCGGGGTCGGCCCCGTCGGCCCGCGGGGCTTGCGGACCCGCAGGCGGGTGACGAGATCCCAGCGCCCCTCGACGGCGTGAAACGCGGTCTGGCGGAAGGCACCGACAAGCGCCCGGAGCTCGACATACTCCCGTTTGACCTCTCGGGCGAGATCCTCAGAGCGGCTCTCGAGCGCCTCGCGTTCCCGGAGTGCGGCGCTCGCTTCTTCGAGGAGCGGCCGCCCCTCGAGGATCTGCTCGACCGAGATCCTTCTCTCCTCCAGGTATCCCACGAGCTCGGCGTCGTCCTTCGCGGCCCCGAGGAGGATCTCGCCCTGCCGCAGGAGTTCCAGGTTCCGATTCATGGTTCTCTCTCTCCTTTCGCCATCCGGCCAAACGTGGAGGGAGCCATCGGGCGAATGCCGTGCCGGCGGAGGCATCGAGTGTGTGCCGCCGTCCCGGGTTCCCCCATCCCGCGCTCGACAAGGGACTTGAACGCGCCGCGCGGTTTCCGGCACAGGCGTTCTCGGGTGGCCCGGCAGGTCGGACCGTGCACGGGGCGCACGATTCGGTGTTGCAAACCCGCACGTACGAAAACCCGTCCGGTCACTCCCGGGGAAGCAGTTCTCCAAGCGCGGCGGCGAGGCGCTCGTACTGGTCGATACGGTTGTAAACTTGAGCCGAGACGCGAAGGAGCCGCCGCGGGGGCGAGGGCCAGGGCATGACGGGGACCTGAATCCCGTACCGATCGACGAGGTCGTCCTGGAGGAGGTCTTGGTACACCGCCTTCCGGGGCGACGGGCCGGGGGGGGAGTCGGGGAGCGGAATCGCGGCGAGCGCCCCGATCATCGAGTCGGGGGCTGGAAGGGGAAGGCCCCGGGTCGCAACGAGAAGCCGGCGGGCGGCGAGCGCGAGCGTCCGGTTCCGTACTAGGATCTCCGGCCAGCCGCCCGGGACGAGCGAGTCGAGATGGCGGATCGCCTCGGGGATCGAGAGGTATGGCGTGGGATCGTGCGTCCCGGTCCAGTCGAACTCGAGACGGAAGCGGGAGCGGTCCGTGCGCGGGGAGTTCGCCCCGTGGCTCGTGACGAGGGGCCGGACGCGGGACTGGAGGTCGCGCCGGACGTGGAGGAACGCTGCGCCCTTCGGCGCGCAGAGCCACTTGTGGCAATTGCCCGTGTAGTAGGCCGCGCCGATCGCGGCGACATCGAGCGGGAGCATCCCGGGTGCGTGCGCGCCGTCGACCAGGGTTTCGACACCACGTTTGGCGAGCTCCCCGACGAGTTCGGCAATGGGGAAGACCAGGCCGGTCGGGCTCGTGACGTGGTCGAGGAGCGCCAGGCGCGTCCGGGGGGTGACGCGCTCCATGACTCGCAGCGTGACCGTGTCGGGCGAGTCGATGGGGAACGGAACCTGGGCCACGGCGACACCGGCGCGCGCTCTCGCCGCGGCCCTGTCGATGGCGTTCCGGCAGGCGTTGTAGGCGTGGTCGGTCGTCAGGAGCTCGTCCCCCGGCGCGAGATCGAGCGAGGCGAGGACGGTGGAGACGCCGGTCGTCGCGTTGGGGACGAAGGCGAGGTCGTCTGGCTCCGCGCCGATGAAAGTCCCGAGCGCCGTGCGCGCCTCGTCGGCGAGGCGTTCGAGGTCTCTCGCCATGAACCGCACGGGCTCGCGCTCCAGCCGCGCGCGAAGGTGCGCCTGGAAATGGAGGACCGCGACGGGGCAGGCCCCGAAGGAGCCGTGGTTGAGGAAGGTCGTCTCCGGATCGAGCGCCCAGAAGCGGCCCAGATCGTCGCGCGGCTCGTCTTCTGTCGCGGATGAACCCTCCACGAATCTCTCCTTGTCCGGGGTCGCGCGCGCCTCGTCTCTCTCCTTGTCCGAGATCGCCCGCGCGCGCTCCAGTCGAGAACAGCCCACGCCATTCTTCCATAGATCGGTGTTCGAAAGGGCGTTCCGGTCTCGCACTTCGCCCCAGGAGCGAAGAGAATGGCGGCCGCCATGGAATCGTTCGTCGGGATCGCCCTCTCCCGGGGCGGGATCGAGGTGGCCCTCCTCCGGAAGGAGCGGGTCGGCCCGGGATTGCCCGAGCCCTTCGCCGGCGCGCTCTCCGGGGCCTGGCGCGCGGACCGGTTGTCGTTCCCCGCGCGGTTCGCGCTCCTCGCGGGGGAGGGCTCGGATCGTCCGGGAGACGAACCGGTCCTGGAGTTCGCCCGAGGCGGAGCGCCCGAAGACCGCGGGGCCTTCGACCTTGCGGACGTCTTCCGGCACGTCCGCGCGACCCCCGCGGTCGCGCGCTTCGTCGAAGGGCTCCTGGAGCGGGTGTTCCTGGAGCTCGCTTTCGCTGCTGAACCGATCGAGCCCCGCCGGACGGGAGCCGCGGTCGCGCTCGATCCCGGCGCCCCGGCTCTGCTCCTTCCGATCGTCCGTGGGGTCCTGGAGCGCCTCTCCTTCCCGAGGGCAAGAGCGATCCTCGTCCACGAGGCGATCGCGGGAGCGCGGGCGCTCGCCCGGCCGGAGGCGCGCTCTGTCCTCTTGGCGAGCGTCGCGGGGCGGTGGATCCTCATCGAGAAAACGCTCGACGCCGGGCAGGCGCGGTTCCTGTGCGCCCCTGCCGGCATCGCCGGCGCCCCCGAGGGGGATCCTGTCGAGAGAGTCGAGACCGGCGACGCGCTCCCGGACGCGGCGGTCGGGGCAGCTGTCCTAGTCGCCGCCGGAATCGCCCCGATCGAGCGGCTCTGGCACTGGTCGTTCGGCTTCGGAGAGGGGCCGGCTCACTCGGTGAGGGTGGCGCCAGTGGAAGGGCCCGACCGCGAGCTCGCGCTCCTCCCGTTCCGAATCGACCGTGCGGCCTTCGACCCGACGCTCGTCCTCCACGCGACGCTCTCGCCCGGCGACACCCAGGAGGGGATGGCCTGCGGCTCGCAGTCCCTGAACAAGTGGCTCCTGGAGGACAATGGGGGGCGCTTCGTCGCCTTCCTGGAGCGCGGTCCCGGCGCGGGGCTCCGCTGGGGTCATTACCTCCCGCGGACTGGAGAGTGGACCGCGGCAGCCGTGCCGGCGGAGGTCCTCGCCTCGTGAACCGGTGGGAGGCCTTCCAGGAGGAGCTCGCCGCGCGCGGGGTCGAGGAGGCGCCGGCTGAAACGCCGGCGCTCGACGAGGACGTCTGCCTGCTCGCGCCCGTCGCATTGGAGCACGAGTTCTTCTCGCTCCCGGAAGGAGGGCTCCGCGTCCGGTTCGCCGCCGTCGGGCGGCGCCCGCTCGCGGTGGAACGCCTGGCCTTCGAGCCGGAGAGCCTCGAGAAGGAAGTCGTCTACTCGGTCGCGCGGCTGGAGCGCATGCGCGACCCCGGACCTGGCACAGCGGCAGGCTGGTCGCTCTTCGAGATCGAGATCCACCCGCGCGGCGAGCCGGGGGTCCTCGCCGCGATGCTCGCCCGATCCGGGAAGATCGCGATCCGGCTCGTCTCGAACGCCCTGAACTCCGACTCGTTCGCCCTCCCGGTCCGGTTCCTCCTGGGCGCGGTCCGCATCCGGCCGGAGAGCGTCGATCTGGGCCGCGCGTCCTACTTCGCCCCGTCCCGCGACGAGGGTGCCGACGCGCACCGGTTCGAGCGGCCGCTGCTTCTGGAGAATGCGGGCGTCCGCCCCGTCCGGCTGGAGTGGGAGCGCGACCCGGAGTCGCCCCTCTACGTCTTCCCACCGTCCTTCGAGCTCGGGCCGGGCGAGAGCGCGGTCGCCCGGGTCCGCTTCCTCGTCCCTCGCGCGCGCGCGCTCGGTCGCCAGACGCACCCCGCGGCCTTCCGGCTCCAGATCCCCGGCCTCGCGCGCGCGGTGGCAGGCCGGATCGAGGTCCCCTTCAAGATCGACCTCGCCTGCGACGGGGCGGTCCTCGCCTTCGAGACGGACTCGGTCGACCTCGGGCGGCGCCGGATGGGGGACACCGACCCTCGATTCATCCTTCCATACCGGCTCGTGGGAAAGGGGAAGGTCCAGCTCCGCGTCCGGTTCGAGGCCGCTGGAGACGGCCCCGCGGACTCCCCGGGTGCGCCGGAAGGGGTTTTCCATCTCGAGAAGGACTACGCGGTGTTCGCGAACCGGGAGCCGGCGATCACCCCGGGGTTCCTCTCCGTCCGGATCGACCCGGCGCGCTACTTCGAGGCCCATGAATCGCGCTGGCGCGTGGTCCTGGAGAACGACGGCCCGCTCCCGGGAATGCGAAGGCACGACGTCTTGCTCTCTCTCGCGCTCGACGGCCGCCGCCTCGCGCACTCCAAGATCGCGATCGAGTGCCACCAGGGCCTCGCCTACACGGTCCCGCTCGACGTCTACGGCCCCGAGCCGCCGGAAGTCGAGTACCGGGTGGCCGCGGTGCGGGGGACGAGGACCGACATCGCCGGCCGGCTGTCCGCGTCGGAGTGGTGCTCGGACGACGCCCTGGCGCCGCGCGAGCTCGAGCGCGCGCCCGTCGATCCCCGTTTCGGCGCGCGCTACCCCCTCCAGCGCCGCGCGGCCTACCTGGTTCTGGATCTCGCCAGGATGGACGAGCCGGGACCGGTGGCGGTCGACTGGACGATCGAGCTCGAGGAGGTCGCGACGGGCTATCGGCAGGAGCTCGAGTTCTGGGCCACGCTCCGCCCGCCGGGGGAATTCGTCCGTGGCGAGGTCCTCTCCCGTTCGGCAGGACGTCCCGGAACGTATCGGCTCGAGTTCGACGTTGCCAACCCCACGGCGCGCCCGTTCGTCCTCCGCGAGGTGGAGGTGATCCCCGTTCGCTTCCCGGGGCTCGTGCCGCTCGTCGCGCGATCGGAGCAGGCGATCGAGCCCGGCCGCTCCCGGCGGTTCACGATCGACCTCCCCGCGCGGGCGCCCGGTCTCTTCTCGCGGCTCGCCTCGTTTTTCTTCGGCCGAGAGTCCACGCTCGCGCTCACCGTGCGGACCGACCTACCGGGCGATCCGGCAATCTCCAAGCGGGTACGGTTCCGCGCGCGTGAGGAACCCTGACGCCCATGAGTAGCCATGATATGCTTGGTGTGTCTACTTGCCGGAGAAGCCCGCATGAAGGCGGTGGCCGCCCGCGAGCTCAAAAATCGGACGGGCGACGTGATGCGCGCCCTGCGTCGTGGGGAGACGCTGCTTCTCACTTTCCGAGGGAAGCCGGTCGCCACGATCATTCCCTGCGGCGACGACCGTGCCCGGACGCTCGAGATTCAGCGGTATGAGGAGGCATGGGAAGAGATCGAGAATGCGCTCCGGACGTCCGCGCCGAGATTCGTGTCCTGGCGCGAGGCTGAAGACACCACCCGCGGCAGGATCCCCTGCAACGCCGTCACGCCGCGCGATTGGTTGCGCCGGGCTAGGCGCTCGTAGCGTGAGTAGCGCCCCCCAGGCCCTCGTCCCGAACTGGCGCATCCGCCGCGGCCCGGGAAGCCTCTACCGAAAGATCCGCTCGCTCGAGTACCTGGCGACCCGGGATCGGGGCGAGGTCTGGCGGTTCCTGGCCGCGCGATACCCGGTGCCGTTCTCCGCGGCCGCCCGGCTCGAACTCGTGCGGCGCTTCGTCGAGACAACGAACGCTGTCCGCGGCTATCACACGAACCGGGAGATGCTCGCCGTCGCCCGGCAAATCCTCGCGCTCGCGGGGAGGCCCGGCCTCACGGTCGTCGAAGCGGGGAGCGGGAAGGGCGCCAGCACGGCGAAGCTTTCGCTCGCCGTCCGGATCGCGGGCGGAACGCTCCACGTCTTCGACTCGTTCCGGGGGCTTCCCGCGAACGACGAGCTCGACGAGCACCTCGACGGCCGGCCCGCCCGATTCCGCGCCGGGGCTTTCGCGGGCCGGCTCGCCTCCGTGAAAAGGGTGGTCGAGCGATTCGGGGCGATCGAGGTTTGCGAGTTCCACAAGGGGTGGTTCCACGAAACTTTGCCGAGATTCGAGCGGCCGGTGGACGTCGCAATCCTCGACGTCGACCTCCTCTCCTCGACGCGAATCTGTCTCGCGCGGCTCTTTCCCCTCCTGCGTGCCGGCGGGCTCCTCTTCACCCAGGACGGCCACCTGAAGAAGATCGTGGAGACGCTCGCGAGCGAGCGCTTCTGGCGGGACGAGGTGGGCGTGCATCCGCCGGCGATCCCGGGGCTTGGAGAGCGGAAGTTCCTCGAGATCCGCGCCGCATCGCCTTAGAGAAGATGGAGATCGTCCTCGGCCGCGACGGGCGGGCGCGGCGTGTCGAGACGCTCTGCCAGGGCCGGCTTGTCTTCCGGACCCGCCGGGGCGTCCGGTCGGTCGAGCGTTCGCTTGTCGAGGCCATTCCGCATGGAGCCCGCACGATCCTCGCGGTCGGCGACGCGGAAGGCGCGGTCGCGATCGCGGCGAGGCACCTTCTCCCCGAGGCGCATGTCGCCCACCTCTCGCTCGACGCCTACGAAGGGGAGAGGGCGCGCTCGACCTGCGAGGCGAACGGCGTCCCGGTCGAGCTCACGGTCGCGGCCGACCTGCCCGGAACTGGCCCCGACGCCGGGATGCGGCAGGACGGTTCGCAACCCCTCTGGGACACGATCCTCCTCGCGGGTCCGCGCGAGAGCACCTTCCTCCGCGAGCTCGTCGAGGAGGCGCACGACGCACTGGCCCCGGGCGGGCGCCTCGTCGTGGCCGCGGAGCGATCCCCGCGCTCGCTCGTCTCCGTCGTCAAGGACGCCTTCGGGAAGGCCGACCCGCTCCAGAACCGCGCGAAGGGAGCCTCGCTCGCCGGCGCCCGGCGGACCCGGGAGAAGCGCGTCTGGAAGGACCGCGGCCGAACGCTCGAGCGGGAGGTTCGCGGACTCGTCCTCACGCTCGCCGTCAGGCCCGGAGTCTTCGGATCGACGGGTCTCGACGCCGGGACCCGGACCCTCGTCGAAGCGATCCAGGTCCCCGCCGGAGGCCGCGTCCTCGACCTGGGGTGCGGGACGGGGGCGCTCGGAATCGCGGCGGGACTCCTCGGCGCGGGCGAGATCGTCCTCGCCGACAGCTCGCCGCGCGCGGTCGCGCTCGCGACGTCGAACGCCCGCGCGAACGGAATCCAGAAGGCGACGGCGCTTCTCCGCGCCGACCTGGAGGACCTTCCGGGCCCCTTCGACCTCGCGCTGGCGAACCCGCCTTACTTCGGTGACTTCCGGATCGCACGCTCCTTCGTCCGGGCGGCGAAGAAGAACCTCCGTCCGGGCGGCCACCTCGCTCTCGTCGCGAAAGCCGCGGGGGAGCACCTCGAAGTCGTTCGCGAGCTCTTCCCCGACGCCCGCCTCGAAGAGAGAGGGGGCTACGGAATCGTCCTCGCCCGGCGCTCTTGATTGCGTGATAGGTAGAATGTTCTCTCGTGGACCGGCAGGACGAGAAGGCCCTCCTTCGCTTCGTGGGCGAGATCCTCCGCCCGGGACCGGAGCGGGCCGGCCGTCTGGAGTCCCATGTCCAGGCGGCGGGCTCGGCGGCCGACTTCTTCCGGCAAGCGCTTCTCGCCGGCGATCTCTCTCGCGACGACGTGGCGGCGCTCGCCGACTGGTATCGCGTCCGGGACCTGGCCGCGAGCGGTCGGATCGGTTCGCGGCTCCTCACCCACGCCGGCCGCTTGATGGACGAGAGCCTGGATCTCCTCTCCTCGTCCGAAGAAGGACACGCGGCGAGTCCGGGACTCGGGAGAATCCCGGAACGGTTCGGAACCTACCGGATCCTGGCGGAGCTCGGCCGGGGGGGGATGGGCATCGTCTATCGGGCGATCGACACGGCGCTCGAACGGGAGGTCGCGCTCAAGGTCATGGCCGTGGGGGACCGGATGGACCCGACGCGCCTCGCCCGGTTCGAGCGAGAGATCGAGATCTGCGGCCGGCTGGTTCATCCGAACATCGTCCGCATCCACGCCGCGGGCCGCCAGGAGGACTACGTCTACTACGCGATGGAATACGTGGACGGGACGGGACTCGCCCGCTGGATGGCGACCGCTCCCCGCGATCCCATGGGCCGCCTGCCCGTTCTCCTGCCGGTGGTCGGTGCCCTCGCCCACGCTCACGAACAGGGCGTCGTCCACCGCGA